>NZ_JBFAWA010000004.1:0-471812 GCF_040680035.1 Nonomuraea sp. NPDC052116 | reverse complement strand
GACCGCCCGCTATCTGGACGGCGACCGCCTGGAGATCACCGGAGCCAGGTGAGGACCGGCCGGAGCCGAGGCCATCTTGAAGCTCCGCGCTGTGATTGCCAACAGCGATCTCGATCAGTACTGGGCTTTCCATGTCGACCGCGAGAACCAGCGCATTCGCCGCAGCCGTCACCAGGACGGATGCACCCTCACAGCCTGACCCAACCAGTTACTGCGGAAGAGCTACACCCATCGGGGTTACGGATGCCTTCGAGCCCTGAGAACGCATAGGCATCGACAACATCAGCCAGTCCTGTCTGTTAGGTCTGTCCAAGTTGGTTGTCCGCCGTTCCGTTGGTGGCGATGGCTACCTCCAGCCCACCTCGGGCCTACACGGACAAGGTACGGCATGCGTCGGCGATAGCTCTGCCACAGCTAATCGACCAAGGCCGCTACGGCGAAGCGCTCCCGCACTTTGGAAAGAAAAACTCGCGATGTGGAAAGCCGTCCGATCGAAAGCAAGTGTCCATTCAACTGCTTCAGGACCTTAAAGGAGTTCTGCAGCAAACTCTTCAAGCCATGATTGACATGCCAATTAGGGTCAATAAGGGAATTGTCGAGGTCATATAGGACAAACTGTTGCATAACGCGTAGTTCTACGAAACGGCTAATGCCGCGGCGTGCCGTTGGGATAATACTCCTCAAGGAATTGGTCAACATGCTCCGGGCAGTAGCCAAAGGAAACCCCATGCTTGCTGAGCTGCCCGCAATGCCTTGTGCGTCCCGTGCTGCTTCCAACGTCCCAGCAGCATCGGCCCTCATCGAAGAGAGCTTTCTCGTCTTCAGTCCATCGCTGGGGATGCGTGTAGGGAGTGATGCACTGGTACAGGTAGTTCATAAGGTTGACCCTTCTTCGACGGACCCCTGATAGTCCGTCGAACATCCGAACATGCTACCGAATCCTTCTGTGCGATTGGCGACACATCCGCGACAGGTCAGCCCTGCGACGAACTGGGTGTGTAAATCGCCGGGTACCGCACACTCGCCCCTACAGGGCACACATGGTGCTAAGGGTGTAACCGCCCAGGTATCTACAGAGGTAGGTGATTCAGGTTAGGTAGATGCAACGGCCGAGACAATCAAACCGATGGCACAGAGATAACCGTTAACAGCAGGGACAGTTTAGTCCTGATTGGTGCTTATGTCCGCAAAGTACCCCCCTTCGTCGTTGCAGGCCAAGGCCGCCCAGGCGGTCGCACGTTTCGGCGAATCCGCTGCTGTCAAACTGAAAGGTGGCGGCCAGCAAGAGGATCAGCTTCGCGCGCCGTTAGAGAGGCTGTTCGAGCATATGGCAGCGGCTCTCGGCGTCTCCGTCACTATGATCGGCGAGATGTCGCTTGCCACCCTTGGCGTGCGGCCTGATTACGCCGTCGATGTGGCCGGCGCCCGGGTAGGCTATGTCGAGCTTAAGGCTCCCGGCCGCGGTGTGCCGACAACCTGGACTCCTAACAAGCACGAGAAGAACCAGTGGGAGAAACTTCGGCTGCTGCCGAATGTTCTCTACACTGATGGCGCTTTGTGGGCGCTGTACCGCGATGGGGAGTTGGTCGGGCAGGTCGCTCGGATGAACGGGGACGTTCGCAAGGCAGGCAGCAAGCTCACTCCCCTTGACGGGGAATTCGCCCGTGTCATCTCCGACTTCCTGCTATGGAAACCGAACCCACCCCGAAACCTTCGCCAGCTCGTCCGCGCGGTGGCGGGTTTGTGCAAGCTGCTGCGGACAGAGGTCGCCGAGACAATCAACCGTGAACGGCGAGGTGAGGAGAAGCAAAGGGTCTTCACCGAACTCAGCCAGGACTGGCGCAAGCTGCTGTTCCCCGGCTTGACTCATGAGGAGTTCGCCGACGCCTACGCCCAGACCGTCACCTTCGCCTTGCTGCTCGCTCGTGTGGACGGCATCGCCTTCGAGAGCCGCACCCTGGGCCAGATCGCCGCCCAGCTCGGCAAGAACCACTCACTCATGGGCAAGGCCCTGGCCGTACTCACTCATGACGCAGTGGAAGGCCGCAGCGTCGTCGTGGAGACCTTGAAGCGGGTCATCGGCGCGGTGGACTGGGACAAGATCAGTGACGGCTCGGCGGACTCTTATCTTCACCTCTACGAACACTTCTTGGACATGTACGACTCCAGCCTTCGGAGAGAGAGCGGGTCGTACTACACCCCCAACGAGGTGGTCTCCTTCATGGTCCGCTTCATCGACGACATCTTGCGGAGCAAGTTCGGACGGGAAGGCGGCTTCGCCTCTGACGACGTGATGGTTGTCGATCCGGCGATGGGGACGGGGACCTACCTGCTCAATATCGTCAACAACGTCGCCCGGACCGTAGAGGAAGAGGAAGGCACGGGAGCCGTCCCCGGCCGGCTCAAGAAACTGTTCGGCCGCCTCATCGGGATGGAACGGCAGACAGGGCCGTACGCGGTGGCCGAACTCCGGTTGAATCAGGCGCTCAAGTCCGAGCATGGCGCCGAGATAGCCGAGAAGGACCAGAAGCTTTACGTCGCCGACACACTGGACAGCCCGTTTGAGAACACGCGGCTTGACCTAGGTTCGATGTATGAGCCGATCGTGCGGTCCCGCCGAGAGGCCAACCGGGTCAAGCGGGACACACCGGTTCAGGTGGTCATCGGCAACCCGCCCTACCGGGAGCGCGCCAAGGGCTTCGGCGGCTGGATCGAGCAGGGGGCGGAGAACTCCGGTCACGGCGTTCCGCTGAAAGCTTTCAGGGCCGAAGGGCTCGGGAAGTACGAATACGTCCTGTCGAACCTGTACGTGTACTTCTGGCGGTGGGCAACGTGGAAGGTCTTCGACGCTCACCCCGAACAGCCCGCGGGCATCGTTGCCTTTATCACCACCTCGGGATACACGACCGGTCCCGGTTTCGCCGGCATGCGGGAGTACCTGCGCCGAACCGCCGACGAGGGGTGGATCATCGACCTGTCGCCGGAAGGTCATCAGCCCGACGTATCCACTCGGGTTTTCCCCGGCGTTCAGCAGCCGCTCTGCATCGGGGTCTTCGTACGGTACGGCGAGGGTGACCGGGAAACTCCCGCGCTGATCCACCACATCAGCTTGTCGGGCCACCGAAATGAGAAGTTCGCCGCTCTGGTACAACTGCGCCTCGACGGCGCGGAGTGGACCAACTGCGCGACCGGCTGGGCTGATCGGCTTCAACCGCCCGGGGGGGATGACTGGCTCAGCTACCCGGCCCTCGGCGACCTGATGCCCTGGCAGGCTCCCGGCGTCAAGCCGAACCGGACGTGGGTTTACGATCCGAACCCCGAAACCCTGCGGTCGCGGTGGGAACGGCTGATCGCAGCGCCCGATGATCGTAAGTCAGTGCTGTTCAGAGAGTCTCGTGACGCCAATCTCACGAAGATCCGCCAGCCCCTGCATGGTCATCCGGTCCGGGACTATCCGTTCAAGGAAGAGCGTGGAAGCTGTCCGGTGCCTGTGCGGGTGGCCTATCGCTCATTCGACCGTCAATGGCTGATACCGGACTCACGGCTTCACCACGCCCCAAGTCCTGACCTCTGGCGAGTGGCGAGCGATATCCAGGTGTTCGCTACCGAGCAACACGCCCATCCCCTCGAAACGGGTCCAGGCATAGTGTTCGCCGCCTACGTGCCCGATATGGATCACACCAATGGCCGCGGTGGGCGCGTGCTTCCGCTCTACCGTGACCGCGCTGCCGGGTTCGTCAACCTCGCCCCGGGCTTCGTCCGCCTGTTGTCTCAGCGCCTCGACCTGCCCGTGACGGCTCCTGACGTGCTGGCCTACATTGCGGCGGTGACCGCGCATAGCGGCTATACCTCGCGCTTCGCGGAGAATCTGCGAACGCCCGGCGTACGGGTTCCGCTCACGGCAGACCCCGAACTGTGGGCGCAGGCAGTACGGGTCGGCAAGCGGATCATCTGGCTGCACACCTACGGCGAACGCTTTGCCGATCCCGTTGAGGGTCGTCCCGCCGGGTCACCCAAGCCGGTCCCTGATCGGCGTGCCAAGGTTCAGGTGGCGATTCCGGGGACGGCCGAGGAGATGCCCGATGACATTTCCTACGATGCCGAGACGGCAACCCTCCACGTCGGCGCTGGCTGCATCTCGCCCGTCCGCCCCGAGGTATGGGCGTACGAGGTGTCCGGGATGAAGGTCGTCAAGAAGTGGTTTGGCTACCGAAAGAAGAACCTGGCGGGTCGCAAGTCCTCGCCCCTCGATGACATTCACACCGAGGAATGGCCCGCGGAGTTCACTACCGAACTACTTCAACTCCTCCACGTGCTCACCCTCTGCGTGGAATTGGAGCCTGAGCAGGCCGATCTACTGGAGCGGATCTGTGCTGGCCCGCTCGTCACCGTGGCCGATCTGGAACAGGGGGACGTATTCCCTGCCCCCGTCGCCGCCCGTAAGCCTCTGGCCGCTGCGTCCCCCGACGCCCCGACTCTGCTGTAAGCGACGATTTTGAGCGGGCTCGGGTGCCTCGGAGGCATCCCGGGCCTGCTACGAGTTGCTGGGGCGTTCGCGTATAGCTTCAGTCCGTGACTCTCGGCCGGTGGCTTACCCCATCATTCGATGGCAAGTGGACCCGTACCGCAGGGCCGCCAGGCCCGAGGAACGGAGGCCACGCGGCAGCCTTACGGACGGATCACCAAGACTTCCAGACGGTTTCTCACTCTAGTGGTAGTGCTTGACGACCCTCAGCGTGTGGGCGGCTGCGGCCGAACCGGCCGGCGATCCGGGCAGCTCGTTGAAGATGACCATCCAGCCGTCAGGGTCTACGCCGTGGCTCGCGGCCACGGTACGATCCTTAATCGGACTTAAGACCGCCGCCCTCGTTGTCCTGAGGGGTCGTGTGGCACCCGCCTTGCCGTCGCACGGCGTACAAGAGGAGCAACAGCAATCGACTTTGCTCTGGCGTGTTCTCGCACCGACCAGAGGCAGTGTCTGAGCCCGGCTGCTCTCGTTCCCGGGACCTATGGCTGCTCGGGCCAGCTCTCTTTTGGAGCCACGAATGTGCCCCGGCCTTGAATCGTGACCACCCAGCCTTCCTCCCGCAGGAGCTCCATGGCGCGGCGGACCGAACCACGGGCGATGCCGTGCTCCTGTTGCAGTGAGCTCTCTGAAGGGACGACCTGCCGTTCCTTCAGGCTGCCCGCCTTGATTCTTTCTCTGATGATCCGCGCGAGCTGCTCATAAATCGGTGTCGGGTCAAGCTGGTCGACTGTCACAGACAGCACGTTAGGGACGGGCTGTCATAGGAGTTACGTTGGGTACGGGCTAGACGTGCTAGACGAGTTGTACGTGCTGCACGTAACCTGGCAGGAAACAAACGGGCCCACCCCGGCGGTGGAAGCGCTGAGGCGGGCCCTTGATCGGACACGGGAGGTCCGACCCATGGGCAAGCCAACCATGGACGACCGGATCACGTCTGTTCTGGTTGCGGACATCCGGACCGTGCTGGAGAAGCACGGTTATCGGCTGCCGCCCGGAAGTGACTACATCCACGAGCTCGTCATGGCGCGCGTCGACGTTGCGCTCAGAAATCTCATCGAGGTCTTCGAAGGGAGGACTGCGTGACATGACGGAGATCGCTGACTTCCATGGCCCGCACTTCGAGCCTCCGCAGGCCAGCTGTGTCGAGGTGCACTGGTACCGACCGTGCCGGCGAGTGCAACGTATTCGTGTGATCTCGCACTCATGCGAGTGCAACGAGTTGCTGTACGAGCTGTGTGCCGGCGGCGGTCTGAGCTTCGTGCGTCGGACGGTTCGGGCCAAGGGCCCTGTTCGGGCCAAGGGCATTGTTCGCGAAAGCGCGTGGATGCTGACCGCGGCGGCGACAAACCTGTACGAGAGGATCTTGCGCGGCGAGGCGCGATGAGACTGGCGCGGCGGGGGTGCGTCACCGTGCATCCGCCGCGTCTCCTGCAGCGCGAGCCAGTTCATGGGGCAGAAGCGCTGACGGTCCTGGCTCGCCCCGTGCCGAACATTTGAGCCTGGGTGTCGTTTGCCCTCGTGCCGCTGAGGCGCTCGAGAGGGTTGCTGCGCCGGTGTCTTTCATTCCTCGGTGAGATGGCGCCTCCGTGAATGGCTTGCCGCGGCGGCTCGGAAGGTGAGTCAGGTGATCAAGAACGGATCCGTCACTCAGTGGCTATAGCCTTGCGTGGTCGTGATATGACTCTCTGTTGACAATAGGTCGCGGGCAGCGATCGGTGATCTTGGGGGTTTGTGACATGGGGCGTATCACTGCCACGCTCGCCAGCCTCACCGTAGCGGGAGTGCTGGTGACGGGGGCTCCCGCCGATGCTGACGCTGCAACGGGCGTTTTGTTCATCAACGGCAAGACGTATTACAACCCGAGCGGCTGCTATCCCGTCGATGGGGCGCCGGCGTACGTCTTCAATGGTGCCAGGGGGGTCGCCTTCATCCATGACGGTCCCAAGTGTGACGCTGAAATCAACGCAGTGCTTCTCCCTGGTCATGCGGGAGTCTCGAAGTACGGCAAGAGCGTTTTCGTGGGGTGATCGGCGCGAGTCGGGCATTTAGTCTATCTAGCGCGAGCTGCTAACTCTGGCTGTGTTGGGCTCCTTCGGTGTGATCTTTGGGGCTCCTGTTGGGCTGCTTGTGAGTGAAGATTTATTGCTTCGAGCCAAGCCTTGATGATCTGTATTCGCGTTTTCATGATCGCCTTGACTGGGAGGGGTGGTAAACCAAGAGTGACGTGCTGGACTGCTGGGGAGGTGCCTGATGATTCCGGGGAACCTTCTCGCAAAGGGCAGTTGCGGGCGGATTCAGGCTTGGGCTCAGTATCCCGTCATGGCTGCTGCTGCGCTCGGTGCCTTTCTTGGCGGGGTATTGCCCGCAAGGGCAGATGATCCTGGCTATTGCCCAAGAGTGTCCGAAGTGGCGTATCAGTTGTATGACATCGAAAAGTGGTGCGCCGCTGTCAACGACGACATCAAGAACGGGCGGCCCCTGGATCTAATGGGGCGTTTGCGAGAAGCGAGAAAGCTGCCGGCCCCCACAGCTTCTCCAGGAGGCGAATCGGATGGTTCGAAGGTCCCGCTGAGGCCGCCCAGCAGTAAAGTATCGGCCAGCCAGGAGCAGCGGTCACCCGGGACAAGGCGCCCATCGACGGAGCAGAGATCAGGTTCTCGGCACCGAAACATGGTTGAGGAGAAGCCGCCGGGGGAGGAACGGATCGTACGTCCGCAGCGAATCTCTTCTCACGAGGTACGACCGAGGCCGCACAAAGCTCGGCAGGGCAGCCGGCGGCATCAAGACCGACATGCCAGGGCAACGCCTTACTCTTCGAGTACACGTTCACAGTCGCCCGCTGGCCCTGGCGAGAGCCCAGCGCCTGACGCCAGTTCTCGCCTATCCCCGGCCCAACGGCAGGAGCGGGAGGCCGCCGGGAAGGGCTTGCTCCTGCCAGCAGGGGCGGCAACCTTCGCCCTTGTGGTGATGCTGCTGAGCGGCCTGCTGGTGCGTTGGGTTCGCGTGCGCATGTCGAACGCCGGGCCGGAGGCGAACTTGCCAACGGTCCACTGCCACAACGAGGACCGCAGCGCTGATCAAAAGCTGGCCGCTGTGCCGGTGAGTGCCACGAGCGTGGGCGTCAAGGGAGAGAACACCTCAGCTAGGTCGGAGGTGGTTCATCCGGGTCCTGCTGTTCCGGAAGCTGTTTCGCCCCCGCCCCCAAAGGCGCTGGTGGTGCCGCCGATCGAGACGCCGAGGCCATCAGTGGCTCAGGTTGAGGTATTGGGTCCTGCGCGACTGATGGTTGCTGGGAAGGAGGTGTCCTTCAGCAGGGGCGAGGGGAGAGCGTTGTTTGCCTTGCTCGCGACAGCTAAGGATGGCGAGTCCTCGGACGCGGTGATCGACCGGTTGTGGCCAGAGGACGGGGAGCGCGGAGCGCGGCGCCTGGAGACGGCTGTGCGCGATATCAACGGGGCGATGCGCCAGGCGACGGGGCTTGGTCCCTCGGTCAAGTTCGTGTTGAAGGTTGGGCAGCGGCGGCGGTTGTCGGCGGCCTACTTTGACGTGGACTGGTGGCGGTTCGAAGAAGCGTACGTACAGGCGAACACCGCCGAGGACGAGAGGACGCGGCGTGAGGCGCTCCGGCGGATGGTGGTCCTCTACCGAGGGCCGTTGCTTGCCGACCGTGATGATGTCTGGTGCCTGCCACTCCGCCAGACCGCTGTCACCCAGGCCGTCACCGCGGTGACTCGGCTTGCTGAGCTTGAGCGTCATTCTGATCCGGATCAGGCGTTGGGCTCCCTGAGACTGGCCGTGGACCGCATTGACCCCTACAACGAGATGTTGTGGTGCAAGATCATGACTATTGAGGGCGAGCTGGGGCGCGTCTCTGAGGTTCGCTGGACATACCAGCAGCTGACGGAGCGCCTGGTAGAGATCGACGCGCGCCCAAGCGCAGAATCGCAGCGCACGTATCAGCGCTTTGTTTAATAGCCGAGCGGGGCCGAGAGCCGGGTGCTGAGGTGCCCACGTCATTGATCGCCGCGCACGAGTTCCCGCTGGTCACGGATTTGGTACGTGGCCAGTATCTGAGGCGACACGAGCTGTGCGGGTGTGGTCCCGTAGATGCGTGCGAGTAGCCGGAGAACGTGGGCGGGGGGTCGGCGGCCGCCGCGGGGCCAGTAGGGGTCGGACCGGGGCGCGTTTCCGGGATTTCTCCCGGGCGTTTCCCCGGCCCGCCCCTCCGAACCGGACGTGCGACTCTCGCCGCATCCGGCTCTCCACGGGTTCCGATGGTTATGTTGCCTCTTCGGTGCTGGGCATGGTCCATGGGCTAGGGATGTGGTGGCCACGCCAGCGATAGAGGGTGGTCCCCGTTTCCTGTGCCAAGTACAGGGCCATGCCGGTCTCTTCCGGTCTTCCCTTGGGCGTGCCGGTCAGGAAGCGCCGGTAGAGGGTCTTCCAGGTGATCCCTTTATGGCGTTTGCGCAGCCACAGCGTTACCCGCCGCCAGGTGAAGGCGTCCAGGTACTTGAAAGTGGCATACGACGGGCCATACCGGAAGTAGTTGCACCATCCCCGCAGCGCGGCGTTCAGTTCGCGCAGCAGGTCGGTAAGAGTCTGGTGTCGGGCCCCGTTCGTGATCGCCCGCACCTTTCCCGTGATGGAGGCGAGTGCCTTCTTCGACGGGTAGTGGTAGACGTATCTGTGGCTGGTTCCTCTCTTGGTGTGCCGCTGGATGCGGAACCCCAGGAAGTCCAGCCCCTCGTCGATGTGGCAGACCCGGGTCTTAGCCTCCGACAGGCATAACCCCAGCGGGGCGAGCACGTCGGATACCTCCTCCCGCAGGGCTTCCGCATGCGCTTTGGAGCCTCTCACCATGATCACGAAATCATCCGCGTAGCGAACGATCCGGAAGGTGGCCCCACCACGCTGACGGTGTACCCTGCGTCGCCACTCTGTGCCATGGGCGTCCCATTTGGCGCAGAAATGCTCGTCCAGCGCCGACAACGCGATGTTGGCGAGCAGCGGCGACAAGATCCCGCCTTGAGGCGTGCCGGTGGTGGAAGTCCTGACCTGCCCGCCTTCGGCCATGATGCCCGCATGCAGGAAGGCCTTGATCAGGGCGAGGACGCGTTTGTCCGCGATCCGCCGCCGCACCCGCGCCATGATCGCGCTGTGTGACAACTCGTCGAAACACGCCTTGATGTCGGCCTCGAACACCCAGTGATAGTTCCGGGAGTTCGAAGCCAGATAGATCACCTCGGCGACCGCGTCCTGTGCCCGCCGCCCGGGGCGGAAGCCGTAGCTGACCGGCTTGAAATCCGCCTCGAAGATCGGCTCCAGAACCAGCTTCAAGGAAGCTTGCACCAGCCGGTCCACCGCAGTTGGTATCCCCAGCCTGCGAAATCTCCCCGGCTGCCCGGCCTTGGGAATCAGACGTTCCCGGACCGGCAGCGGGGAGAACGTGCGGGACTTCACCAACTCCCGCACCTGTGCCAGGAAGGCCACGGTGTCCATGCCGGAGATGAACCGGGGAACCACCCGATCCACCCCCGCGGTGCGCGCGCCCTTGTTGCCCCGCACCCGATCCCACGCGACCGTGAGGAGATCCGGATGCCAGACGAGGTTGAACAGGTCATTGAACACGCGGCCGGGATCATCGGCCGCCCATCGGTGCAGCTTGGCCTGCATCCGCCGTACCCGCCAACCCGCCCGGAACACGTCCGGCCAGTCCGGCAGTTCACCAGTATTCACCAGTGCCTCCAGTCATTGCAGTTCCACGCGTGCGTGAACCCGCTGGACCCCTTCGCCATGCACGCGGCTTTCCCGCGCTCGGACTACTACGGGTCCTCCGCCCCGCCTGAGGTCACCGGCGGACGACGCGCCTGCCCGCTCTCGCCCGCCCGGCAGGCGGACACGAGACGGGAAACCCCAGAACGGTTCCCACGTTCACCACGAACCGATCAACGGACTAGGTGCCCGACTTTGCCCCAGCAGCCTCGCCACGGCTACGCCACAGACCTTCACCGTGGCCTCCCGGCCAGCGAAAACAACCAGCCCAGGAGTTCCCCGCCCCGCAACGGGGGAGCGGGTGCGCGCTGCAGACCAGCCCGAATCCACCGGGTTAGAGCTGGCACGACCCTTGAGGAGCTTTACAGCGTCGGTTCCTTGCGTACACCTTCCCGTCTTGCTAGTCGGACCCGCGCCGTCCGGTAGTACCGGCACGTCCCGTCGTTGTCGGGGCTGCTTCCCACCCTCACCGGCGTCTCCCGGATCAGGCTGCCCCCAGCTTCGCTACCTTGCTGTGACAAGACAACGGTGGCGGTCTTTCACCTCCACTCGGTTACATGGCGCCTCGTGGCGCACGTTCTCGTAGTCGTAGAGGCGGGCCTCGCGCAAGCTCGTGGCTCCGGTGGAATCGAGTGCTGCGTGGGCGGTGATGACCTGGCTGGCGGTGAGTCCGGCGGCGTAGCGGTACAGCCGGAGCGGGCTGGCTGGGTGGTCGAGGCTGAAGACGATGACGATCTGGTCGACCGTGAAGCCGTGCTCTCGTAGTAGGCGGCCTCGATGCCGGCAGTCGAGGAGTGTCTGGTAGCCCTTGCCCGACATGTGTCCACGCTCCCTTCGGCGATGTGGGGTGGTGAACGGTAGGGCGGCTGGCGGGTGAGACTCAAGCCGCTGGTTGGGGTGATCGATCGGGCGTGATGCCTGGTGATCGAGCCCGGTCGGCGCGCGTTGTCGCAGGTAGTTGGGCGCAACGGGCGGGGGTGATGGATGGCGGGCGCTGGGGGTGTGATTCGGGCATGGAGTTGGTTGATGGTGCTGGCCGTCCCCGGATCGGCCGGGGTTTATCGCGGAGGTGACCAGCGGTGGACCAGCGCCACGACGATCACGAGTACGGCCAGGCGGGCGATAGCGCGCCGCTGTATGGGGACGCGCATACGAACGGAAGCGAGCAGCGCCACAAGGTGTGCTTCCCGACTCCTCAGCCGGGCCGGGTCCTGGCGGAGGTTCGGTCGGGACACGGTGGAGGAGGGCTGGTGTGGCGACGGACGTTCGCGGGCCGTGGGGATCAGGCTGCGCCGGCGCGTCGCTTGGTGAGGTTGCTGCTGGAGAACACGCCACGCGCGGAGGATGCGGAGTGGGTGGCGGCGGAGCTGATCAGCAACGCGCTGCGGCACAGCCTGTCCGGTGCGGCAGGCGGCTACTTCGTGGTGGAGGTCGCTCGTTCCGCTCATCTGGCGCGGGTCGTCCTCTACGACCTGGGAGGAGGAGCCGTTCCGGCTCTCGATCGTGGCGTTCCGGCCGCTCGGAGGACCGAGACGGGGCAGCGAGAGGACGGGCGCGGGCTGGTGGGAGTGGCCCAGCTGGCGGCGGCGATGGGTGTGTGCGGGGACCCGATCACCGGGCACGCGGTCTGGGCCGAGCTCAGCCTCGCCCCATTCGGTGATCAGGAACGCCAACAGCTCTTTTCGGCCCCTGGTCAAGAGGGCGATGCTGCCGCCTGGGGGAGCGTGCTCTCACCTGACGATGCAGGGACGGCTCCCGCACACATGGCACTCTCTGCGTCGGATGAATCCCAAGTGCAGGCATCTCCGCAGCGCGGATGGCAACCGGACCAAGCTGGACGGGAGGGCTTTGCGCTGGACCCTTCCACGCGGCTGCTGGAGGCGCCGTGAGCCACCGTGCGGACCCAGCGTCCGCATTCGGGCAGGAGCCATGGGCGCAGCGTGAGCTCGGCCGGTTGCGTCAGGAGTATCCGCACTGGGCGTTCCTCGTGGTGAGCTACCGGTGGATTGCGCTCCGCGGCAAGCAGGCGGTGATCACCGCTTACGGGCCAGGTGAACTCCGGGATGGCCTGCTGGAGGCTGATGGGCGCAGCACGGTTGACGTAGCGGCAAGAAGGTTGGCCCCAGAGACCAAGTTCGTGCCACGGCCGGGCGCTGTCGGCGGAATGGCTGGGGCGGGGCCGGGGGACACGGTCGTGGGTGATGTACCGCGACAGGCGGTGTTGCACGCGCACCGGTCCGAAACTGGCACGTGGGCGGCCGTGGCCCATCCCGTACGGGGATGGGGGCGGTGGCCCTGGCCACGGCTGCGTAGACGTAGCGCGACGTACAGCTAGCACGATCGCGTGGTAACTGGTGGGTCTCCTGAGGAGGAGAAGGCAAGGCGGCCGACATTTGGCCATGTCCTCGACTTGATCTCGTCGGACACAGAAATCATCCGCTTGATCTCCGCGTCGGCTGTAAATGGGCGCCTGCTTGTGAAGACGGTATGAGCTGATGAATGCGGGCTCGGACCAAACACCAGTGATGGCGGGCGTCGGCGGTGACATTGGTGGCCTGCGCCAGCGGCGCGAGGAACTTGGGTCTCTTGGGCGGTGCGGGCAGGGGAGAGGCGGGCTGCTCGCCGGTGAGATCGGCGTGGAGATGCAGATAGCGCTCCTGCGCGCCATTAAGACCGCTACTCGCGATAGCGATGTCTTGCCAGGTCAGGGTGGTCTTGGACTGCGCGATGCACGGCCCGACTCGCCTATAGGCGAGGCTACGAATAGATGGGCCGGGGATTCTGATGGGCTTGACTGTTCCTGCTGGTTGCCGGCGCCCAGCGGCGTGCTTTACCTGCTGACGTTCTGGCAGGCGTCGTGTGCGGCGGTCCGCTCGGCGACAGCCGAGCAGAACCTTCGCCCGCCGGTGTGCCCGGCCGCGTCGCCGCATGGTGAGCCCCGGACGGCGGTCCGGGTGGTGCGCCGTACCCCCGCCCACGGCGCATGGCTGTGGCCCCGGCCGCCTATGGGCGTGTCGGGGCCAGGGGCGGCGGGGCTGTCAGACAGTGGCGGGGACGGTGTACGCGGCGTGTGCGGCGGCGATGAGGGCCACGTCGGCGACGGGAGTGCCGGGGGGAACGGTAGCCAGCTGGATGCGGTCGGGGGCGTGACCGGGGTGGCGGCGTACGTCCTCGACGATCACGGGTCGGCCGGGGCCGTCGGGGATGGTGAGTTGGTAGACGTGGCCGTCAGGGGACCGGTAGCCCTGGATGATTTGCCGTCCGTCCCCGGCGTTGCCTTGATCGCTACGCGTGAAGCCGTGCGCGGCAAGGGCGCGCGTGTAGGGCAGGGTCTTGGGCGTTCGGTCATGTTCTTTATCCCTTCCGTTTCCGGCCCACGGCCAGCGTGCCCGGATTTCCTGTGCCATTTCTATGGACGCTCGATCCGGTAATGATGTCAAGTCGAAACGGGGATTGATGTCGAGATCCGATTAATTCCTGAACGGGCATGAGGGATGGATGGCCGTAGTTGTGGAAATATGGTGCGACTGGATCACGGTCATAATGTAAAGCCGATCGGCCCGCCTTCTCGTGAGATGTTTTAGCAGCTCAGAGAAGACTTTGGTGAGGATAGCCTCTCCAGCCGTTGGGGTGACGAAAAATATCCGGAGACCGCTTGCCATAGGCGCGTTATGCGAGCCATCGTCGAGCCAACCCAAAACGCCGACCCCGAAAATCGGGGGGCGAATCTTGCGGGAAGGGAGACGTTTCAATGGCTATTCATGCCCCGGAAATCGCGTCCGCTGGCGCTGGCGAAATCGCGTCGGATGTCGCCCCGAGAGCCGTCGACGTACCGGACGTGCCGCCCCTGGACGGCAATGGCGCGGACGGTACGGACGGCCGTCAGGAGGCAATGTGGGCGGCGCTGGTGGCCAACCCCGGTACGTCGGCCACGGCGGTTGGCGCGGCGGCGGGGATGAGCCGGATGGCGGCGGGCAAGATCCTCAACCAGCTGGAAGGCGAAGGCCGAGCCCGCCGGGTTGCGGGCGGTTACGACGGGCAGGGACGGGGCCGGACCCCGGACCGCTGGTACCCGATCATCACCGACGCCGCCACATCCGACGCTCTTTCCGCGCCGGATCAGGACGAGCCCGATTCGCCTTGCGCACCCGACACTTCGGCGTCCGCTGCCGAGGTGGTCATCAACGGCGCCCCAACGCCTGACGCCCCCTCCATGGGGATCGCTGAGACGCAAAATGAGCCGGAGGCCACCGCAAACGCGGAGTCACTCGTGTCAACCGACATCGACGCTGGTGAAGCCTCCCCTGCGGCTGAAGCCCCAGAGACGGAGGACGGTCCAGCCCCAAATAGCCCTACGGCGGCTGCCCTCGATGAACGGCTGGAAAGAGACGAGGATGCGCCGGACACGGAGCCGGGGGCCGAGGAGGATCCAGCGCGCGAGCAGGCGCGGGCCGAGCTTTTGGAGCTGGCCGAGCTGTTGCTGGGGACGGCGGCCGCGATGGAGGCGGACGGGGATGCAGTACTGGCTCTGGGGCGGCTCGAGATGGCCATGGCCAAGGCTCCGCAGGTACACCGCGCCGTTCGCTCGGTGCTGACCGGTACCACTCCACCTCAGGCCCGGGCGGCGACCAGGGCCAGTGCCCAGGACGCCAGGACGGCGGGCACGGTCCGGCATGGCGCGTTGCGGGATCGGGTGCTCGCGCACCTGGCCGAGCATCCGGGCAAGGAGTTCACCCCGTACGAGATCGGCCGGGTGCTGGACTCCTCGTCCGGCGCGGTGGCCAATGCTCTGGACCGGCTGGTCAGCCTCGGTCAGGCCGAGCTGACCTGCGAGCGGCCCCGCCGGTTCGCCCTCGCCGACGACCCGGACTCCGGCCGCTGATGCGCGCGGCGGGGATGGGCCCCGGACGCGCCATCCCCGCCGCACAGGCACGGCGTCGCCTGCCTAGGGCGGCCCGCCCGGCCCCTGCTCGTCCCCGTTACGGCTGAGCCCAGAACGCCCGTCCTCCATCCGTTCCTTCACACCCAATTCACGACCGCCTTCGAGGAGGCATCCGCCATGGCTCACGAGATCGAAATCTTCGCCAACGGTTCTGCCGGGTTCGCGGCCGCCGGGAAGCCCGGCTGGCACCGGCTCGGTTACACCGCCCCCGGCCCGATGACCGCCGAGGAACTGCTCACCAACGCCCAGCTCGCCGGGTGGAACGTGCGCAAGGTGCCGGTCGGCACGGTGACCGACCCGGACACCGGCCAGCCCGTGACCAGCGAGGAGGACTTCCTCATCGTCCGCACGAACCCGGTCACCGGCGAGCCGGAGCGCCTCGGCATGGTGGGTAAGGAATACAAGATCGTTCAGAACGAGGAGGTCGCCGACTTCCTGCAGACCCTCGTGGACGAGTCCGGGGCCATCTTCGACACCGGCGGATCGCTGAACGGCGGACGGCGGGTGTTCGTCACCATGCGCCTGCCCGAACCGCTCATGGTCGGCGGGCACGACCAGCTCGACCTGTACCTCGCGGCCTTCTCCCGGCACGACGGCTGGGGGGCCTTCACCACGGTTGCCACTCCCGTACGAGTGGTGTGCGCGAACACCGAACGGGCCGCACTGCGCAACCACGCCTCGATGTTCCGGGTCCGCCACACCGGCCACATCGCGGGCCGGATCGCCGAGGCGCGGGAGGCCCTCAAGCTGACCTGGCGGCACGGGGAGGCGTTCGCCGCCGAGGCCGAGAAGCTTCTCGCGATTCCGATGGACGTCAAGGAGTTCCGCCAGTTCACCAACACCCTGCACCCGCTCGCCCCGGACGCCAAGGAGATCACTCGCCGCAACCACGAGCTGGCCATGCGGGAGCTGGAGTACCTGTTCACCACCGCGCCCACGCAGGAGCCGATCCGCAACACCCGCTGGGCCGCATACAACGCGGTCACCGAGCGGCTGGACCACCGCAGCCCGGTGATCGGACCGCGCGAAAGCGCCGTGGTCCGGGCCGAGCGCGCCCTGCTTACCGACCACGACAACACCAAGATCAAGATCCGTGCCTTCAAGCTCCTCGCGACCGCCTGAACGCCCGCGACGCCGGTACGGCCTGCCCGGGGCCGGGCCGTACCGGAACCTTCCCTCGGTCCCCGGGTCCAGTCAGCTCATACCTCGGGAGAACGACGTGACCCAGTTCGAAGACCTGGCCGAAACCCACCACGCCAACGCCGCACTCGAGTCATGTGACGCGATCGGCAAGCTCACCTACGCCGCCGAGTCTGGTCAGGAGCTCCGTTCCGATGACCTGGCCCGGCTCGCCGTCACCCAGTACGTCTGCGGCTGGTGGCAGCAGGTCATGGACTTGATCAACAGTGAGGAAGCCGACGGAGCGGAAGCCATCATGCGCATCCGCCGCGAGGCCGAACAGCGCCTGCTGACCGGCTACCCGACCATCTACGGCGACCTGTTCGCCCAGGCCATGGCTCAGGCGGGCCGTCAGGCCACCCGGCAGTTCCTGGCCACCACCCAGCCCCTTGCCGACGCTCTGTCCAAGCTCGCCGCCACCGCCGGACCTGCTTTGACGGCCTCGGCCACACCTCACGACCCGGCAGCCACCGCATCGCCGACCCGTGCGTGGGAGTCGGGGCGGCTGTGAGTGGCCTCCGGGTGGCTCTACCTCTGACCTCTCCACCGAAAGGAACGATCACCTTGAACATCCCCAGCGACCGCCGCGCCCCGTACGCAGGTGCGCAATCGGTGGCGGTTCCGCCTACGTCGCCCGGCACGGCGGACGAGCCCAGCTCACCGCGATCCGGGACGGTAAGTCCACTCGCGCTGGCTGACGAACGAGTGCACGAGGCGCTCGCCGCCGCCCAACACGCCGCACACGCGGCCGCCGCCGAGGTGGCCTACCTGCTGCAACGCGGGCTACGACTGACCAGCGAGCCGCTGTACCAGGCGACCTACACCCAGGCGCTGCGCACGTGGTGGGAGCAGGTCGGCGAGCAGCTCAGCGAGCGGAACCTGGAGGCTGACCATGCGCTCCGCCGAGTGCGCTCGTGGGCGCGAACCTACCTGACCGCCGAGATCGGCTCCACCCAGCCAGGCACCCTGCTCGATCACGCCCTCGCACATGCCTCCAGGGCAGCCGCCCGTCGCTTTCTGACCGCCACCGGCGAACTGCTCGCTGAACACGCAACCCGGCACGGGGACTTTTCCACCAGCCCCTCATCCCCAACCGGCGCATGACCGCTCGTCTCCGACAAGGTCCCCACCACGGCGAAACGCCCATTGATCTTGGAAAGGACATCACTCTCGTGAACGACCCCACACCCCCTCACCTGTCCGGTGAGCCTTCGTTGCGGGCCCTGGTCCGGCAGCAACAGCAGGTGAACAAGGACACAGTCGACGGCCTGGCTTCGCGACTGGCTCATGGTTACAGGCTCAGCGCCGAACAACTGTGTGCCGCCCTGCAGGCCAACCTCCTGCTCCACTGGTGGAACATGCTCGGGCGGTACGGCGAGCAGCACGGGCTGGGCATGGTCCGCGCGATGGCCAAGTTCAGCTTCTGGGTCAGCTGCTACCGCACCCAGGACCTCGCAGACGCTCGCCCTGCTAAGGGGCTCGATGGCGCCACCGACAAGGAACTCGCACTCGCACATCTCGACTGCGCGCTGGAGCTGATCAAGCGGGCTGCCGCCCGCGAATTCCTCGACAAGGCATCGGAGAACCCCTCGCCCCGAACGGAGCAGCCCAAGTGAATACGCACGCCCCAGGATCACGGCCGCACCCCAACCCCCTGGATGAGTCCCAGATCGAGACGTTCCAGATGTTGGCCTGGAAGTGGGACATCACCGCCGCCAAGCAGCTCACGCAGGGCCGCGAGCCCACCGGCCAGCTTGACCCGCAGACGTGGGCGGGCATGCTCTACCTGATCCGCATCGACCACGCGCACGCGGCCAGCGTGAACCTGGACGAGCCGCTGATCGCGGTGCCGATCCCGGACGTGGGCTGGCTGATCGTCGATGGCTGGCACCGGATCCACAAGGCCCTCACCCAGGGGGTGGAGAAGCTGCCGGTCATCGTGTTGACCGCCGAGGAGGAGCTGGCCTGCCGCATCTTCGGCGGGGAGAAGGGCCAATCCCGGCGGTAGCCGAAGTCCGGTGGCGTAGGTGGTCTGCCCCGGTCACGCACCTGTGGTGTGTGGCCGGGGCACACCTCCTGCACCACCGGCCCTCGCGCGAGGACACCCGCGACGCCCGACTGGACAGCGCACGATCCACCTGCGCTTACCCTCGGCTGTCTCGTCGCTGCTCGAGACGCATGGCCCTGCGCCGCTCGAGCTCCCGGCGGAGCGTGTCAATCTTGGCGAGGCCGCCAGGCGTTGGGACGAGCCAGAAGTCCCACCCGTTTCGCCACTGCCTCTTACCTTTTCCCTTCTCCTCGTCATCCGAATGGCTCTCGATCAGCGCCTTGGCGGCGCCGGACAGCGTTTCGCAGCGGCGTCCTGCATGGTCTTCGAGCCAGCCGTCGTCGGCAATGGTGACGAAGCCGGGATACATGCGCGAAGGACTGACGAGTTTGGTGCCCGAGGCGACGAGCCCCTCTTCGAGCAGGTCGTACACACATATGTCGCTGCGGGAGCGAGCGCCGACGCGAGAGCGAGGCTTGGTGCGGGCCCGGTTGGATGCTTCGGTGGGCACTTGTGCCTCAGCGCGAGAGGACGCTTGACGGGCGCGAATACGCCAGCGGACCGTGCGCTGTTCCTGCGCGGTAGCGGAAGGCGGAGCGGGGATGAGGCGGTGCCCGAGCAGGTGCAGTGTGTGAAGGATGGGAGGGACGTACTCGCTCAGGCTGATCTGATCCTCCAGCGAGATGGTGTCGTCCTGAGGCCGGTTGCGATTATGCAGGTAGACCTGATCGGAGGCGAGCAGGTGGTTGTAGAGCTCTCCTTCCAGCCAGCCGGCCTGCCCGGAGTGCAACTTGTCGTCGTTTCGGCGAACGAGCAGGGCCCGGTACCAGGCATTGTCACGGGTGCTGGCGTGGTTGAGTACTCGAGTGCGCAACCCCCCAGGGGAGGCTTTACCGACATAGGCTGCCCAGCGTCCGGTTGGGTCTGGGCGGTCCAGCAGGAGATAGATACCCGGAACGTTCCAGTGCGCCGTGAGCCGATGGACGGCACTGCGGTCGACGATCGCCATGCCGATCACGCGATGTCCGATGGAGATCTGCAGGGGGTCGTTGAGGTCATTCGGGATCATGACGTGGAGCGGCTTGGGGCGGGAGGTTTCCATTCCGGGTCTCCTTCGAGCATGAGGCGAGTCGAAATGTGCCCGGAGAGTACCGAAAATATGACTGTCCGTGACAGTCGCTTTGGGAAAGCAGCCACAGGTTCGCGTGCGCCGGAACGCGTGGGGTTCATCGGGAGGCGGGGCGCGTGAATCCGATGAGGTCGGCCCGCCGGTAGCTGGCGATCTTGACGGTCTCGTGGCGGTTGGGGGCGTGGATCATCTGGCCGTTGCCGATGACGATGCCGACGTGTCCGGGGCCATCAGGTTGCATGTGGAAGAACGCCAGGTCGCCGGGCTGTTCATGGCCGGGCGGGATGGGCTGGCCATGTCTCCATTGGTCGGCCGCGACGCGAGGGATAGTGATGCCTGCCGCCTGGTAGGCGCGCATGGTGAGGCCGGAGCAGTCGAAGGCGAATGGGCCTTCGGCACCCCAAAGGTAGGGCTTGCCGAGTTGGGCGTGGGCATAGGCGAGAACGGCTGCTACTTTCTCGCCCGCGATGGGCAGCACGCAGGCACCAGAGACGGCGTCGACGGCCTGCTGGGCGAGCGGTTCCCAGCGGGCGTACGCATCGGGGTAGGCCGAGCGTTGGACGGCTTGTGCCGCCCTGGTCAGTGGCAGCTGCTCCCAGCGGGGGACCTTGACCAGGCGATCGTAGAACTGGCGAGCCGCATGTGACGGGTCGAGGATCTGCTCGCGAGTTCCCCAGCCCTGTGAGGGGCGTTGCTGGAACAGGCCCAGGCTGTCGAGGTGGCCGTGGGGAAGATTGCGGAGCTCGGACTCCTGCAAGGCGGCCGCCACCGCGATCACGGCGGCGCGCGCGGGCAAGCCGAGCTGCTGGGCTGTGCTGACGATGAGCAGGGCATTTACGCGTTGCTCATCATCGAGGGTCGTGATCTGGCGGGTGGGTTGGTTGGCGGGTGCCGCGACCGGGGCGACCTCTCCAGTGGTGCGTGCCATCGTCGCCACGCAGGCCGAGCCGCTCGGTCCAGCAGAGTCCAGGAGACTGGCCACCGCTGCGATGATGGCGGCTACGAGGAGTAGGAGAAGAGCGGCGCCGGCCGCGGCGTACTTCATCTCGTCCCAGCTCCGTTCCTTGTCGCGGGAACGGTTGGGAGGTCACGCATCCGCGTGCTTCTGAGGCCGGCCGGGGAGAGTCCAGGCATCGGCGAGTTCGGCAAGCCGCAGACGGGGCTCATCGGATCCGGCGGGGATCCAGATGGCTCCTGCCGGGCCATCATCGGAGTGGACCGCCGTGGCAACCGGGACCTCGGCTGTAGCCATGAGCTTGCGCAGGTTGTTCTCTCGGGTGCGGTTGGGCAGCCAGAACAGGACAGGTGTGGTGATCCCGGTGGCGTCGGTGAGGTTGGCGTAGGCATGGAGCTTGGCGGTGACCTTGGCGAGGGTTTCGGTGCCGGTGTCGTGTTCGAGGAAGAAGTCGAAGTCGCGGCCGTCTTCGATCCAGCGGCCATAGGCATCGGGGCGGGCAATGTCGCCCCAGACCTGGGCGCAGCGCCGTTCGGACCACCATGTCCTGACCTCGGCCTGCGCGTCGGGTTGCCGGGCGCGATGGTGCAGGTGTGAGAAGAACTCGTTGACGCCGACCTGGTGGGTCAGTCGCGAGGAGACTGCAATCGGGTGGTCGGGGTCGTAGCCGAGCTCTTTTACGGTGATGCCTTCTCTTATGGCCAGGGCGGCGGCTCCGGCTCGGCCGAGGAGCCAGTGCACGGGTTGTGAGCCTGCGCCGTACGGGGCCCAGGGGCGGAAGCGGGTGACGGCGTTGAGCGCGTAGAGGGTGGCCAGGCGTTTGCGGGCCGATTGCGGGATGCCGAAGAAGATGCGCTGGAGCTGGTGGGTGGTAAGCACGCGGTGGCGGTGAAGGTAGGCGAGGATCTCGTAGTCGCGCGGAGTCAGGCGGGCGGCCAGCGCGGTCAGGGTGACGCGGTCGAGGCGGGGCTGTCCGGTCGGGACGGGCTGTGCGGTCATGCGGATCTCCCTCTTGGCGAGCTGGCTGGCTCGGTCGGATCGGGTGCTGGGTGAGTCAGTGGTTGTGGGCACGCGGGTCGTGTTCGGACCTGCCATGGGCTGGTCGCTTCTGCCGTATCGGGCGTTGGGCATCGGACGGGGGCGAGCTGGTGAAGCGGTCCCGTGATGCCTCGCGGATGGCCTGCTCGCGACCGGGGATGAGAGACGGCAGAGGGCGGGTGCGCAGCGTGAAGGCGGCGGCTTGCTGGCCGTCGACGATGAGACGTGTGGCGGCCTGATAGGCGCCGAGGTGAGTGAGGTCGTGCGGAGTGATGAGCGGCGCGGTGTGGTGCTTGAGCTCGGCCGCGTCTTTGGGGGAGGCGTTGAAGTAGATCTTGTTGCGGGCGTCGGCGGAGAGAGCCTCGCGCAGGTCGGCGGGGAGCTGGTCGAGGTGCTGGTGGGCGAGGATGAGGGAGAGGCGGTAGCCGCGTGCTTCGGCCAGGACATCGTTGATGTGGCCGGGCAGGTTCAGGAAGTTGTGGCACTCGTCCAGGTAGATCGCGGCGTCCGATCGGTCGGCCTCGTTGCGGGTGGCTCGGCGGGTGGCGGCTTGCCAGGTATGGGCAAGCAGGATCGATCCGAACAGCCGGGCCGCGTCGTCGCCGAGGATGCCTTTGGGGAGGCGGGCCAAGATCAGCCCTCCGTCGTTGAGGAGCTGGCCGACGGGGACGGTGGTCGCGGGGCTGGCGAGCGCTTGGCGGATGAACGGACGGAGGAGGACGGCGCGCAGCTTGTTCATGACCGGGCCGATGACGGTGGCTTGTCCGGCAGGCGTGAGGGCCTGGTAGGAGTCCCAGAACCCGGTCAGGAGCTCATCGTTGAGCCGGGCGGTGATGCGGGCGCGGAAAGCGGAGTCTGTGAGCAACCGAGGAACTTCAGCCAGCGTGGCCTGCTGGCCCAGCACCTTCGTGAGGGTGAGGCAGGCAGAGCGCAGCAGGTCGTCCACTCGCGGTCCCCAGGCCGACCGGAAGCAGCGGTGAAAGATGGTGACAACGGAGTCGACGGCGAAGGCGGGGTCGGGCCCGGCGAGCACGTTGATTGCCGGCGGCCTGCTCGGGTCTTGCGGGTCGAAGACGACGGTCTTGCCGAGGGCGCGGTCGGGGAGGCGGGTGAGGACGTCGGTGATGAGGTCGCCTTTGGGATCGATGACGAGGGCGCCTCGGCCTGCGTGAGCGTCGGTGAGGATCATGTTGGCGAGCAGGGTGGATTTGCCGACGCCCGTGCCGCCGAGGATGTGGGTGTGGTGGCGGCCATCGGCTACAGGTTGGGCTATGGGGCGGCGTGGGCCGCTGTCGCTGTCGCCCAACACCCGGACCGGCCCGGCCGCCGCGTCGCGCGGTACGGCCGGTGACGGGGCTATGGGGCGGGCTCCGGCACGGGTGATGCCAGGGGCGTCGGCATCCCAGGGCAGATGCGCCAACGCTGCGAGCTCGCTGATCGACAGCAGGAATCCCGAGTGCAAGAGCCGTGACCGGATGATCGCGTGGGGGCGGTAGAGACGGGCGCGGCGAAGGTGCTGGTGGCCGGAGGTGAACAAGGCGAAGACGCCGGCCAGGGCGTGGGCTTGGCCTCGTAGCCAGCCGGGTGTTGAGTCGTCGTCTCGTGTGGAGGCGACGGCGTAGCGGATCGCGACTTGATAGCGCGGCTGGCCAGCCTTGGCGAGGATGGCACGTACCTGCTCGGCGCGTTCGGGAAACATGCGAGCGAGCTCGCCGGGGTGGCTGTGGCCGGACATGGGCGCAAGTTCGTCGAAGGCCTGGCCTAGCAGGCTGCTGGTGCGGGCGCCACGGAGCGCGGCTGCGGCTCGATAAGCGCGGCGCAGGCGGCGTCCGGTGGTGGGCCGGGCGAGGATCTGGACGGCGGCGTGTTCGCCGTCGCGCAGGCCGCCCATCGCGCTGAGCAGGGAGCGTATGGGGTCGTTCGGGTGTTCTGACTTGAGAGGGAAGTGCTCGGCCCGGCCGAGGATGAGCCGTCCGCCTGCCATATCAGTCGCGGGCGGGAGGGGGCTGGCAGCGGGCGCGGTGGTCGTGACGGCGCCAGGCCAGGCGGCCTGGATGGCCTTCTCGACGATGCCAGGTGGGATGGTGCCGGGTACCCACAGGCGTACGCGAACCCCGGAGGCGTCACCGTGGTACTCCCACACCAGGTGGGGTTGGCCACTCAGAAGGCGTTTCCATGCAGGGCGGAGCAGTCCGACGAGCTGGCTCCACAGCACCTGGGCGCCGTGCGGGTCGCTGTCGGGCGGGCAGGAAATCTCGATCAGGCGGGCACCGGGAAGCAGGGGCCGGTGGCGTAGCCGTCCGATGAGGCGCCGTACGAGCTCCAGCGATGACATCGCGCCTAGGACGATGGCGGCGACCTGCCAGCCGTAGCTCAGGGCGTAATCGGACAGGTGCGACGGCAGGTCCCTGAGAAAGCTCAGAACGGCTTGTACGTCCTGATCGTCAAGGTCGCACAGCAGGCAGGAACTTGTTGCTCTCATAGCGGGTCAGCCTCTCCGTCGAATTCGTTGTAGGCGGTGTTGGAGATCAGCGGGTCTGCGGCGGGTTCGGAGGTGTTCAGCTCGGCGAGTTCGGCTGGGTCTGTGGTGATCAGCTGCGCCTCGGTGGGGGAGGCGGTGACGTGGAAGGCGACGCGGCTTGCGGGGCCGGCGACCATGAGGGCTTCGCCGCGTTCGGCGGTGAGCAGGAATTGCCGCTCGCCCTCGGACAGGTCGAAGGCGTCGCCGACGGCGGAGATGGCTTGCGGGGATTGGCGGAGAAGGATCTGGCTGGCTGCGTTGGCGACGATGGCCTGGCCGAGGTTGGTGCCGAGCAGGTCGGCGGCGTCCTGCGTGATGACGGCGAGCCCGGCCCAGTGCTTGCGGGCGGCTTTGGCCATCCGGAACAGGAACCGGGCGCCCTCGGCTTCCTTCATCAGGAGCCAGGCTTCGTCCACCACGACGAGGCGTTTCTTGCGGTCGTGCGGGTTGGCTACGCGG
Organism: Nonomuraea sp. NPDC052116; assembly: GCF_040680035.1. Lineage (NCBI taxonomy): Bacteria > Bacillati > Actinomycetota > Actinomycetes > Streptosporangiales > Streptosporangiaceae > Nonomuraea > Nonomuraea sp. NPDC052116. The sequence continues at coordinate 447,239 of NZ_JBFAWA010000004.1, read as the reverse complement.
CGCCAGATGGCATCGAGGGCGAGCAAGGTACCGACAGCTTTGAGCTCGTCGGGCAGGTCGCGGAGGGAGAAGACGATCAGGTGGCCGGTGGGTGTGGTGGTGGTCGGGCCGTCGAACAGTTCTCGGTAGGAGCCGGTGACGTACGGGGCGAGCTGGGCGGCCAGTTCCGCGCTCGTGGTCTTCAAGGCAGTGACGAGGTCGCCCAGTAGCGGGGCGGGTCTGTTCCAGGTGTCCGGGTCTCGGGTGATTCCGGCCTGCTGGTAGGTGGCGATGATCGCGGTGTCGAGTGAGGCTCGCTGCTGCGGGGTGAGCGGGGTGGCGAGCATGGTGGCGATGAGGGTCTGCAGGAAGAGCGCTCGCCGCGACAGGACGTCGTCGTGGGGGCCGTGGCTGGTAGGCAGGTCGAGCGGGTTCCAGCGGACTCCGGTGGCACCGAGGCGTAGGTGGGTGCCGCCAACGGCGCGGGCCAGGCGGGCGTATTCGTCCTCGGGGTCGACGACGGCGACTTCGACGCCCTGGTAGAGCAGGCGCAGGGCTTCGAGTTTGGTGAAGAAGCTCTTGCCGGCGCCGGATCGGGCCAGGGTGACGGAGTTATGGTTGTCCTGGGCGAAGCGGTCCCAGACGACGATGCCGGAGCTGGAGGCGCTGAGCCCGTACAGGATGGCGCTGTCGCTGGTGGGGGCGGCGAGGTCGGGCGAGGTGAACGGGAACGCGGCCGCCAGAGCGGTGGTGTCGAACGTACGGGTCAGCTGCACCGAGTCCACTCCGAGGGGCAGGCTGGTTGCCCAGCCCTGCAGGGCCCGGAAGGTGGTCGGCTGGGCATCCAGGAGGAGCGAGGCGGCCAGGGCGTGGACGCGTTCGAGCTCGGCGTTGAGTTCTTCTTCGCTGGAGGCGTGCACCGTGAGGTAGAGGCCGACCTTGAACAGTCGCCCGTGGCCTCGGGCGAGGCTGGCGGCCAACTCGGTGGCGTCGTCGGCGGCGGCTTCGACGGCGAAGTCCTGCAGGCGGCCGTGCTGGGCGTCGGCCCGGCTGGACGATTCCAGCCGGGCGAGCTGGCGGCGCAGCCGCATTGCGGCGACGGCCTGCGGGATCGGCTCGATGTGCAGCGACACGTCCAGGCGGCCGGGATAGGTGAGCAAGGGTTCCAGCCAGCCCGCACCGACCTCACGCGGGTAGCCGACCACAGCGAAGGACGCGGCGACTCCTTCAGGGAAAGCCAGAACGCGAGCGCCGACCTGCAGAGCGGCAGGCCTCAGCAGCGTGGCTGCTTCTGCCGTGCTGTCGTGCTGGCCGTGGTGTCGTCTCATCAGTCCTCCTGGCCAGTGGTGGTGATCACGTCGTCGGGGAGGGCCGCCGGCACGGGGTGCCAGCCGCCGGGGTCGAGGCATTCGGAGAGAACCCGATGTGCCGCTGGGGCGTTCAGGACGGTGGCGGAGATGCCGAGCGCGGCAAGGGTGCGGGCGCTCTCGTCGGCGCGGCGCAGCACGACGGCGGCCGCGGTGTCGCGCCTGGTGGCGCGGCGCCCGCGAGCCGGGCCCGAATCTCGCAGCACGATGAGCACCTGGCGGGCCAGCAGCTCGCGGGAGTCGTTGAGCTGCTGCAGGAACGCCGCATGCTCGGTCGCGCTACGAGCGAGCGCCAGGTGAGGCAGCCGATCGGCGCGTCGCAGGACTGTGCCGATCAGGGCATCGAGCTCGATCGGGCGGGCCCGTACCAGGATCTGCGCGGATGCTTCGAGCGAGTTGAGCCAGCGGCCGAACGCGCCCACCAAGCCCGCTTGCTCCGCGGTCGTGCGCAGATGGAAGGAGACGGTGGTGGTCTCCACGAGCACCGCCACCCCGCCGTCCATCAGCTCCAAAGCGCCATCCGTACGAATGGCGCGAACCGGCAGGCGAAGCGGCGCGGGCAGCTTGCCCCGCAACCGGCACCAGACGGGCGGCTCGACCACCTCGCCGGAGGCAGCGACCAGTCGCTTGGGAGCGCGGGCGAAGCGCAGGGCGGCCAGCGAGAAGCGATCGAGGCTGAGGCCCTCCCGGCGTCCGAGGGCGACCGCCAGGCCGACGGCGAGCAACGGCAGCACCAGCCCCGCGATGACCACCACGGGTAGCAGGTGATGGAACAGGTAGTAGATGGCGGCGGCAAGGGCTCCGGCGGTAGCGACGATGATGATCTGGCGGATGGTCAGCCCGTAAGCGATCTTGTCGGGCTGGGAGATGTCGGCGGGGATGTGGGCGATCAGCGGCTCGGGCTCGTTCACGGATCTCTCCTTCCGCGTGGCAGGCGGCGGGGTGGCGGATCGAGCCGCAGGTGTAGTTGTCGTTGGCGTCCGGGACGGGTGGGCATGCCGGGCAGCATGGGTTGCACCCACGGCGGGCGGGGGCGGATCCATGGCCCGCTAGGCACAGGTGGCGGTGCTGGTGCGGGTGGCCGTGGCACCCGGGTGACCGGGAATGGCAGCGCCAGCTGGCGACCGCGTGCCCGCGAGGCAGGGGCCGGTGCCGGCGCGGGCGGCAGGTTGAGCGGAAGCGCGAGCTGCTGCGGCCCGCGATTACCGCCCGCTGCGGTGGTGGAGCTCGACGGGGCCTGGGCAGATGCGTTCATCGGCTGGGGTCCTCTCATGCTTGGCGGCCCGCCCCTGGGTCGAGGCCCGCTCGGGCCTCGCCGTCCGGCCCGTCCTGGCCCGGACGGCGGTCGCGAGTGACGTGCGGCTCCGGCGCCTCTGGCGGCGGAACTGGCGGCCTTGCCCTTGCGCAGAGCGGCGCCAGCCAGGCCGAGGGTCTTGTAGACGATCAGGGACTTGATCAGGCGTTGGAGCAGCTGGGGCTGGGCGTGTTGCCAGACGGAGCGGGCGACCCAGCCGGGGATCTTGATCAGGATGAACAGCAGGCCGATCAGTACCAGCGTGTCGATGGCCCGCGTGACGACCGGTTTCACCACCGCCACGACCGGCTGATCGGGCGGGGTGGCGAACGCGTCGGTGGAGTCGGTGAAGTACACCTTGAACGCCAGGATGAGCACCAGCGCCTGCAGCACCTGCATGATCAGGACGCCGGTGAACGCTCGCCACCACAACCGGGCGATGTGCTCGGTTTGCGGCAGCGCGTGGCAGAGCAAGGCGAGTGGCGCCGCGATGATCAGGAACAGCAGCAGGGCGACCCGCAGGATCGCGATGAAGGCCAGGACGAGGCCCATCACGACGGCGAGTCCGATCATCCAGATCAGGAACATCTGCGGGCCTTGGAGCTGGCCGACCGGGTTGGCGAGCTTGTTGGCCAGCAGGTCGCCTGCCCGCTTCCCGTCGACACCGTCGCCGAGCAGCGCGGCGACCAGACCGTTGGCCAGCTCGATGGCGTACTGGCAGAGGGTGATCGAGGTGTTGAGCGCGACGACGGCGACCACCAGGCGCGGGATGATCTCCTGTGCGGTGGTGGAGGTCTGTACGCTGCCGTACGCCATCACGATCAGACCCGCGACCAGTACGAACAGCGCCAGCAGCGCGTTGGCCACCAGCCGCACGTGAGCCGACAGCTCCTGGACCCGCTCCAGCATCGAGGGTGGCGGCGAGGACAGCAGGAGAGTCCCGACCGCCTGGAAGGCCGGCTGGATCGCCTCGGTCACGATCAAGCCGAACCAGCCGTTCAGCGCCCGATTGATCTTGCAGCCGAAATCGAGCCAACCGCACTCGTCTGGAGCAGCCGTTTGATCTGGCGTCGAGGTGGAGGGCGGCGTGGTGGGATGCGGCTGGGGCGGCGGCGTGAGCATCGGACCAGTGAGTGAAGTCGGCGCTGGTGTGGAGGCCGGCCCAGGTGCGGGCGGGGTGGGCTGTGGATTCAAAGATGGCGAGGGCGTCGGCGGCGGAGACGCCCACGTTGGGGAGCTCATCGCGGCCAGCGTGGTGACGATGAGCGCGAGCAGTTGCGCTGTCGCGACCACCACGCGTCGTGGGCTCGCGGCGGGCAGAAGCGGCGACTGGCGGGGCACTGTCAGGCTCCTACGATGCCCTTGAGGATGCTGACCAGCAGTGGCGCCAGAACAGCGATGCCATAGCCCATAGCCGCGTAACGCAGGGTCTTCTTGGCCGCCTCCACCTCACCGGGATCGCCGCCGGCCAGGATGTAGCGGACCCCGCCCACGGTCAGGAAGAGGGTGGCCAGCGCGACCAGCAGGCCCACGATCACGTTGCGCAGGTTGTCTATCACCTGGTTGAGCGAGCTGGCCTCCTTTGCCAGAGCAGGCCCAACCCAGGCCGAAGCCCTGATGCCGGAGATGCGGGCGGCCTCGGCGAGGTGGGCGAGCGCCAGCTCGAGGAGCGTGCCGAGTGCGGTGCCCGCGACGATGACGACGCCGATGAGAAGGACCTTGCGAGGGGTGAAGCGGGAACGTGGTACCACTGCTACCTCCCGGTATGGCGTTGAGGATGCGTGCGATGGGTGGGACAGGCAGCGCGGAGGCCCGGTCCCGGCCAGGGCCGGGTGGGCATCCTCCTTCTGTGCGGGGCGGTTGGCGGGTCCGGTGGTGACAGGAACCGGGTGGCCTGGTGCGGCCTGGCCGGACCGGTGCCGTCCGCGCTGCCTTTCACCTGTTAAAAGACCGGGTTCAAGTGCCGAGATCGGACATCGAGGCCCGTGGAATTTGCCCGATCATGACCTTGAGCGGTGGCGCGTGGCGCTGGCCGTCATGCCGCCAAGCTCGGCGGTGCCGGATAGCTCGCCGCTGATCAGGGCCTGGCGGAGGCGTGCTTCGGCACGCTGCCGGCGTTTGAGCTCCGCGCAGTAGAGCAAGCCACGAGCTCGGCAATAGTCGGCCAGCGATGTGTTGTCCAGCCGGGTCATCCCGATCAGCTCCGCCGCCTCCGCCGTGATGATGCCGGCCTCGACCGCGCGGGCCAGCAGCAGATCGGCGTGACCGGACGGATAGCGCAACGCCAGCCGGTCATCGCTCATCTCGGGCTCGGAGAGCAGCTCGGGCTGATTGACGGCGTGGGCCCGCAGGACGCCGAACTGGGTCAGCCGCGACAGCCGCAGCAGCGGGTGGGACCAGGACAGCTCCACCCGATACAGCGCCTCCATGAAGCAGGCCAGCATCTCGGCCTCCAAGTCCTCATGCTCGGCGTTGACCATCTCGTTCAGGGTCTTGAGCAGGCGGCGCAGCATCGGCGCCGCCAGCGCGACGGCGGCGACCATCCAGGCGCCTCGGTGGGCACGGGCCTGCTCGATCAGGTGCCGCCAGACCCCGTCCCTTGTGGTCCGATCGCAGCTGGGGTGCAGCAGGATGGTTCGCAGCTCGTCCAAGGGGATGGGGCGAGCGGGTAGGGCGAGCCCGAGCGCGGCCCCGTCGACCGCCAGCGGCTGCGGTCCTTGCATGAGCAGCGTGAATGAATGCTCGGCCTGGTTCAGCGGACGCCTTCGGATCGAGGCGGTGGAAGAGGCGCCCGAGGAGGGAGCCTCGTCGCTGCTCGTGAGGGCGGCTGTGGTCTGGGATTGGACGTGGAACATGGCAGCTCCCGAAAGAGTGAGCGGGTTCGGATGCTGCTCATGGCGCCAGAGGCCGCGTACAGAAACGGGACGACTTCCGGGCGGACTTCGGCTCAGATAAAGATCACCCAAAGCTCGAATGTGCGTAGGAATTTTTACCTGACCTGCGCAAACGCCTCTCGGCGCATCGTTGAAGGAGCGGAGAGGGGCGAGGATCGGGCACCGTCCGCTCCGAGTCCGGAAACGCGCCCACCTGCGTAAACGGTGAGGACCAGGATCGGAGGCTTATAGATATGGCAAAGAGAGCCGGACGGTGGACCGGCCGCCGCTCTACTGCGAGGTTGCTGCCCCTTACGCACCTTGTCTAAAGGGCAATGGCGGCAGGGTGACCGATGAGACGATGGTGCGCTGGGAAGGCACCGGTCCATCTGGTTGTCTGCTGGCCCTCGGCGTCCTGCCGTTCGGCGTCTTACTTACGTTCGCGCTGAATCTCTTCTTCTCGGTGCCGTGGTTCCCGCACGGCCTGAACGCCCTCGGCTCGATGCTCGCTCTGGGCGTTGTGCCGTGGCCGGTGAACGAGCGGTACGAGGTTACGGTGGCGGAGTTCATACGGCACCAGATCCGTCTGGTCAGCAGGGCCGCCGTTCGTACGGTGGAGGCGGCGGACTCGATCGGGGCGATCGTGGCCCATTCGGCCTCCATCAATGAGGGCTACACGCGGACATCGCTGCAGGTGGCCTGGTACGGCGGGAAGGAGATCGCCGACGGTTTTCACGCTGCCACGCTCGCCCCATCGCTCAGGCGACTCCTCCCGCCAGGCGTCCGGCACGTGTGGGAGGAGCTGGAGTATCTGCTGTGAAGAACGCCCGAGGGCCGTTCAGCCCGCATCCTTCACGCTGTCACGGGCTATCAGTGCCAGCCGATGCGGATAGGGGTACGGCATCGACCGTACTTGGTCCCCTCGCACAACTTGAAGACGTTGATTCGGCTGAAGAAGGTGGAGTCGGTCCCACAGCCCCATCGGGCGCCGTTGGAGTCGACCACCGTCCAGGTCTGCAGGTAGGAGGTCTTATACACGGCTCGTACGGCACGACCGTCGTTGCTCAGGTCGCAGACCTCGATGTGTTTGCGGTCGGCTGAGATGGTGACCGATCCCCAGCCGGCGTCGTCGTACCAGCCGCCCGCCGAGTCAGCTGAGGCTGAGGAGGCGCAGAGCACGGCGGCGAGGGTGATGGCCAGTGCGCGGCGAACGTACATAGGGCGTCCGTTCCGTTGAGGCGAATTAGAACGGAGCCACTGTGATCCCATCGCGCGCCTGAATCTCGCGGGTCAGAGCCCGTGACGACATGGCTTGATCAACATTTGGCTGGCACGCGAGGCAGCGACGCAGTGAGGGGGCGTGGAGCACCCCGAGCCGAACCCGAGCGTGCATCACTGCTCGACCTGGGCCGTGATCTCTCCGTCCCTTCTCCAGAACAACGGGGCTCGAACGGCGGTCGATGACTGTCCGGTCCTTGTCCCGAACGTGTCCAGAAGCGCTGTGACCTGCGAAAACTCGATGGTAGAAGTTGCCTTGGAGACGGTGGCGGGGAGACCGCGTGCTCGAACGGATACTGCTGTCCCCTCTCCGAATCGAGCCTGTTCAGGACTGGGCATACGTGTCATAGAACCGGGTGCCACCCAGTGCCCGACTGAATCTTTGCCTGCCCTCATGTCTCAACTCGGCCCTCGGCGCCGGTATTTAGATAGGTGACAGGAACCAGGTGGTCCGGTGACGGGCCACACCATCGTGACACCACCCGTACACGCTGACTGCTCCGCCGCCACCACTCACTTCGTCGCTCCTCGTCGAACCGTTCGCGACGTTCACCAGAAGCATCTGCCGTTGAGCGTCTGGCTGGCTGCGGCCGATGCCGAGACCATTTCCGCCTGCCGAAGTGGCTGCTGCGTCCCGGTGAGCCAGGCCCTGGCCCGCCATCTCGTCACAGTCTGTACCCGGCTCGGCGATCTCGTGATCGACATGGACGCCGCCGACCACAACCTCATCTCCACCGCACTTGCACTCGGCTGCCGGGCCACCGCCACCGTCGCCAGCCCACGCCGTGCTGGCGAAATCGGCAAGCGGCTGGCCACCACCCACTCCGACGCCCGTCTGGAGGTGGCCGACCTACGCGTTGTCCGCCCCGAATCCCTGCACTCGGCCGTCAGGGACTTGGCCGGAGCCGCAGCCTTGGTGGTGTTCACCCACACCTGTCCAGGCCAGCACTGGGGGCAGCAGCTCATGACGGCCCGGCTGGTTGACGGGTCCGAGCAGGCTGCGGTCGATCCAGCTGGATTGGCGGCGCTGCTGAAGCCGGGTGGTCACCTTGTGGTTGTGACCGGCCTACACCACGGCGAGCAGGAACTCGTCGACCCGGTCCCAAGCTTGATCGCAGGCGTGAAGCGTTCGGGGCTGGCGTACATGCAGCACATCGTGGCCCTACGGACGCCCGCCCGCGGCGGACACCTCGAACAGCCTCTGGGATGGGGCGCGCAAACGACTGGCACTGCGGGGACAGGGCGGCCGGCCAGTGCTCGCGTGCACAGCGACGTACTCATCTTCACCAAACCTCGCGCCAGCCGTGGAACGCCGCTATCCGTAGTCGAGCCGCCCCGAAGGACCGACCACCAGCAGACGAATAGTCCGGTGCTGGGGGAGCGGTCTTGGCTGGAGGGAGAGCTGTCATGACGCCGATCACGTCGGTGTGGGCGACGGGCCAGCAGCAGTCACGTACTCAGAGGCGAGACCGGTACCTGCCGGAGTCGATGAAGCACCCGGGCAAGATGCTGCCCTCGATCGCAGCCCAGGTGATCGACACCTACACCCAGCGGGGTGAGCTGGTTATCGATCCGATGTGCGGGATCGGCACCACTCTGGTCGAAGCCGTCCACCTGGGTCGGCACGCCGCCGGAATGGAATACGAGGAGGGTTGGGCGAAGCTCGCTGTGGCCAACCTCGCTCACGCCCGCCGCCAGGGCGCCACCGGGTTCGGCACGGTGATTGCCGGAGACGCGCGAGGCATCGCCCGGCTGCTGCCGGACCTGGTCGGCCAGGCGGCGCTGGTGCTGACCTCACCGCCGTACGGGTCGGCCACGCACGGCCACATCCGCGCCACCCGCGACAGCGGTGAGCCAGGTATCCGGAAATGGAATCAGCGCTACTCCCGGGACAGGGCCAACCTCGCGCACCAGGGTCTCCCAGTGCTACTGGATGGGTTCGCCCAGATCCTGTCCGGGTGCGGTGAGCTCCTACGGCCCGGCGGCGTCGTCGCGGTGACGGTGCGTCCGTACCGGCACCGCGGGGAACTGGTCGACCTGCCTGGCCACGTCCAGCAGGTGGCGCAGCGCGCTGGGCTGGTATTCGCTGATCGGATCGTGTGCCTGCTGTGCGGGCTGGGCCACGGCAAGCTGCTGAACAGGGCGTCGTTCTTCCAGCTGTACGAGGCACGTAAGGGCCGGGCTCGCGGCCTGCCGATCCACGCCACCGCGCACGAGGACCTGCTTGTCTTCACCAAGCCTCACCCGCTCGACAAGACCGCTTCGACCGTCCAGAGAGCTGCGTGATCCAACTGAGGGGACCTCACACGGCGTGCGGTCAGCGTCTGGATGCTGAGGGCACGGTGCGGATGGCGCGGCTGGTGGGCAGCCGCCAGACCGCAACCGGCCATCCACAAACCTGTGCCTCGCTCTCGTACCCGACCATTTCAGGGGATGGCGCAAGGGTCCTTGCACCATCAATCGGGGCGATTCAGCTTGGGCGAGCCGTAAGGCGCAGCTTCCCATGCCACGTTCGCCGTCACGCCACCGGTCTTGACGACCCGGTCGGAGGCGGTGATTCATATCCCTGCCCCTGACGGTCTGGGACACCCGCTATGCGGGTGGTCGCCCCCAGGGACACGGCGAAGCGCCAAGCCTTGCAGCCCGGCTGGCTGCTGGACGCGCCTCCGCGGACCGTCATCCAGTTCGTCCTGGTCAACGGAGCAGGCAGGTGACCTGCTCATTGGCCAACAAGAAGGAGCGATCAAGGAGGTCGTGAACTATCCGAGACTGCGCCGACTCGCCCGCATCAAAGTCGACGCCCGCAATAGCGCCCTCGCCTGGCCACATCCGCCAAGATCCGCCAGGTCGAGGGCCATCCCACACCAGACCACTGGAGAGGACGTATCCCATCTTGCACGAGCGTGTCCATTCCGGCGCCAAGACGAGAATGACCGACTGGCTCGACGACCCGGACAACGATCGCTGGGCCATCGCAGTCGGCGGCTCTCACTGCCCGCACTGGGCCTGGCCAACGTCATGCTGTCGGGCCACAGCGGGAAGCCGTCGGACCGCGACCTGTCTGCTGAACGCGGGCGGTGGTCGATGACCAAGCAAGACGAGTTGCTAACCATCCCTCAAGTTCTCGACGAGCTGGGCGGCGTCTCACGCCGCACCTTCTACCGCTGGCGCCAGCTTGGCCGCGCGCCGGTCTGCATCCAACTACCCAACCTCGAACTGCGCATCTGGCGGAGCGATCTCATGGCCTGGCTCGACTCCCGACGGGAGGCCGCGTGAACACCACGTACGACGTGAAGCTCAGTGGAGTTCAGCACCGCACCGACCGAGACACCCCCACGTTCGTCGCCCGGTGGCGCGTCGCAGGCAAGGCCAAGTCCAAGAGCTTCCGGACCAAGGGTCTTGCCAACGCCTTCATGTCCGACCTGCGGCAGGCGACCAAGGTAGGGGAGGAGTTCGACATCGCAACCGGGCTGCCGTTGTCAATGCTCGCGCCGCAGTCCTCCGGCCCGACATTCCTGGAGTTCGCACAGGCGTACATCCTCAGCCGCTGGAACAGCCTGGCAGCTCGAACCCGAGAGACGGAAGCTTACGCACTCCTCTCGCTGATCCCTGCTCTGGTGACCGACGCACCGCGCCGTCCCACGGCCGAGACCCTGCGAGAGGTCCTCCGGATTCATACGCTCCTTCCGGAGAAAAGACGGGCCAGCCTGACCACAACCCAAGCTGCGGCCTTGGGCTGGCTGGAACGGGCGTCCGTTCCACTGTCCGCGTTGAAGGAGCCGCACATCCTTCGTACGGCACTCGACGCCATCTCGGTCACCTTCGCTGGTACTACAGCCGGCGCGAACACCGTACGGCGCAAGCGCGCCATCCTTCATCACCTCCTGGAGCACGCGGTAGAGCAGAAGGCATTCAGCAGTAACCCGCTGGACGAGATCAAATGGACGGTGCCCAAGGCTGTCACGGTCATCGATCCGCGTACGGTGGTCAACCCAACCCAAGCGCGGCAACTCCTCGACGCCGTGCCCAAGGTGGGCCGGAAACGCGGTCCCCGGCTCAGGGCCCTGTTCGCATGTATCTACTACGCGGCGCTCCGTCCCGAGGAGGCGGCGGACCTGCGGCTGAGGAACTGCACTCTCCCGGAGAAGGGCTGGGGCCTGATCGTCTTGGAGAACGCACGACCTCAGGCAACGAAGCGCTGGACCAACTCCGGCGAGACCCACGAGTCGCGCAGCCTGAAGCATCGAGCGGACAAGGAGACGCGCGAGATCCCGATCCCACCCATTCTGGTTGCGATGCTCCGTGAGCACATCGCCGAGTACGGCACCGCCAAGGACGGCAGGATCTTCAGCACGGGCACCGGCGGCACCTACTCCAGTTCGGCGCACTCCTACGTCTGGCAGGAAGCCCGCAAGCTTGTCCTCACTCCAGCGCAGGTCGACTCTTCCTTGGCTGCCCGGCCGTATGACCTACGCCATGCAGCGGTGTCGCTCTGGCTGAACGCGGGAGTCCCGGCTCCCGAAGTCGCCAAGCGGGCCGGCCACAGCGTTGACGTCCTGCTTCGGGTGTACGCGAAGTGCATGGACGGTCAGCAAGAACACGTCAACAGCAAGATCAACAACGCACTCGACGTGCACATGTAGAACCGTGGACCCCAAGTCGGCCCCGGTCTTCGCCCGGGGCCACCTATATCTCCGCTCACTCTCGTTGGCTGCAGGGTGACTGCCACCTTGTTCTACAGGCGCACGGTCGGTAGCTCCTGCTGGGATCAGATCAGTAGTCCACCGTCTGAACGCGGCACAGGCTCGACTGGCCGCTGTCGCGGGTATGAGGGAGAGACACGATCATGTTGGTATCAGGGCAGTCCATATCTTCGCTTGATTGAGGCGGCTTCTTCCTCGGTGACCTCACTCGGCGTGCGGCCCAGTATCTGCCGCAACTCGTCCATAATCGCTTGTCCGGAGGTCCGGGTCCGGGTACCTAACAGGGTGAGTTGGGCGTCGAACTGCTTGGCACTCGGGCCGGTCCAGACCTTGCCGGTATGGAACATCTTGCTGGGCCTGTCAACGTCAGTATTGATTTGTTCGATCAAGGAGCCGATCGCACGGATGGCGTGCTGGAGCGCCTCATACAGCGGGTTGCTCACCATCGCGGGCATAGGTTCAGTCCTTGGTCTTTCCGGGGGTGGGTGTCGCGTCGAGGATCAGTTTGGGGGCGATCAGCTTCATCATGGCCACCGTGTCGGCCGCGTTGTCGCGCCCTTTGACGCCCCGTACGAGTTCTACGGTCACGCGGTCTTGGCCGTGTACCAGAACTGCGGCTGCCTGCGTGTTGTCAGCGCTGCCGTCTTGGAAATAGAAGCCGACTGCGCCAGGAACGACTTCCGGGAGGCGGGCGGCACCGTTGCGAATCCGGTACGCGACTTCCTCTTCCGTCCCGTCGGGGGACAGGCTGACATCCAGCACCTTCGACTTGTCACCTGTTGGCCGGTAGACGAAGCACCCGCCACTGCCCCATTTCGAGCTTCCCATATTTTCGCCGGCGGCCATGTCGAACTTCCCGTCAACGATAGGGTCCTGCACACCCGTCATCAGCCGTACAGCATCAAGCGGAATGTAGTCGCAGACATACGGAGGGGATGCGGCCGACGGGAGCGGTGCCTTATTGACTGGAGGGTCTTCCTGTTGCTGGCATGCGCTAACCAATACTAATGCAGTCAGCGCCGTGACAGGTAAATACAGATACGCTTTCATGGCTAAGTGTGCCTCGATTGCCCCTTCTTGAAGCCCGACTCTAATGCTTCGTTGAGCGTTTCCCATCGTTTCCCAGCGAAGGCATCCTCCAGCCATGTTTCGTAAGCCTGGAGTCTCGGGTGGCTGTCGCCGTCATACGGCGCCATCTCCTTACGTGTCATCAGGGATTTCCCATCATCCTTCAGGAAATTATGGCGCGATTCTCTGGGATCATCTCCCTTTCTTAGATCTGGAAGCGAAGCCCACGGGTGCGTCTTGGCGGGCGGATCAGAGCTGCCGAACAAGCCATGCCGAAGCATTGCATCCACGGCGATCTGGTCGAGCAAGAACTGCGCCTTGTTATCCGCCACGTTCGCGTCGTATTTGGCTTTTTCTGTATTCTTGTCAGTCTTGGCCGTATCTTCGATCAGGCCTGTCCATGAGCCCACGGTATCTGCGGTTATCCCCGCAATGGCTGTCTGCGGGATCGCGAGGCCGGTGTTGACTACGGCCATGAGAATTTTCATGTTCCTCTCCTGGGTCTCGTCCAACTCCTGGCCTTGCTGAATTTTGGCAAGCCCGCTGGCGTCTGTGATCATCCCGAAGCCGGCACCGGCCTCTCTAGCATTGACCAGGAGGTATCGGCCGTCCTTGGTCTGGGCGGCCACCGCAGCGCCATAGTCAAGTAGCTTTCGCCCCCAGGCGGTCTGCGCGGCCGTGACCGCTGCCAATGCCTTTGAGTCGTACTTGAAGGCGTCTCTCATGACGATGCTCAGATGATTTTTCTCGAATTGTGCATTCCAGACCCGATCTTCTTCTGGAACATTTTTCCGGTTTATTTCGAATACGCTGGAATCATCATCACTGGTCCCTTTGGCGACGCGGTTCACGTCGTTGATGTAAGCGGCCAGGATGCGCCCGGTGGTGCCGGTGGTCGCGAAGGATGGGCCTTTGGTGCCGTCCAGGATGCGCTGAGCCTCCCAGCGGATGAAGTCTGAGGCTATCTTGGCCGAGATGAACCCCGGTGACGGTTGTTGGGTTGTTCCGTCGCGGTCACGATACGTCATTGTCGCGGCCTCTAGAGCCAGACCGAAAGCTGCTCCGTTGTCGTACATTGGCCGCTCGGTGACGTACCGTTTCATGATGCTGGGATCGCCGGCGAAGAAGTCCTGCGCGGCCTTCGGATGCTTGGCCAGCGCCTTCATCACTCCGATCATCGGATCCTGCGGGATGCCTGCGGAAACGGCATCGTCCCAAGTTTTCCTGTCTATGCCTTCCAGCGTCTTAGCGACGGCCACCAGGAAGTCTCGCTCGTAAGTCCCATGAGGGAGCAGCGCGGAGAGCGCATGCTGATCCTCCGGTACTCGCAGATTCGACAACAACTCCTTCTGCCATGACGCGTTCAGGCGAGTACTGGCCGCACCGAGCGCCTTGCCCAATGCCGCCTGCAAACGCTGTTTCCCAGCATCCTTCTGGTATGCCAGCGCTGCCATGAGATGCCGGAACCGTTCGGTCCCCAACGCGTACATGAGCGAAGTGGCGAACCCCTCATCGCCAGCGCGCTTCTCCAATTGGGCGATGGTCTTCTCATCTACCTTGCCGTTCCGGCTGATCTCGCCAAGCCTGAGCGCGGCTGCGTACACGTCGGGGTCGCCAGAAGCTCCGCTGTACAGCGCCTCGTCGAACGGGCGTAGACCGCCGGTCGCATCCGTGCCCCATTCCGTCGTCACAGCCTGGATCGTCTCGTTGCGGCGTCGCAACTCCGGCCGCTTGGACCCGATCCAGTTGCTGAGCTCCCGCATGGCGTTCAGCCGCGACGTGTCCAGGTCGAGGTTCTGCAACATCCGGCGGATCTGCGGCTCGGCGCGGCCGAGCGTGTTCCCCGCCTGCCCCAGGTCGCGCTCGAAGTCGTGCATCAGCTTCGGATCAATCCCCGAGTACTTCCAGTCAGGCGGCTGTGCCAGCGCGGGCGGGGTCATAGAGGGAGGTGCCGGGGTCGTTTCGGTACGGGCGGGGCGATCGGTGGGTGGACGCTCGGGAGACGGCTGGGGAATCGGCGATGGCGGGGTCGTCATGGCGGGTCTCCAGCACAAACGAGGACCACCGAATTGTCCCCCAGCCGCACTTTCATGGCGAGGGGCGCATAACGGATCAGCATTGTCATTCCCGGCTCTGAGATGGTGAGACGCCAGGACGTACGCAGCGCACGCTCCGCAGGTTCGCTTCTATAAGCAGACAGTCGCATCAGACCAAGCGTGTCGACCCGTGCCGAAGCTTCGGTAACCTGCCGCATACAGCACCTTCCACTGCAGTATCCCGTGGGTGTGAACGATCTCGTTATTGAGCAGGGCTGCGTTCACGTAATTGACCAGGTCCCGGTCTGCGTTCTGTTCTATCCCGCGTTCGTCGTGCTGGGGGTCGCGGCGCGCCCGGGTCGTTTGTTGGGACGGTAGCTTGGCCCGTTCATGAAGACCTGGTGGCTGTTGTTGATCAGACGGTCGAGCAGGGACTCGGCGACGACGGGGTTGGGGAACAGGGGATACCAGTCCGTCGGCTGCCGATTCGAGGTCAGGATCATCGATTTGCCGGTCCGTTCGCTGATCAGCTCGTAGAGATCGTCGGCCTGGGCCGCGGTGAGCTCCCGCATCGCGAAGTCGTCCAAGATGAGGATGGCGGGTCGGGCGAGCTCGGCCAGGCGGCGGGTCCAGGTGCGGTCGGCGTGACCACCGGCCAGCTCGGCCAGTGCACGGCTGGTCTTGACGAAGCGGACGTCGGCGCCGTGCCGGATGGCCAGGTGACCGAGGGCTTGGGCGATATGGCTCTTTCCAACCCCAACCGGGCCATAGAGGATGACCGATTCGCCGGCGTGCAGCCAGCGCAGTGCGGCCAGGTCGCGGATTTGAGCGGCGGGGAGTTTCGGGCTGGCGCCGAAGTCGAAGCCTTCCAGCGTGGCCTGCTGCTCGAAGCGGGCCTTGCGCAGTCGTCGCTGCATTGCCATGGTGTCGCGGCGGGAGATCTCGTCCTCGCAGAGGACCTGAAGGAAGTCGATGTGGCCAAGTTCCCCGGCGCGGGCCTGGGCCAGGCGGGCGTCCAGGGTGTCGAGCATGCCGCCGAGCTTGAGCGCGCGCAGCGCCTTGTCCAGCGCGCCGGTCTCGATCGGGGTGATGGTGGTCATGGTGAAGCTCCTCATGATGGTTCGTGGTGCGCTGGTTCAGCGCGAGTGTGATTGCCGTACTTCGCGGTGAGCCTGGTCAGCGCGGTCAGGGTGTCAGCTGGCGGCCGGGGCGCTGGCCTCGCGCAACGGGATCACCTCGGCGATGTGGCCCTGGTAGGCGTCGGCGAACAGGGCGTCGGGGCCGTGCAGGAAAGCATCGGCGCCGCCGTCGCCGCGGCTGGCCGGCGCGGGGTCGGTCTCGGTGCCCGCGGCCAAGATGCCCTTGACGGTCCGGTAGGAGGGGTCGCCGACGGCCAGCGCCTTGGCGCAGGCGGCTTCCAGGCGCTCGGGGTTGTGCTTGTCGGCCAGGCCGAGCACCCCTTGAGCGGCGCGGAGCCGATACAACGCGTTCTCGCTCAGCAGGTCGGCGATCACCTCGATGCAGGCGGGGCCGATCTGCTCGGCCTTGCTGCGGCACCAGGCCGGGGTGCGCATATGGAAGGCGACCTTCTCCGGCGGGTAGTCGGCCAGGTCGGTCTGCTTGCCCGCGAGCTTGCGCGGGTGGGTCTTGATCAGCTCGCCGCCGAGGAAGAACTGCACCTTGGTGGCGGTGGAGCGGACATCGAGCTGTCGGCCCAGATATCGCCAGGGGATGGAGTAGAGCACCCGCTCCACCCGGGCGTGGATGTCCGGGCCGACCTTGGCCTTGCTCCAGCGCGACAGCACGAACGGCGTGGCGGGCAACGGCGCCAGCCGTTCAGCCTCGATTGCGTCGAAGACCATCAGCGGCGCGGCATCGGCCAGTGGGCGGCAGGCGCGGGCCCCGGCGACCTCGATGCACCAGCGGGCGGCCTGTTCGCGCATCTCCTCCATGCTGGCGAAAGTCCGACCGCGCCAGAAGCTGTCGCGGATATAGGGCATCGGCCGCTCGACGCTGGCCTTGTCGCGTGGCTTTCGCGAGCGGGCCGGGTCGACCAGAACGCCGTAGTGCGCGGCCAACTCGGCATAGGCGCGGTTGATCTTCGGGTCATAAAGGTCGGGCCGGTCCACGCCGGTCTTGAGGTTGTCGGGCACCAGCCGGGTCGGGCAGCCGCCGAAGAAGGCGAACGCGGCCACGTGCGCGCTGCTCCACGCCTGCTGGTCCATCTTTAGCACCGGGTAGACGAACATGTGCCGGGAGGCGGGCAGCACCATCACGAAGGCCTGCACCATGTGACGGCGCCCGGTCTTCGGGTCGGTCCAGCGGCCCAGTTGGCCGTAGTCGATCTGCCCCTGCTCGCCTGGTTCTGCCTCGCGCAGCCGCAGCACCCGCACCTGCGAGGCGCGCATCTCCTCGGGCAGGTTGGCGTGCACATAGCGGCGCATCGAGGCGATACTGACCGCCAGCCCTTCCTCATCACGCAGTCGCTGGTGGATCGTGGTCACCGTCACTCCGGCCTTGAGCTGGGCGACGATGTAATCGCGGTGCTGCTCGATCGTTGGCCAGGTCACCTGCCGCAGCCGGATGTCGGTCAGCTCCGGGAACCATTCACGCACCCGCGCCGCCCACTCCGCCGAGCTGATCGCCATCCCACCTGGAGCGATTCCCGCAGCCTCGGCCGGGGCCACGTACTTACGCACCGTGTTACGCGAGACCGCCAAGCTGTCCGCGATCTCGTTCTTCGACCGGCCTGCATGCCAGTGCACCAGGATCTCGGTGATGTCCACCACGTCGAAGCTCCTCCTCGCCATCGGCCCCCCGTCCCGTGACGAGGGCAAGAATGCTGATCTTCCGATGACCAGGTCCATCCCGACACGCACGCCGTGACCAGGGTCAATAACGTGATCGAGGTGGTCAATTACGTGATCGCAGAGGGCTCATGCCTGCTCAATTCTGTGATCGTCGACAGTGGGGGGCAGAGGCCAAGGTTGAGCTGCTCCTTTATGACCGAAGGCCGGTTCTCTTCAGCATCATGCGGAGGACGGCCATGGCTGCGAGCCGGGACTCGGTGTAGATCGGCGGCTGCGCTGAGGTCCGCACGGTGGCGTGCACAAACAATGGTGCAAAGCGCCTGCGATTGCCCTGGCCAGGCCGACGGGGACTGCATTATCGATTTGGCAGGCGATGCAGATTTTGCTGCCAGCCCACTTGTAGTCGAGTTGGAATCCCTGCAGGAGCGCGACCTCCAGGTGGGTGATGGGGGCGCTCGGCCTTCGGATAGAGGTAACGCCCCCTCTCGGGCTTGTAGAACTCGGTGCGGATCGTTACGGAAGGTTGGTCCCGCCAGAGGCGGGCCCATGATGTCCCCCGAGCCGTTTCGGTGGTTGATCCAGTTCGGAGTGGACAACCCAGGAGGCAGATCGTGGCGGGTTCTGCCCTCAGAGATCTCTCGGCACCGCTTGAGCGAGAGGCCAGTTGGATTGCGCCCGATGTGAAGGTCCGTGGTGTGGAAGATGCCGGGCAGCGTCTTGCCGGGGAGTTCGCAGGTGGGGTCGAGGAGCTCCGTGGTGTGGGTATAGGTGTCGGTGGGTGGTGCTGAAGACTTCGCTGGAAGGAGTCCAGTCATCGATGGGCTCGAAGAGCGTCGACCGCCCGCTGCCGTCACTGTCGGGCTTCCTGGGAGTTGGTCGAGGGTGTTCAAGGGGCTTCCCGAAGGGCGGGAGGCCGCTACGTCTCGATGACTGGCCGGGACGACTATTGACCGACGGGTCTGGTGTTTCGCCGTAGTCTGCCGCGTTGAGCAGTTTCGTCTCCAGGACGGTCGGCCGCGCCATCGTCTACCACGTCCTCGAACGCGCCGCACCAATTCAAACTTGCACCGAGCGCCTGACGCGCCACCGAAATCCAGCCAGGGCGGCCGCGAGCGGCATACTACTCCCGCAAGCCCAGTTCGCGTTCGAGCTCGGCGATCCGCGGGTTCCCCGAGCGAGCCGCATCTCGCGGTCGGCCAGGCGCTGGCGGATCTTTGCGGTCTGCCGTGGGTGGGCGGCCGGTGACCTCCACGGCCATCTATGCGAGCGGCCACACCGCGTCGGCCGCGAAGCCGACAAAGCGGACCATGGTGCCGTCTACCAAGTCTGCTCTGTTCGATCAGGTCGGTGTTGCGCAGGGCCGTAGCCGTCTTCTGCGCACTGTAGGCGAGTGCTGCTACGTAGAAGAGGGGGATCAGTCAGCCGGTCACTTCACCGCGGCCGCCTTCCGGCCGGCCTGCCACGTGGTCCTGTCCACGGTGCCGGTGACGAAAACCTTGGCCGTGGTCTGGGACTTCTTGGTCGCTGTGGTGGAGCCGGGATCAGACAGGCCATCCACGTCGACGTCGTAGCCCAGCTCGTCGAGGAGAGCCTGCCACGCCTCAACTCGGCACCTTTCATCATGACCCTGCCCTTGGTTTGGATGAGCGTCCGCGACCAGGCGAAGGCGTTCTCTCTCCAGACGCTGGCGTTCTTGTAGAAGCCGGGGCCTCCTCAGGGCGGCTGCGGCATAGAACGTTAACGCGATGCTGTGCGTGGTGCGCTCGGTCTGCTCGTGGCGCTATCTGCCCACCGATCTGTCGTCCCTTTCTGCGGAATCTGACTTGTCGAGTTCTACTCGATTGCGGTGTTTGACGGCCCACCCTCGTCGTTGGTGAGGTGCATTCCGGCGTGGAGAAGGCGGTTGGTGTCGAAGTCGAGCGGCCAGGCTGTCGTGGCGTCGACCAGTGCGCCGACCAGTGTGGCGTCGGTGAGATCGGCGCCGCGAAGATCCGCCCCGCGGAGGTCAGCCCTACTGAAGTCGGCTCCCCTCAGATTCGCACCCTCCAGATAAGCACCACGGAGGTTGGACTCTACGAAGCTGGCGTTCTCGAGATTCGTCTGCCGGAGGTCGGTCGACTTGAGGTCGCTATGATCCAGCCGTACGCCGCGTAGCCAGGCCCGCGCAAGATTGGCGTGGCGTAACTGTGTGCCGATCAGGCGCGCCCCGTCCAGTTGGACACTGCGTAGGTCCACGCGAGATAGGTAGAGTCTTCGTGCTTCTGGCGACGTAGGACGATTTCCCAGCACGTCCATGGCGGTCTGAATGTCAGGGGCGCGGACATGCAGCCAGGGCAGATGTTGATCCACCGTGGTGGTCGGATGCTCGGGGCCGTCGGGCATGCCGACCGGCCAGGCTGCATGGGTGCGAATGAACGCTCCGAGGATGAACTGGACAGTGTTGCGATCCGATGGGGAGTTATCAGCGATGCGTCGCAACGCGTAGATACCGCCGACGCGGACGTCGGTGTTGTCACTCCCGAGTTGGTCGACAGCCCGGGTGAATCGCTCGGTGATCTGTCCTTCGCGGTTGACTTGCACCTGCCGCCAAGTCGCCACCGCACCCGCGACGACCAGCAAGCCAGCGACAGCCTGGAGGAGGGTAGAGCGTGCATTGTTCTGCAGCTGAGACTGCGCCTGTTGCAGCTGGATGCGGGTATCAGCACCTTTCACTCCGCTGAGCTGGGTATCGGTCAAAGGCGGGTAGAGCAGGTGCGGTAGCAGCGTGAGAGTGCCGAGCACAACGACCAGGAAACATGCGACACCAGCCACGGTGCGCCAAAAAGCCGCGCCTATCATGGGGCCCCTCTTATCACGTCGATCAGCTTCGCGGCTTGCAGTCGGTCCGAATATGCCGCGGACGATTCCCGGGTCAGGCTAGCCGTGCCTTAGCCGTAACAGTCAATCAGTTAGGAACACCCATTGTTGACTTGGATGCTGCGATAAACACCTCATTTCGATGCCATTCCAGGAAGGCTTGGCTGGGTCGGTCGGCTGCGTTGGTAGGCATAGTGACCGTACTCCCTGCGTGCCGGTAGACCTCGTCGCCGGCACCGAACTCTTCGCGTAAGCGCGGGCTGACCAGCAGCCGGTGGTCCGTATCGATCGCGAGATATCCCTGATCGAACAAAATGTGCACGTCCGAACGCAGCAGGATGCCGTTGTCCAGACGATGCTCGCCTCCGCGTGTTACCGGGCGAATGTGGGCTGCTTGCAGCACAGGGCGGATCGTCGAGCCGGTGATGGCGCAGCGTCCCCCATAGGCGTTGAGAACCACAGCCTTGAAAGCGCGCTGGCCCAGACGCCGGGGGGCCAGACGGGGATCCCCGAAGACGGGGCCTTCGCGCCGCCATGGTTGTGACACGTCGGCAGTGTTGTCTCCGAGCAGACGGGTCATGAGGTCGGTGAAGTAGTCGGTGTAGGAACCGGCGTACATGTCGTAGCCCTTGCCCTGAACGATGTTGGGGGCGAAGCCGGGGGGCGGGCCCGTTGGAGGCTCGAAGAATCGAGTGTCTCGGAGCAGGACGCAGCCGATGATCGGGTCCTCACTTGCGGCTATGGGACGTCGACGATACTTGCTGATCCTCTCCCTCATCTGCTCCCGATTGTCGGTGCCGTTGGCCTCACCGAAGATCTCCCATGCCTCGGACAGGGGAAGCGGCTCGAAGGCCTCGAAGATGCCGCCGCCGACCACCCGATCGTACGGAAAGCCGCTGACCGGGTGCCTGCCCGGGTGGTGGGTCTTGAAGAAGAACGGTTCGCCGGGACGCAGCGCGCGGAAGCTTGTGCCGCCCGAGGGGCGCCAGAAGTTGGCCTCCATCAGGGCTGGGCGCGTCGCCAGGAAGCGATACCAGTCGCCGTCGGTGACTCCGACATATGCCTTCACGTACGGAATTGTGCAGCTCGAAGATCGTTTCTGCTAGTGGATATGCCCGAAGAAGCTCGGCAGATCGCCTTGTCGTGCTGATGTCCGGTTCGGCACGCCAAGCTCAGGCACCGAGCGAACTCGTGTCGGCGAAGGCGGAGGCAGGTCGTGGAGAGCCGCATGGTGCGTCGGAGGGCGTTGGGATGTCGAGTTGCTGTGTGGCGGACCGCAACGGTGACGGCACCCTCCGGAATTGGCGAGAAGTGGTCCTTGCCGCTTAATCGCGGAGAGCATGGTCCATAGCCATGGCCGCTGGACAGTGGCCGGACGGCTGATTTACCGAGGCTCTAGCGTTTGCTGTTCAAGGCGAGTCCTTGATAGAGATCCGCCATGCGATAGGCGGTCGCCCGTTGCCCCATGCATATACCGAGGCACACTCCGGGCCAGAGGATGTAGCTCTTGAAGGCGTACCGGCCATCGGCTCCGTTGCGGTATGTCTAGGCGCTCCAGCCTTCTCGGCCGGCGGGCAAGCTGGTGGAGGTGCGTGGGTGAGCTTGCGGTGGTGCTGTTGTTCGTGACGGAAGGCCGTCCGGGGTAAAACTGCACGTTTTCTGGCTATCTGGAACGGGGCCGAGCTCATGCTTTCTGGAACTTCGGAGAATTATACGTCGCCTTACACGGCTGGCTGTGACCGATTGCGGGCGGCTTCGGCGTAGGCATCCTTGAGCAAGCCGAGCATCTCTTGGTTCATCGGATCGGTGAGGTAGTTGTTCTGGCCGATCTCTTTGGGGAAGCGCTCGTCCATGCGCGCCAGTGTCAGGGCTGCCTCGGCCTCTATGACCGAACGCTGCGGGCAGACGAAGGCTCCCCGGTCATTCCAGATGCTCACCATTCCGCGCTGCTGGGCCGGCAGCCTCAGGTTCAGGATCCAGCGTCCCTTGCCGACAGTCGTGTACAACGTGGTCAGTCCCTCGCTCTCCAACTGCTGCGCCCATGCGCACAGGCGGCGCAGGTGCTCGCGGTGGGACGGCTCGGCATTGTCGATGCTGTTGACGAACAGCGCCGATCCCAGCGTCGGCTTCGCCTCTCTTCCCGGCCTTGGCGATCGGAGCGGCGCCTGCGGGGCCGCCTGCTCGGGCTCGACCAGCTGGGGCACTAATACCTGGCTGTCGCCGACCTTGTAGGCAGACACGGTCACCAGGTCGATATCGAGCCGGTCATTGGTAACCGCTTGCAGGTATCCCGCGAGGTCGATCAGGTCGGCTGAGGCAGCGTCGAGAACCACCACGCACCGGATCCGTCCCTGTTCCAGCGCCTCGGCCAGGCTGACGCGAAAAGCCGCCGGGTCTATTGAGCCGTCACCGACGTCTGTCTCGACCGCTTCGGCGATTGAGGAACTGCCCCGTCTGGCCAGATGCGAGCCCAAGAGTTCCTCGAATGCTTCCGGTGTTAGCCGGAAAACGTACGAGGCATAACCGAGGACCTGGGTGAAAACGGACCTTCTGTCAGAGTTGGCCGCCAGCTTTACCTCAATGATCACGGGTATGCCGGTATAGGCGTCGACCGCGACGAGATCGGCGTATCCGGTCCCGAGGGCGACCTCCCGCCCCAGGACCACCAGGCGAGGCTGCCCGCGTAGCGGCAGCATGGCCGGAGCCCGCTCGATACTGTCGTGAAGATCCTGCTCGCGCAGGAACGGCTCCGCGTTCAGAGGGACCAATCCGTCGGCGGTGTCGTGCCAGATTCCGGTCATCAACTCTCCGGTGATTCTCGCGATAACGTGATGCGCCTCTGATCCGCGTAATTGCCAGGATAGGGGCCAAGAGCGGAACAGGCAGCCGATACGTTCGCCTGAGTGACGGCGTCAGTACATGCTTCGGTGGTACGCCAGATACTGCGGATCGACGTCGTGGCCGGGGACGGTGCGCAAGGCCCCTCGCGACTCGCCGGTGAGCTGGTTGACCACCGTGAGGTCGTCTTTGATGGTGATGGCGCCTTGGTCGAAGAGCACGTGGTCGTTGGGGCACAGGCACAGGAGGTTGCCTGCCACGTCATGACCGTCGTGTGGGCTGCCGAGCGGCCGGATGTGTGCTCCCTCGGCGTACTGGCCGTGAGGAAGCAGCAGTCGGGTTCCACAGATCTGACATGTGTGGTCGTGCAAGCTCTTGACCAGCCGTGAGAGCGCGTTGTCGCGGATGATCCGCCTGACCGTGACCGGGCGGCGCTCCGGAGTGCGGAGATCTTCGGGCGGCGGTGGCGGCTCGTCGCCGACCGTGTCCATGCCGACGCGCGTGAGTAATGCGTTCTGGTCCTCGTCCGGGAAGTATTGGCTCAAGAGGTACGCGCTCGCCTGAGACCGTACTGTCTCGTTCTCCGCCACCAGGTCGTACACCCAGTCGTGGAGACCGGAGATCGGCTGGTTCCGGCTCATCCACCCAAGAGGAGCGCTGCCACTGGGGCGGGGCGGCTCCGGGTGGTCGAGCAGCGTCCATAAGCCGAAATGTGTGAGCTTCAAGACCGGGTATTCGGGATTGGGCCGGTCGCCGTCGAGGCCGAACTCCGTGATGAGCGCGCTGACCTCAACCCAAGTCACATCCCAGGGAACGAGACGCTCCTGTCGTTGTGCGGCCCGGCCGAGAGCCCACAGCAGAGTGAGCGGCTGATGTCGCTTGGGGCGGCCATTCGAGACGGCTGTGTCGAGATTTCTGATCTTTTCGAGGAAAACCTCTGCGGGGGAGATGCTCTCGTGCGGGGTGACGAGGAATCCAAGCTGGCCGAGGATCCTGCCCACCGTGGCGGCGCCACCAGAGAATTCCGAAGCGCGCAGTGGTCGCCCGCCGACACCACGGTGTGCCACGCCGGCGATGGCCTTGGAGTCGTATCGACGTCCGTTGTGAATTAGGAAATAGTCACGGGCCTCGCGGTAGCCGTACTGTTCCAAGAAGGCGCTGCGGCCTAGCTGGTCGTACTCCTTGATGGCTGTCACAACCATCTCGCGATCAAGGTCGGATAAAGCCATCGGGTCATGATATGTCCGGACGCTCGCAGTTGTATGCGTACTGGGCATCCGGTCGGCTGCCGAGCGCCAAAGGCACATCGATGTGCACCCTGCGCAGTTGTCGTGTGCGCCGCATGGTCACGCAGTTGAGCTTCTCGGAGTGGGCGGACTCGTTGATCGCGACGTAGCGCGCTACTCAGAGTGGGCCGCCAGAGGCGCGGTAGGACGTCGTGTTCGCAGGGATGCCATGCGCCGGTCGAACTTGGCGCGGGTGCCCGAGCTCTGGTCGACGTTCTGCATGTGGTTGGCCAATTCCATCGTGACCCAAGAGGTACTTGTCTTCGCCGACTCGCTTGCCGACGCCTGGCCCCAGCCCGCCGCCACCGACGGCGACCTGCGCGCCGCCCTGGCCACTGTAGACGTCCTCACCTGGGCGGAGGCGCTCTCTGACGGGCCTGGCCACCATCGTCGGCGAAGGCGGCCACCGCCCAACCGGAGCCCAGCGCCAGCCGCTCTCCCCGGCCTGGCTGATGCTGGCCAACCCCGCCATGGCGGTTCTCGACGAGAGCACGGCCGAGACGGGCAGCGTTGGCGCCTGCGCGCTGGAACGCGCCGTGGACAGGGCCGTCGACGACAGGACTGCGGTCATCGTCGCCCACCGTCTCACTCAAGTTGCCATCGCCGACAGCGTCGTGGTCCTGGAGGACGGACGCATTGTGGAACGCGGCTCCCACGGCGACCTGCGCGCGGCGGTCGGCCGCTACGCTGCCCACTGGGTCGCTTGGGCCGTCCCGCGCCCGCAGCAGGACGATGAACTCGTCGTCGCACTCAGAACCACATCATGGGCCCGTCATGTGACGGATCCAGCCCGGTGAGCGGCGAGGCCAGCCTGCTTGTCAGGTCGGCGATCACCAGTTCGGTCAGGGTACCGGGGAAGGTGTGCCGGTCGAATTGGACGTCCCAGACCATCGTCCACCGGTCGGGGTCCGGATCGCTGGTGTCCCACCAGATGGTCTCGCGGCCTTCGGTGTTCGCGCACCACAGCAGCCCTCCCGGCGCAGGATGCACAGCCATCGCCTCGTCTTCCTCCCAGTCGAGATATTCGACCTGCTCTTCGTGCTGCTGCTGGAGCTCCTCCGGATGTCCGATCATGATGCCGTTGATCCCGATCGCCCCGTACACCTCGAACAACCGCTTGTAGTCGCTCGGAAGCCGCAAACCGAGCGACCGCTCGATCGCCGGCCAGTCATAGGTGTGGCCACCGGTCCGCGACGCTCCGATGATCGTCACTAACTGCGCCAGCGCGTCTCGCGGCGCCTCTTCCGCGGGCGTGGAACATCTCGGACTTGATCAGCTCCAGCGGGACGGTGATGTCCCCTCGTTGAACAAGCGCTCGCCCTTGCGAACCCGATCGAGTGCAGAATTCGGGCACTAGGGTCACCCTGTATCCCCGGCTAACTGCCGTTTTCACGCGGCCACGCTCGTGCGGACCTTATCGGGTGACAACAGTTCACCCGCTCATGAAGGACATCACTGGTGGATCCGCACGTCACACCGCAACAGCTCGGGTCTGATGATGCCCCGCCGCCCAAAGGCACGGACCGGGTCGATTCGTCGCCCAGCCGCCGGAGGCCGTCGCCCGAGGCGTGGCAGGCCAGCAGTCTGCTTGCTCTCATCAACGGGGTCATGGTTGCCGTAGGTGGCGTCTTCGTCACCACCTCCTCCCTGGTCATCACTGTGATTGCCAGCGTGGTGGCGCTGCTCATCGCTCTGATGATTCTGGTCAAGAACTGATGCGACCGTCACGTTCCATAGATCATGCTTCTGTCTTCAACGCTTGATGGGATCTCACCGCAACGAGGGCGAGCGGCACGGGCCTCGAAAACACGGAGGTTGGCAGGTGGTCCAGCTGGACAAGGGCACTGCTCGAGTTGCGGCTCCGCCGGGGGCGGACCTCGGCAGCCGAGGCGAGGTCGAGCAGTTCTTTCGCGGCCACTATCGACTGTTGATGAAGGTGGCGCGAGTGGCCGGCGCCACAGAGCAGGAGGCCGATGATGCCGTTGGCATGACCATGGTCGACCTGTGGCGGCGTTGGCCGACAATTGACCGCCCCAAGGCCTACGCCTGTCGGGCGGTGGTGAGCAACTTCATCAAGCGCCGCAATCGGGAAGCGAAGGAAACTGAGCGGCTGCTCAGCACGCAGGCGCCCGTCACAGAGGCCGACTGGGATGCCCGGATGACCTTGTGGGAAGACCGCGAGTGGGTGGAGCAGATGCTCGATCGGCTGCCACCCACGCAGCGCGAGGTCATGGCGTGCTACGTGGAGGGCCTGAACTCACCGGAGATCGCTGACTACCTCGATAAGAGGCCCGACGCGATTCGCAAGAACCTGCAGTTCGCCCGCGAACGCCTCAAACAAATCATTGAGCAAGAGCGCTGCATACAGGCGTCGCCCATCCACACGGCGCCACGGACCAGGGAGGAGGATGCTCTGTGAACCACGACCACACCCCCGAAGCCCTGCAGCAGCCGCTTCCGCCGATGTCTCATGACCCGGTGGCTGATTACCTGGAGTTCCTGGAAGAGATCAGCGAGGACATCGACCAGATCCCCGACCAGAAGGTGGACGAGCGAGCGCGGCAGATCTTCGGCCAGTCCGCGCAGCCGAACGGACTAGCGGTTCAGGGCACTCGCCTGGATGACGTCGTCGGTTCCGGTCAGCCTCAACAGATGGGCATGGGCCGTATCCTGAGGACGATCATCAGGATCAGAGACGTTCTGAAGGGCAGGCCCCCGGAGCTGTCCGACGTGGTAGAGATCGTCGCCGCCGCACAACGAGAGGCTGACCGAACCCGGCGCACGGCGTGCCAGGAGGCGCTGGCTGAAGCCGCGCACCTTTGCGCCGAGGCTGAACGCGACGCGAGCGCCCTCACGGACACCGCCCTCACAGGAGCGGCCGACATTACGACCAAGGCGCATCGCACCGCTAAGGGCGAGGCCGCTCACATGCACGCCGGTACTGAACGCACCGCCGAGGCAGTCATGGGCTCCACCCGCGAGCGAATTGCCCTTCCCCGCAGGCCGACTGCAAATGTACTGACCGCGCCCGCCAACAAGGTCGACGCCGACAGGAGCGCGTCTCTCACAGAGCGGGGCCCCGATGCGAGCCGGGACGCACGCTGGCTGGACGAGGACGCTGGTGCGATCGTTCCCGCCTACTTGCTGACCAGGAGTCGTACAGTACCCGCAAGCGAGGCCATCGACCTTATTGCAGTGATCACCACAACCGGCGCCCTGACACCGCCTGCGGGCCTCGGCCCCGAGCATTTGATCGTCCTGCACAAGTGCACCAAATCCACCCAGCTCGTGGACCTGGCCGTCGAGTTGAATCTGCCCATCGGCGTAGTCCGCGTGCTGGTGGGTGACCTGCACGTGCAGCAACTCGTACAAGTCGAGAATCCGCCTCCCGCGCCGGATGTCAATGTCCTGGCGAAGGTGATCAGCAACCTGAGCGCTCTATGACCGGCCAGTGGTGAGCCGACCGTGCCGGTCGGCGAGTACGGGGCATGGTCGGCGCCGGTCTCCGGGCCTACCGGCCTACCGAGCCGGTTTTGTCGAGGGTGCGAACGTGAGCGGAGGAGGGGCGGTAGCCGATGGGGAGGCTGTGGCTGATGTAGTGGCGGTTTACATGATGGCGGTCTCCCGCGATGGAGAGGCGGCTGAGTGCTCTCCCAGGAGGGGAGGAAGGATGATGCCACCGTGTGATCGCAGCCACTGCGATCGCCGCGAAGCGATCGACAGTATCTGGGACGTCCAGCTGCGCGCGGCCGGCTCCCAGAGCTCTGCTGGACCGGTCAGCGTCCACGTTCGCTCGAGTCGCACGATGACCTCCGTTGCCGGGGGCCGGTCTTCGCTGGCTGCTGGGTCTTGCTGGAGAGCACGCCAGCACTCGGCCGTCCGGTGAAGCAGGGTGCGAGCGTCGGCTCCGCCCTGGGGATCCTTTCGGTGTGCGGTTTGCCGGGGCCTCAGCTTGCCACCCAGATGCGAGGTGTCAGCGTCCTCGCCTAGCACCCTGGCGGCTAGGACCTTGGGATGTCCGGTGCCGAAAAGGCGGCTTGCTGCCGGGCGGCGTAGGCGATCAGGAGTGCCCAGTTGGGGATGTCAGTCGCGGCGCCGCCGTACTCCTCGGGGCTGCTCCAGCAGGGCGAGCCGACGATCATGCCGGTACGGGTCATGGCGGTCTCCTCCAGGGCGTGGACGGTCCCGAAGTCCACGACTCATGGACACCCTGCGGCGGCAGGATCAGAGTGCCGGGCTTAGACCCGATACACAACGTCCGCGGCGTGTATGGCGACGATCGCCTCGGCCAGACCGGCCGCCAGGCCGACCGGTCAGCGGCCCGTGTTGCCGAACTGGTAGAGCAGCCGGGTCAGCTGTGTAGCGGGGGACGACGCTCGGCTTTACGCACGTATGCGGCACGATTAACCGGTGTGTACGTCGCATGCCCGGACGGTCGTAACGGGTTGCCGTAGGCCCTGATGGCCCAAAACCGGGATCCGGCCAGGGGAAACACCTTCAAGATCATCCCGCATATGTCCCCTGATCATGGTCTTACGGCTGCATGCGGGCACCGTCGGCTGCCTATCAAGGTCCACAAAGCAAAGACCTGCGGCTGAGAAACCGCAGGTCAGGGGCCAAAATGCCTGTTCAGGTAAGTGCCCCCGGCAGGATTCGAACCTGCGGCACCCGCTTTAGGAGAGCTCTAGCCACACGGAGTCCATTATGTCTTGTAATGGGAGATATGAAGCCGCCACTCGGTGTGTGTCATTTTCCAATGATGACCTCCTACGCCGATCACTTGACTGCTGTTTGGCCTGGTCAGGACGATATCCGTGGTGAGAGGTGCGTTGGGTGTTCCCGCTCGTCAGATGCGGGTGTCCTGACTGGTAATCGCTGTGCTGCTTAAGCCAGGTGTATCAGTGGGTGCGGTTGCCTGGGGCTGTTTCATGGCCTGGGGTCAACCGTGCGTAGGAGGCTGAGCAGGCCTTTAACCGTCTGGTATTGGTCGCGGGAGAGCGGGTCGGGGGTGAAGTGCATGAGATCGTTACGGATCTCGCGGACTTCGTTCAGATATCCGAGGAAGAGGTGGTGATCAAGCTGCCAGCCGAGGATGGACCAGCGCTGCTCGTCCTTTAGGAGGAAGATGTAGTCACCGAAGGTGAGGTCGGAGGCTCGGTGGACCTTCAGTTTTCGGTGTGGCTGTACCGCGTCGCGGAGATGTTCCATGGTGAATGCTTCGTCCGCGGCACGCCGAAGCCTGTTCTCGGCTTCCTCGATGAGCACGAAGGGGCGTGCAAGGTTTCCGAACTGGCCGGTGAGGTCGGCGGCCGTGAGGATGCCGGTGACGTGCACTCGATCGGGGTCTCGTACGAAGATGAAACCCTTGTCGCGGATTGCTTCGATTTGATCGAGGAGGAGTGCGTCGTGGTCGGCGACCAGCGCCGGTGTGATGGCGTCCTTCAAGGAAGGATCGTTTGAGGCGATGTGGGCGCGGCCGATGGATTCCCAGCTGATCGCTCCGTGGTAGGTGCCGTCTTCGTCGATCACAGCGATCTGTGAGAATCGGTTTTGCAGCATCAAGGTCTTGGTGTAGGTCAGGGCGACGGTGCTGGGGACCGAGACCAGCCGTGAGGGCAGGCTTCCCAGGCGCAAGCTCATGTGCTCGGGTGCGGCCACGTTCTCGGTGTCAGCGGCTTCTTCGACGGTTTCGGCGCCGGATCCGGGCTCGGCGCTGAGTGGCACAAGGGTTACCTCGTCGCTGACTGAGCCTTCGGTGAAGGGCGGCCGAGTCGTCAGCCCTTTGTTGGCCAAGTCGGCCTTGATGGTGGAGATGACCGGGCTGGTCCGGCGCCGTTGGCCCCAATGCTCCAGCAGGCTGCGGATGGTCAGCCGGCGTGGATTGGCGGGGTCTCGCAAGGCGGCGTCTTGGAGGAGTTCGTCGGCGGTGGTGGCCTCCTCCTCGCCCTCCATGCCGGGGTCTGCCCCTGTGGCGGCGATCTGAGCGAGGCGGCTCGCGGCATTGTTGCGTGTCAAGCCGCACACGGTAAGCAAGGAGCCAAGGCTGGCACGCAGGTCAGATCTGATTGTTTCTACAGATACATCTGAACGCAGCCAGTCGACCTTTCGTACCTGCTGGAAGTCTTCCGACTCCTGCCGACGATATTCATAGGCGCCCGTGACTGTGCCGATGGCGAGGTGCCCGGCATGCGATCTCAACGGCATCACGACCAGGTCTCCTGGGCGAATTTCCGTCGCGAATCTCCATAGTTGCCCCGTCCAGTTGGCGATGACGTTGGACGCGGCGCTCGGAAATGCGAGGCGTAGTGCGTCGGCGAGTTGGTCTCGTGTCCGGTAGCGGCTGAGGTCGCCGACCTCGTGCCAGCCGATGATGACGAGCCCTTCCTCTAACGCGCGCGCCTCGCGTTGCCCTTCCCGGCCGCCGCGGATCATCCATGCTCGCAGCTCGGCCGTACGCCGGACGTCTTGGTGCATGCTCCACCTCTCTCAACTCCGCTGAATTCTGGGAATCTGCCAGATGCGCAGGGGCGAGACAAGAGGAATCCGAGATCGTCCAGGATCGCGACCTTCGCATTGTTCAGTCCATCAGTTGCGCACCTGCTGGTGTTTTAGCCGTTCGTTATAGATCGGGCTAGGATGGTCGATTCTGGCCTAGTTTGCGTGCTGTTTCTGGTATCCGGCGGAGCGGAACGGCATCGATGCTTACCTTGGCGATGGTGGCGGCAGCCTGTTATGGCGTGTTCCAGCTTGCGCTGCTTGGCTGGGCAGGGCGTTCGGTGCGGGTTGGCGGCCGATGGTGGCCTTGGGGACGGGGCTGTATCGGTGCGGCATGCTCGCGGCGCTGCTCGAGCTGGCGTGGACGCGGGGCGTGGCGGCATGGTCGGGCGAGGCGGTGCGCGAGGTGGTCGGCACCGCCTCCTACACGGTGGATCCGTTCATCGAGGAGGTCGTCAAGGTCATACCGCTGGCGGTGGCGGCATGGGTGGTGCGGCGGAGGCTGCGGTGGGGACTGACCGACCATCTGCTGCTGGGGGCGGCGTTGGGGGCAGGGTTCGCGCTGCTCGAGGCGTTGCTGCGGTTGAGCCACCTGGCCGGGCGCGCGATCCCGGTTGTTGGAGGTTGGGTGATTTCGCGGTCGGCCGCGGCGTACGTGCCGGACGTAGGGCGGCGTTAGGCGCGTGGCTGCCGGGGCCGGTGGCTTTCGAGCGGCTGGCACGACTGCCGCAGGAGCCGGGCGTGGACCTGCATCTGGCCTGGAGCGCATTGGCCGGTTTCGGGATCGGGATGCTGGTGAGATGGCGCGGGCCCACGCGGCTGCTCGGTCTCGTCCCGGTGGTGCTGGTCGGGGCGGGCATGCGGCTTACAACTACGACCTGGCCCATCCCGCCTCAGGCGCGACGGCGGGAATGCTGGCCGCTCCGGCGCTGGCCGTGCAGTCGGTGCTGGGACTGTGGCCGCTGCTGGCTCTGGTAGTGGCGGCCTGGATCGACTCCAGGGCGATAAGGGCGGCCAAGGCTGCTCATCCCGAGCTGCTGCTGGAAGGGGAACGGCCGAACGGCTGGTCAGGGTTGCGGGCCATAGGGCGCTATGCGACTGGCCGTCCGCCCTGGGGTGTCGTGGTGATTTGCCGCTTCGTCCTGACGCGTCGCGCGGCGCTGCTGATCGGGGACGGACCTGCGCTCCGCCTGGCGTCAGACCTGCGGCAGCGACTGTCCGCGCGTCGAGCTGCTGGGGGGCGAGGCGAACTGCGGGTGCTGCATTACTGGCCTGTCCTGGTGTGGGCGGTGCTGGTGCTGCCCGCGGTGGTCTATTTCGCGGTGGGGACGACCCCCGCGACCGCCCGTGCTCAGGGGACACTTGCCGCGTCGCCGGGATTTGTCGTCATGCTGGCGCTGCTCGTGGTGGGCCTGCTGTGGATCGGCTGGCGGATGGTGTCAGGGCTGCGCCTGCTGCGCCGTGCCTTACGCGCGGGATACGGCGAGGGGGCGGCCCTCGCGCAGTTCCAGGTGTTCGCTGCAGCCGGCGCCGGAGTCCTTGGCGTCCTGAACCTGGCGGCCTGGCTACGAGGCGCCGCTCCTGGGCAGCGCGTGATGATCGGCGCGCATGTTCTGGAGGCCCTCGACGCGCTGTTGCTATACGGCGGGATCGCGCTGCTGTTGCTGGCGTTCCTGTGGTTCCCGCCTGTGGGTGCCGTCGCGCTGGCCGGTGGAGGCATCGCGCTGGTGCCTACGGTCTCGGCGGGGTTCGTGGGCTTGGGAGCGCTGGGATTGACCGGCATCGCACTGTCCCAGGCGAGCCCGGAGTCCTCGGAAGGAGGCGAGGGCGGGGAGCAGGAAGCGCCCGACGAAGACTTCGAAGGTACCGGCTTCAGCAGGGAAGAGAGGGCACAGCTCGTCTACCGGCACGCCGGAGGTGGCGACCTGGCGGGACGGCCCTCGTTCGGCAAGATCCTGGAGACATTGACGAAGGGCCGGCCGACCGAGTTGGAAGGGCAGAACGCGGTGAAGTACGAGTACCAAGGGGTGCGGGTCATCATCAATCGGGACCAGCCTCTACGCAGCACGGGGTACAGGATCGGTGGCAGGCGATGACGTGGACGGAAAATGACGCCAGGGAGGTGGAGGCGTGGCGACTACACGTGGACAAGATCGACACTGAGCGGTCGCTGTCGAACGCCGACCCCGCCGTCCGCGCCAACCCACGGGTGTGGGGTGCCCACGATCTGCCGGCCGCGCTTTACATCCGCGACCGCGTGGAACAGGCCCTTGCCGAGCCGGACGCGCCGCAGGAAGCGCGTGAGGTGGTGGCGGCCGCCGACGCCAGGTTCGCGGCGGCCACCAGAGCGGGTGGCCGCCGCCTGATCAGCCTGTTGCTGAACGAGGACCTCACCGGTAAGGCCTGGTGGTGGGATCGGGTGCCCACCTCTGGGCCGATCATTGAGGAACTGGGGCGGCTCTTCGGCGGATGAACGATTGGTAAGGCCTGGAGCTGTCTCTTGTGTAAGTCCGCGTTAGCCCTGTCTGGCTCCAAGCCTCGGGGTACCACGCCAGGAGGAGGCAGGGCCCGATCACGCCTTCGTTGGACGCCACTTGGGTCCGTTCGAGGGCCACCAGTCGGTCGCCTCCCGTGCCTGCCAAGCTGGGATGCATGGCGACTCACACATCGCATCATCTGGAAGCGGAAGGAGCATGCTTGCCGCTCTTTGGGTCAATATTCACCGCCCTCAGGTTGATCTGATAACCGCCGGACTGATGCAGTGTTAATAAGGAAGTGTGTGGGTCGGCGCGGAGAGTGGAACTGAAAAGCCCTTCGTGGCCCAACGTGCTCGACCTTTACGGTCTGATCCATCCAAGCTGCCGGACGGCGTCGACATGCGACCATACGGCACGCATCTTATCCTCTCTCTACGGCGAGGGGTGAATGACAATGCATCCTCAGCTGATCAGATACATCTGGTTGATGATGAGCGCGGCAACGTTCTTTGTTGTCGGCCTGATCGGATTGTGTGTAACAGCACAGGCGAATGGCGATGAGCCGACGATGTTCGCGGGCGGCGCGACACCGCCTTCCGTGCGCGATCCGGATGATGAGAAATTCCTCAATGACATCCATAGCGCGGGCATCGTTGCGCCCGACGATCAGGCGATCAAGGTTGGGCATAAGGTGGTCGATTTCGCTTATGGTGTGGTGGAAGATTTCGGTGTTTATGACTATCACGTTCCAGCTTTCGTTCAGGCAGCAGTGAACGCATATCAGCCAGTCGGACGCTCATCTGGGTCAGCTTTGAGCGATGGGCAATTCCTCAATGACATCCATAGTGCGGGCATCGTTGCGCCCGACGATCAGGCGATCAAGGTTGGGCATAAGGTGGTCGATTTCGCTTATGGTGTGGTGGAAGATTTCGGTGTTTATGACTATCACGTTCCAGCTTTCGTTCAGGCAGCAATGGGCGCATATCGACCAAACGCGACTTCTTCAGGTGGTACTTTTCCTGCTCCGAGGACTGGAACGGGCCTCTCCGGAGACTGGAGTGGAACCTGCACGAAGGTCGGAACAGGGGCAACCTGGGATCTTGACATCGCTATCCGCGACGATGGTATGTACAGCTGGACGAGCAAATTCCCGGCGACTAGCGATAGTCCGGGTTGGACCGTCACCGCCACCGGCACGGTCGACCGTACGTCTGGGCAACTGATCGAAAGTGAGCCGAATAAGGGCAGGATAGCCGCCTACTACTCGGTAGACGGCAGGAACATGCGCGTCGATACAGGTAATGGAATGGCGCGGTGCTCGCTCACACGATAGTCAATATCCCTTCACGGCCACCGTCCGGAAGCGTTTTGGGAGGCCGACGCCGCATCCGCTTGGGGGGCCAGGAGGTTCGTCAGCTTCCCGGAAACGCGGAGTCACCCAATGCTGGGTCTAGCGTGCACCCCTTCGCCGACACGAAAGCGGATTACTGCTTGGGTCAAGATAAGCGCCATGGCATGAACGCCGTCGCATTCTGCCATGGCTCCGCTGGACGCCGTATCCATTCAAGTTGATCACAAGTGTGGTGTCGTGCTCCAAGGCCTGGCGACACGTCGCGGCCGCAACCCTGTCATCTGCACCCAAGTTGTGCTCCCGCCGCGTAGCCCTCGGTCCGTGTTCTTGGGGCAGCAAAGGAGCATGGTGCTGCTGGGTAACACGGCGCGGGCTTCGCCGTGGCGGTCCTCGACGAGGCCACGGCCGAGGCGGGCGGCCTCGGCGTCCGCGCGCTGGAACTGCCGTGGACAGCACCATCGACGGCAGGACCGCCTCGACGTCGCCCACCGCCTTACCCAGGCCGCCACCGCCGACAGCGTCGTCCTGCTGGAGGATGGGCGCGTCATGGAACGCGGCTCCCCGGGCGGCGTGGGCGCGATGGGTGGCCGCGATGCCGCCCGCCGAGTCGCCTGAGCCGACCAGCGCCCGCAGCAGGACGATGAAATCGTCGTCGCCGTCAGAACCACATCATGGGCCCATCATCTGACGGATCCAGCGCGGTGAGTGACGAGGCCAGCCTGCTCGTCAGGTCGGCGATCATCAGCTCGGTCAGGGTGCAAGGGAAGTTGTGCCGATCGAATTCGACGTCCCAGACCATCGTCCACCGGTCGGAGTCTGGATCGCGGGTGTCCCACCAGATGGTTTCGCGGCCCTCGATGTTCGCGCACCACAGCAGCCCTCCCGGGGCGGGATGCACGGCCATCGCCTCGTCATCCTCCCAGTCGAGATATTCGGCCTGCTCTTCGTGCTGCTGTTGGAGATCTTCCGGATGTCCGATCGTGATGCCGTTGATACCGATCGCCCCGTATGCCTCGAACAACCGCTTGTAGTCGCTCGGAAGCCGCAATCCGAGTGACCGCTCGATCCGTGGCCAGTCGTAGGTGTGGCCGGCGGTCCGCGGATCTCCGATGATCGTCGCCAACTGCGCCAGTGCGTCTCGCGGTGCTTCCCCGGCAGGCGTGGCGGAGGCGGCGGGCTCGGCGCCTGGCGGGAACAGCAGGCGCGGACGCGGCACCGCCGACAGCGACAGCACCGGCAGATCCAGCCGCCCGTCCAGCCACCGGCCGAGAAATCCCGTGGCGCTGTACGGCAGCCGCTGCCACCCCAGGCCGTCGACATCGACCACCACCACCGGCCACTCGGCCGGCTCGCCGCTGACGGGAAGCCACCAGCACGTCTCACCCCCGTCGAATACGCCCCACAACCGCAAGCCGCCGGGCTCGGGCGCGATCGGTGACGGGACCACCCGCTCGCCCGCCGCTCGCCGCGCACGCAGCCGTTCGCTCACCATGGCCTCTTCCGCATTCAGGTCGAAGCCCTCCGGCGCGCCCGGAGCGAGCAGCCGCAGCACGCCGGCCAGCTTCCCCACGCCGTACTCGCCGACCAGCGCGGCATAGTCCTCGGGCACCCCTGTGGTCGCCTCGACCCTCGCCGCCTGCGCGACGACCTCGAGAGCGAGCGGCGCTTGCGGGAAGGAGGCCCTCTCCGGCAGGTCCTTCAGCACGAGTGAGGCGAATTTCCAGGCGTACGGAGGCGACACCGCGGGCAGCGCTTCCCCCAAGTCCAGGCTGCCGCTCACCCGCGCGGCGAGCACTTCCGTCATGGGCGCGTCCACCAGCTGCCACGTCTCATCCGGCCAACGCTGGGTGAAGATCGACGTGCACAGGCAGCGCACACCCAAGATCAGCCAACGTCGAGACGGTCAGCGGGCACGATCCGGCTGGGAGTTGGGCTGGGCTTACGCAGCGAGGTGACGCTCGGATTGTGCGCACATATTTGGCACGATCAACGGCTGTGTTCGTGGCATGCCCGGCCAGTCGTAGCGGGCGGCCAGAGGCTTGAATGGCCCTGAATTAGGGTCTGGCCTGGGGAAACGTCGCCAAGATCATCCCCCGCATGTCCCCTGATCATGGTCTTACGGCTGCATGCGGGCACCGTCGGCTGCCTATCAAGGTCCACAAAGCAAAAGACCTGCGGCTGAGAAACCGCAGGTCGAGGGCTGAAATGCCTATGTAGGTGAGTGCCCCCGGCAGGATTCGAACCTGCGGCACCCGCTTTAGGAGAGCGGTGCTCTATCCCCTGAGCTACGGAGGCGGACTCTCGTAAGCCTAGCGAAAGTCTGGCACTGCGTGGGACGTGGAGCCGGGGTGAGTTTGGTGGGGTTGGTTATGGGTGCTCTGAGCTGCGGTAAAGGCATGACAAGTGGTCGGAATCTTGTGGATCCGGCGTGGATAGCGTCTGCCTGTGACCAGGAGGCGATGTAAGCAGGCACGGCGGCGGCCTGTCGTGTTGTTCGGGGCGTTGTTGGCGCCGGCGATCCTTGCTGGGGGGTTGTTGGCTGGGGAGATGCGGGGGTTTGAGGGGAGTGTCCCGGCGGTGGTTCGGGAGCGGGTCGTGCGGGTGGGGTTTGGGCCGATGGTGGTTCGGGCGCCGGCGCATCCGGATCGGCTGTACGAAGGGAGCGTGCCGGCTCCCGTTCGCGTGGTGAGTCGGCCGCGGGCTGTTGTTCCGGCGGCGGTGCTGCCTGTCGGGGATGTGGAGCCTGGGGTGGAGGAGCCTGTTACGCCGGCTCCGGTGCGGACTCAGACTCAGGTGGGGTGTTCGGGGGAGTGGGTGAACACCTGGCTGTGGGATCTGTGCCGGGACGAGGAGGAAGGGGTGGGGTTGAAGGTCGGTGGGAGTTTGGTGCCTGGCATCTGATAGGCCCTGTTTCGGTGGCGGGATCTGGCTGGTCGCGGGGGGTGGGCGGACAGAGTGCGCTTTTTGTCTCATAACAGCTCTCCCGAGTTCGGTCCGGGCACTCGGGGGGCTGTAGTAACGTGCGTGCCTGACCCAGGTAACGAGTTTGCAAACGGAGGAGTCGAACGTGCCAGCCCCTCGATCAGCGGGTCTGATCGCGGTAGTCATGGCGGTGGCTTCTCTTTTCGTGCCTTCCGGGCAGGGGCGCGCTCAGGCGCAGGTGGCGCAGAAGCAGGAGCGGCAGGCGCCGGGCGACCTGGCGGCGCTGCGCAAAGAGGCCGAGCGGTCGGCCAAGGAGCTCGAGGACGCCACCAAGGCACTGGAGAAGCGGCGGTCGGACATCGCCGCCTCCGAGAAGCAGCTGAAGACCAAGCTGGCGGCTCTGCAGGATCTGGAGCAGCGGGTCGCGGTGATGCGGCAGCCGGTGTCGCAGATGGCCGAGCTGCTGTATGAGCAGCCGATCATGGCGGACGGGATCGTGCCGTTCCTGTCCGGGACCGCGGACGAGACGACGCTACGGGCGCTCAGCGACGTGACTCAGATCGTCTCTGTACGGCAGCAGGCCGTCGAGCAGACCAGCGTGCTGTACCAGCAGGCCGAGGGGCTGGCTGCGGAGGCGCAGGAACTGCGGGCCGGTAACCTGCTGGCCGAGGCACAGCTGGCGGTCGAGGTGGACACGCTCCGGCAGCGTTCCGACAAGATCGTGAAGTCGCTGACCGCCGCGCTCGTGAAGATGGGCATCAAGATCGACAAGGTCGGGCGGGCGGCGCTGGGATGCAACCCGTTGCGGGCGGCGACGGCCAACGACTATCCCAACGGGCTGATTCCGAAGAGCATGCTCTGTCCGTTGCAGCAGAAGGGTTTCAGTCTGAGGGCCGATGCCACCATCGCGTTCGTGAGCCTGAACGAGGCCTATCGGAAGCGGTTCGGGAAGAGCATATGCGTCACCGACGCCTATCGGAGCCTGGCCGAGCAGCAGTCGGTCTACTACCGGCGGCCGGGGTTCGCCGCCGTGCCGGGGCGGAGCAACCACGGGCTCGGGCTGGCCGCGGACCTGTGTGGTGGCGTGGAGAGGTCGGGGTCGGCGGAGTTCGTCTGGATGGAGAAGAACTCGAAGAGGTACGGGTGGTTCCATCCCTCCTGGGCCTACACCGGCCCGTTCGAACCATGGCACTGGGAGTACGATCCCAAGATCGATTCGCTGCTCTAGCTCCCTAGGCGACCTGTGAGCTGCAGAAGGCGCAGCGGGACGCGGCCTTGGGGATTTCCGACAGGCATTCGGGACAGTCGCGGGTCTTCGATCCGTTCTTGGCGACGCTGCGGTCCTTGAGGTGCGTGTACGGCTTCACCAGTAGGAAGTAGACCACCGCGGCGACCATCAGGAACGAGATGACCGCGTTGATGAAGTTGCCGTACATGAAGTTGGATCGGCCGACCGTGACCTTGAGTGAGGAGAAGTCGGGCAGGCCACCGAACGCCGAGATCAGCGGGGTGAGGAGGTCGGCCACGAACGACTGCACGATCGAGTTGAAGGCCGCCCCGATGACGACCGCCACGGCCAGGTCGATGACGTTCCCCTGCATGAGGAACCTCTTGAATCCGCTCATGGGGAAAATCGTAGCTGAGCGATTACGTTGAGTTAGCTTTGATGGTGATCGAAAGGTGGCCGGTCGTCTGGGCGGAGGCGAGTTCGGCGGCTTGGGTCGGGGTGGTGGCGAGCACGACCAAGGCGCCGTGAGTTTCGCTTGTCGTCTTGGGCGTCTGCGGGATCGTGATGATCCGTACGTCCTCGGCAACTGTGCGGGCCGGATGGATTTCCTCGCCGGATGCCAGGATGGTGATCGTGGCTCCTGGGGTGAGGAGGCTCGCGGTCGCGGCGTCGGCGATGCGGACCGGGGTGGCGACCATGCCCGGTGGGAGCCGGTAGGAGTGGAGAAGGCGGACATCCGTCAGCGGCTCGCCCTTGCGCATGGGGCTCGCCAGGATCTGGCCCGCCGCGGCTGCGCGTACGGCACCTGTGGGTGGATGGTTGAGGGCCGCAGGGGTCAGGTCGCCGGGGCCGAGAGGGCCGGGAGACAGGTCGCGGGCCGCGACCAGGACCGTGGGGGTCGGCTCGGGGCGGGTGGCGATGAAGGCCGACACGACGGCCAGGGCGGCCAGCGCCGCCGCGACGAGGCGGCGGCGACGGCCGTAGCGGATCAGCCAGGCTCGGATCACGGCAACTCGAAGGGGAGCTTGATGCCGTCAAGAGTCGCCCCGCACGGGCAGGTGCGCTCTTCGGGGAGGGCTTGCACGGTCTCCGCCACCAAGGTGCGCATGCGGGTGACGTTTTGCGCGAAGAACTCCAGGACCTCGTCGTGCGTGACGCCCTGGCCGGCCTCGACCCCGGCGTCATGGTCGGTCACCAGGGAGAGCGAGGTGTAGCAGAGGGCCAGCTCGCGGGCCAGGACGGCCTCGGGGAAGCCGGTCATGCCGACGATCGACCACCCATTGCCCGCGAACCACTGGGACTCCGCTCGCGTCGAGAAACGCGGGCCCTCGATGACCACCAGGGTGCCGCCGTCGACCGTCTCCCAGCCTGTCGAGCGGGCGGTTTCCACCGCGACGGCACGGCCTGAGGGGCAGTAGGGGTCGGCGAAGGAGACGTGGACCGCACCGTCCACGTCGTAATACGTCTGGACGCGGCCTGAGGTGCGGTCTACGAGTTGGTCGGGGATGACCATGGCGCCGGGGCCGTACTCGGCTCTCAGCGAGCCTACGGCGCTGGGGGCGAGCACCTGGCGCACGCCGAGCATGCGCAGGGCCCAGAGGTTGGCGCGATAGGGGATGCGGTGCGGGGGGAAGCGGTGATCTCGGCCGTGTCTGGGGATGAACGCCACCGAACGGGTGCCGATGCGTCCGACTGTGACGACGTCGCTCGGGGGGCCGTAGGGGGTGGAGAGCTTGATCTCTTCCGCGTCGTCGAGCAGCGAGTAGAAGCCGGAACCGCCGATGACGCCGATGTCTGCGCGAGGGACCATGGCCGAGAGAGTAGCCGGATCCGGGACGGGCCAGGGTGAGCCGAATTCCGTTCTGTGGATAACTTGATTGCGGCTCAAGGGTCCCGGCTTTGGGGATGCGTCTGGCCCGGCGCCAGGGGCCTGAAGCTCCGGTGGATCCGAGAGGTCCCAGCCGGGTGAGGGCGGGGTGGCCGCCGTGCCGGGTGGCTGGTGCGTGGGGATTCAGGACCCCTGAGGGGTGGAGTCCGGCGTCGGCAGCGGTGCACATACGGGCGGGTCACAGGAGCCGTCGACGCCGATGCGGGCGAGGGGATCCGCGTGGGCTGGGCATGGGTGCGGTGGTGCGCAAGTGTGGCCCGGCGGAGGGTGACGTGGGCCCGCGTGAGAGTTAGGTGTGGGGGCCGACGCCTGTGCTTCGCTGTGGTGGTGCGTGGTTTGGGCCTCAGGTGAGATGCGCGTGTGGGGCCGACGCATGCACATGGCCGCGGTGGTGGACGGTGTGGGTCCCCACGAGATGCGGGCGGTCGCGGTGGACCGGTGTGGGTTCCGCGTGAGGTGCGGGCGTGAGGCCGAGGTGGGGCTGCACCAGGCGTACGTGCGGGACCGATGTCGGTCCCGTGTGAGGGCTTGGTGTGGGGTCCAGCGTGAGCCTGTGTCCCATGTCGGTGCGCGCACGCGGAAACGTACGCGCGCGAAACCCGCCCAGGTGTCCATGGCCGCGGCGGCCAGGTCCTGGGGGGCGGCTACGGAAAAGATCCGCGGGAGGCCGCGGTCGCTGACGGGAGGGTCAGTTGGAGGCGGCGGCGGGGGCGGCGGCAGGGGTGGACGTGCTCGTGTCCGCGGACTTGCTCTCCGCGGGCTTCGACGACGAGGAAGAAGAGGGCGTCGTGGAAGTCGAGGCCGACGACGAGCGGTTGTCGGTCCGGTAGAAGCCCGAACCCTTGAACACGATGCCGACAGCCGAGAAGACCTTCCGCAGGTTCCCCTCGCAAGCAGGGCAAATCGTCAACGCGTCGTCAGTGAACTTCTGAACGACCTCGAGCTGCTCGCCGCAGTCGTTGCAGGCGTACTGGTACGTCGGCACGCGCTCCTCCTTAAGGTCTGGCACTCGAGGGATGCGACTGCTAATGGTAACCGATTAGGTCAAACGCCTATTCCAGTCCCCGCTCTCCGTACCAACCCGCCAGCTTTCCGCTACGGCTCACGGCGCGCAGGCGGCGTTCGACCTGGTCACGGCAGGAGGCGGTGGTGACCAGCAAGATCTGGTCCTCCACCCTGATCCTGGTATTTCCGGTGGGGACGAAGGATTTGCCGTCACGCACGATCAGGGTCACCTGCGCCCCGGCGGGCAGGCGGAGCTCGAAGATCTCCACGCCGTGCAGCCGCGAGCCGGGAAACACCTTGACCTGCAGCAGGTCGGCCTTGAGCTCTTCGAGCGGCGCCGCCTCCACCTCCAGGTCGTGCGCCTCCCCGGGGGCCGCCACTCCGAGCAGCCGGGCCACGAAGGGCAGCGTCGGCCCCTGCACCAGCGTGAACACGATGACGATCACGAAGACCTCGTTGAAGATCTCCTTGGATCCCTCCACGTTCGATGCCCAGGGGATGGTGGCGAGCACGATCGGGATCGCGCCGCGCAGCCCTGCCCACGACAGGAACGCCTGTTCGCGCCAGCTCACCCTGCCCGCCCGCAGCGCCCACGACAGCAGCGAGCTCACCATGACCGAGAGCGGCCGCGCCAGGAGCACCAGGACGGTGCCGGCGATCAGGCCGGGCACGATGGACGACGGCATCTCCTTGGGGCTGGCCAGCAGACCGAGCATGACGAACAGCCCGATCTGCGCCAGCCACGCGGCCCCCTCCGCGAACCCCCTGGTCGCCGCCCGGTGCGGCAGCCGCGAATTGCCCAGGATCAACGCCGTCAGGTAGACGGCCAGGAACCCCGAGCCGTGTATCAGCACGGCCCCGCCGTACGAGACGAATGTGAGCGAAAGCACGGCGAGCGGATAGAGGCCGGAGGCGGGGAGCGCGACGCGGCGCAGCGCGTACGCGCCCGCGGGGCCGACGGCCAGGCCCACCGCGGCGCCGATGATCAGCTCGACCGAGGTCTCGAGGAGGAACGTTCCCGGGGACGCCGAAGAGCGTCCCGCCCCGCTGAGCAGCATCACGGCGATCACCGTGGGGGCGTCGTTGAAGCCGGACTCGGCCTCCAGCACGCCCGCCAGCCGGGGCGGGAGCGGCAGTCTGCGCAGCACGGAGAAGACGGCGGCGGCGTCCGTTGAGGCCAGCACCGCGCCGAGGATCAGCGCCGTCGTCTGGTCTATACCGAGAATCGCCTGTACGACCAGCGCCACCACGACGATGCTGACCGTCACGCCCACGGTCGCCAGGATCATGGCCAAGGGGACTGAACGCCGTACGTGAGACCAGTTCGTGGTAAGTCCACCTTCGGCCAGGATCAACGCCAGCGCCGTGAGGCCGATCTGCTGGGCGAGCTGGGGGTTGTCGAAGGGGATCCCGAACCCTGCCTCGCCCAGGACCAGGCCGAAGCCGAGGAACACGAGCAGGCTGGGCAGGCCGGTACGGTGCGCGACGCGTACGGACGCGATGGCCGCGATGACAATTGCGGCGCCAAGAAGAAGCCAGACATCTAGTGTCATCTGGCCCCCTCTCGTACCTGCGGTCACATAAGCCTAGTGAGTCCCTCCGGGGTCGCGGCAAAACGGACGTGCCGGTCATGAGGCTCCGCCGGGATGCCGTCGATCAGCTCGCCGTCGTGCAGCAGGGCGACCGTCGGTACGTTCGGGCCCACCCTGGCCAGGGCACGATCGTACGAGCCGCCGCCGCGCCCCAGACGTACACCTGTCGCCCTGTCCACCGCCAGGGCCGGGACGATCACGAGGGCGGCGGTGCGGATGGCGTCGACGCCGCGGCGGGTGTCGACCGGCTCCATGATCCCGAAGCGGCCCGGGGAGAGCGAGTCTGGCCCGTCGTACACCGCCCAATCCAGGTCATAGTCCTCAAGCAGGACGGGGAGGATAACGGTGGCTCCATGTTTCCAGAGAGCGAACACGAGCCCGTGCGTATCCGGCTCCGACCCCGTTGACCAGTAGCAGGCCACGAGACCGGCCATCTGGACCCACGGCTGGTCGAGCAGCGTTTCGCGGATCTTGATGGAGTTTGCCCGCTGTTGTTCGGGGGAGAGGGAGGCACGTGCCGAGCTCAGCTCGCGACGCAGGTTCAGCTTGTCCACAGATACCTCCACTAGGGTCTACTCATGGCTGACTTCGACCCTGTGACGAAAGCCGTCGTGCCCGCCGCGGGTCTGGGCACCCGGTTCCTTCCGGCGACCAAGGCGACACCGAAGGAGATGTTGCCCATCGTCGACAAGCCCGCGATCCAGTATGTCGTCGAGGAGGCAGCCTCCGCTGGGCTCCTCGACGTCCTCATGGTCACCGGCAAGAATAAACGCTCCATCGAGGATCACTTCGACCGCGCGTTCGAGCTGGAGGAGGCCCTTGAGGCCAAGGGCGACGAGCA
This sequence comes from Nonomuraea sp. NPDC052116, assembly GCF_040680035.1. Taxonomy (NCBI): domain Bacteria; kingdom Bacillati; phylum Actinomycetota; class Actinomycetes; order Streptosporangiales; family Streptosporangiaceae; genus Nonomuraea; species Nonomuraea sp. NPDC052116. Next base: position 403,052 of record NZ_JBFAWA010000004.1, on the reverse strand, counting down.
CCGGTTGTCCCAGGTACGCGAGCCGGCCTCGCTGGCGACGCTCCACTACGTACGTCAGGGCGAGCCCAAGGGGCTCGGCCACGCGGTGCTCTGCGCCAAGCAGCACGTCGGCGGCCACCCCTTCGCCTGTCTGCTCGGCGACGACCTGATCGACTACCGCGATCCGCTGCTCAAGCGCATGATCGAGGTGCGCGACACGTTCGGGGGGAGCGTGATCGCGCTGATGGAGGTGCCCAAGGAGCAGGTCTCCCTGTACGGCGTCGCGACCATCGAGGCGACCGCCGACGACGACGTCGTACGCGTGACCGACCTGGTGGAGAAGCCGCCGGCCGACGAGGCGCCGTCCAACTGGGCGATCATCGGGCGCTATGTGATCGACCCCGCGGTGTTCGAGGTGCTGGAGAACACGCCGCCGGGGCGCGGGGGCGAGATCCAGCTCACCGACGCGCTGCGCACGCTCGCCGGACGCGGGTCCGGGGAGGGCGGGCCCGTGCACGGGGTGCTGTTCAGAGGGCGCAGGTACGACACCGGCGACAAGCTGGACTATTTGCGGACGGTGGTGAAGTTCGCGGCGGGCCGGGAGGACCTGGCGCCCGATTTCGTGCCGTGGCTGCGGGAGTTCCTCGATGAAATCGGTTGACGAGCATCTGGCTGAGATCCTGGCCACTGTTCGTCCGCTGGCGCCGCTGGAGCTGGAGTTGGAGCAGGCGCTGGGGGCGACGCTGGCCGAGGAGGTGGTCTCGCCGGTTCCGCTGCCGCCGTTCGACAACTCGGCCATGGACGGCTATGCCGTACGGTCTGCCGATATTTCGGATGTTCCGGTTACGTTGCCGGTGACGGACGATGTGGCGGCCGGGTCCGAGGAGCTGCGGGCCGTGGGGCCCGGGCACGCCATACGGATCATGACCGGTGCTCCCATGCCCGCCGGGGCCGACGCCGTGGTGCCGGTCGAGTGGACGGACGGGGGGACGGTCACCGTACAGATCTCCCGCCCGGTGAGCGCCGGCAACGCGATCCGCCTCGCGGGCGAGGACGTGCAGGCCGGCGAGGTCGTGCTCAAGCCGGGCACGGTGATCGGGCCCTCCCAGCTCGGGATCATCGCCGGGGTGGGGCGGCGGCGGGTCTGGGCGCGGCCCCGGCCCAGGGTCGTCGTCATCTCGACGGGCGCGGAGCTGGTCGAGCCGGGTGGTCCGCTGGCCCCCGGGCAGATCTGGGACTCCAACAGCTTCACGCTGACCGCCGCCGTGCGGGAGGCCGGAGGCGAGGGGTTCCGGGCGGGGTCCGTCGGGGACGATCCGCGCGTACTCCTCGATCGGCTCGACACCCACCTGATGCGGGCCGATGCGATCATCACCAGCGGTGGTGTGTCCATGGGAGCGTACGAGCCGGTCAAGGAGGCTCTGTCCCCGCTGGGCACTGTCCGGTTCGAGAAGGTCGCGATGCAGCCGGGGATGCCGCAGGGGTTCGGCGTGCTGGGGGAGGACCAGGTGCCGATCTTCGCGCTGCCCGGCAACCCGGTGTCGTCCTATGTGTCTTTCATGCTGTTCGTACGTCCGGCGCTCGACAAGATGCGCGGGCTCCCCGCGGACATGCCGCAATCGGTGACCGCCCGCCTGACCAGGCCGGTGCGCTCGCCCGCCGGACGGCGGTCGTTCCTGCGCGGCGTGCTGGCTGCGGACGGCACGGTGTCGCCGGTGCACGGGCAGGGCTCGCATCAACTCGCCGCCCTGGCCTCGGCGAACGCGCTGATCGTGGTCGCGGAGGACGTGACCGAGATGCCCGAGGGGGCGACTGTCGAGGTGATCCGGCTGTGAGCGACTCGGGGCTGACCCATGTGGATGAGACCGGGGCCGCTCGCATGGTGGACGTCTCCGCCAAGGACGTGACGGCTCGCACCGCCACGGCGACCGGGCGGGTGCTGCTGTCGGGCGAGGTCGTGGAGCTGCTGCGGTCCGGCGAGGTGCCCAAGGGCGACGCGCTGGGTGTGGCGCGGATCGCGGGGATCATGGGGGCGAAACGGACGCCCGACCTGATCCCGCTCTGCCATCCGATCGCGTTGCACGGGGTGAAGGTCACGCTGGACGTCGAGGACTGGGGTGTGGCGATCACCTGCCGGGTGAAGACGGCCGACCGCACCGGCGTGGAGATGGAGGCGCTGACGGCGGTCTCCGTGGCCGCGCTGGCGCTGATCGACATGGTCAAGGCGGTCGATCCGGCCGCGGCGATCACCGATGTCCGGGTGGAGGAGAAGCTGGGCGGCAAGACCGGCCGCTGGACCAGGGAGCCGGAATGATCCGCGCACTCGTGATCACGGTGTCGAACCGGGCGTCGGCCGGGATTTATGCGGATAAATCCGGGCCGCTGCTCGTTGACCTGCTGCGCCGCGACGCGGGCTGCGAGGTCGTGGAGGGCCCCTTGGTGGTGCCCGACGGAGAGCCGGTCGAGGGAGCGCTCCGTGACGGGGTGGCGCAGGGGTTCGACGTCATCGTGACCACCGGGGGGACCGGGTTGACGCCCATGGACCTGACCCCGGAGATGACGGCCAGAGTAATTTCTCGGGAAATTCCCGGTATAGCCGAGACCATTCGGCTGGCGAATCGGGAAAAGGTCCCGACCTCGATTCTGTCCAGAGGGCTGGCCGGCCAGGCGGGCGCTACCTTGATCGTTAATTTGCCCGGATCATCGGGTGGCGTACGCGATGGCGTCGCCGTACTCGCGCCGATTCTCCAGCACGCGGTCGATCAGATCCGGGGAGGCGATCACCCGCGCTGATCGCGGTTCCCTGATGCGTGGCGACATCATGCCCGATGGGGGGATGATGAGTGGGTGGATCGACTTCGTGGCTGGCCGGTGACCCTGAACGAAGGTCCGGTAGGCCTCCGGCCGCTGCGGCTGAGCGACGTGCGCGTGTGGCGCGAGACCCGGCTGCGAAACGCCGACTGGCTACGCCCCTGGGAGCCCAGCAATCCCGAGACGCCGCTGTTCAGGACCGGGCTCGGCCCGTACGTCTCCATGGTCGGCACCCTGCGCCGCGAGGCCCGGCAGGGTCTGGCGATGCCGTGGGTGATCACGTACGGCGGGCGCTTCGCGGGGCAGCTGACCGTGGGCGCGATCGTGTGGGGCGCCGCCCGTTCCGCCCAGGTCGGCTACTGGATCGACGGCGCGCTCGCCGGGAAGGGGATCACCCCCACCGCCCTCGCCATGGCCGTTGACCATTGCTTCTTCACCACGGGGCTGCATCGGCTGGAAGCGAACATCCGCCCCGAGAATCAAGCCAGCCGACGGGTGGTTGAGAAGCTCGGATTCCGGGAAGAAGGCATTCGGCGGCGCCAACTCCACATCGATGGGGCCTGGCGCGACCACATTTGCTACGCGTTGACCGCTGAGGACATTCCTGGCGGCCTGCTCGTGCAGTGGCGTCGCGCGCGTGAGTCAGCTGCTCACGGGGGGCCTTCCGTCGAAGAGGTTTGACGATCTCGCGACACACCGCACCGAATGCTCGTCAATTAGTGACACGCGGTCTTACGGTGCGTGACGTGAGCACATTGAAGGCGCGACGAGCACACTCGCGTCTTTGTGCTGCCCGGAGGTGCCCATGAGTAGCGCCTTCCTCTATCTGGTCATCGTCGTGATGTGGCTTTGCGTCCTGATCCCGATGTGGCTGCGCAAGGACAAGACCAACCTGGCCGAGCTGGCCGAGCTCGAAGAGCACTACACCGGCGAACACCAGCTTCCCGATCTCGACAACCTGGACCCATCGGACGCGGACGAGGACGACGGGTCGTCTCCTGCCGAGGTCGAGAAGGTCGATGTGCGCCAGTTCCGGCTCCGGCGCCGCGCCATCATCGTGGCCCGCCGGCGGCGGCTGCTGTTCTTCACCACGCTGCTGGTGCTGGCCTCTGTCGTGACGGCCGCGGTCAAGATGATCCCGTGGTGGGGCGTGGCTCCCTCGGTCGTCATCATGTTCGCGTACATGGCCTTCCTTCGCATCGCCGTACAAGTCGATAGGGAACGCCGCGAACGGGGCCGTCAGGCGCGCGCTGAGCGCCTGCGGCGCGCACGTGAGCGGCGGCGGGCCGCGGAGGAGGCCGCCCAGGCTGAGGTCATCGATCTCACGACCCTGCAAGCGGACGTTCTGTTCGATCAGTACGCCGAACCGCCCAAGCGGGCGGTGGGCGACTGAAACGTTGGCGCGAGGACCCCTCAGAGTTTGCTAATCTGGTCGAGTCCTTGGGGATGTAGCGCAGTCCGGTAGCGCACTTCGTTCGCATCGAAGGGGTCAGGGGTTCGAATCCCCTCATCTCCACAAGGGGCCGTTCTTGAGACGGCTGGACTGAAGTTGACGGGATCCCGTCTGATCGTTGAGATCGGGCGGGATCTTGTCGTTTCAGGGGTTTCCGAATCGGGTTCGTCCTGGTTCGGGGACTACGGAGTCGGCGTCTGGGAAGGCCCAGGTGGTGGCAGGCCGCTGGTGGAGGACCGAGATCCGGCCGTTGGGCATGGTGGAGCCGACGGTGAGCTGGGCGCTGCGACAGGGTGGCGGGTTTTGCGGCTTATGGGGCGGGTGGTGGCCTGCTCTGGCCTGCGGGTGGCGTGCCGTCGAAGGGCTCGACTGGAGTCTGCGGAGTGTCGGCCGGTGTGATCGGCTCGTCTTGGGGCTGGTGGGTGTGGCGCCACTGGTCGAGGAAGTGGTCGTTGGCGACGGTGACGAGCAGGGCGACCAGGATGGTCTGGGCGACGCGGGCGCGGGCGAGCCGGTTCTTCGGGTTGCTCAGGTCGAGGTCGTGGCCCTTGAGACGGCCGTTCAACCCCTCCGTCATCGCCCTGGCAGTGGAGTACGTCCTTCGCCAGGAGGGGCTGAGGCAAGGCAGATCCGGACGGAACTTGTCGAGGTGGCCGAGGTCGCCCGGGGTGCAGGATGATGGTGTGCTGGGACGAGGATCTACATCTTGCCGGGCGCTGACGATTGAGTCTCTGCAGGCGGTGAAGGGCTCACGTTCGAGTGGTCGATGTGCAGGTCCATGAGGTCCGGGTTGTACCTTGCCAGGAGGTAGTACGGTCGGGCCGCAGCGACCAGGACGTCCCGGGAGCCTATCCCCCGGTCCAGTGCGTGTAGTTCCAGGGCTCCGGGTTCGGCGCCCCATCGTTCGCTGATATGGGTCAGAATGCGGTCCGCCGACAAGGTATGGATGTCGAAGATGGACTGAGTCTGCTGTGCGTGCTCGTTCACCGACTTCGCGGCGTTGACGAGCTTCGCCGCTGTCGAGACGATTGGCCGCCGGCGCAGCGCGTCCAGCGCCAGGCCGTCCGCGGGAGCCCCAGGCGTCAGCTGGAAGCTGCGCACCAGGAAGGTGCCGAGCTGGTCCTTCAGCGGGCGTGAGGTTCGCTCTGACGGGGTCAGCCACAGGTCGAGGAAGCTCAGCTCTTCGAGGTTGTCAGATCGGGGATCCGGGATGACGTTGCGATGCCGTGCGTGCTCCAGCGCTCTGTCGAGGGTCGCCTCCGTGTGCTGGGTCCGGCAGTTGGAGGCACATTCCTGGACCAGATGGTTGAAGACCAGGTCCCGGTAGAAGTCTGGGTAGTCCCGGGCGAAGAGCTGACACATCCGCAGGACGCTCATCTCGGCGGTCCGGCCGTCCTCGGTGTCGACGCTGCGTGCTCCCAGCTGCCAGCGGTGCACGTAGATGGTGGGTGCCATGGTGAAGTTGGGCGAGGGGTGCGTGGTGCCGTTCGCGCGGCTTTCGTGGGGCATGCGTAATCTGTGGACCAGTTGCAGTGCGTCGTCGCGTTTGAGGTTGACGGCCCGGGTCGCGCACAGATGCCGTAGCGCTTCGACCTTTGCGGCTGGTATGGCCGCCTCGCGGGCGAGCTGGATGAGTTCCGGGTAGGAGCGCAGGCGGTACGGCCGCCGGGCCAGCACGGCGACGAGGTGAGCGGCGGTGGGCTCGTCGAGGATCCCTTCCTGTATGCACAGGCTCAGGGTCGCGCGTATGTTGACGAGGGCTTCGGAGAGCGGCCGGTAGCGTTCCTCCGCTGGACCGTGCAGGAGGGCCACCTCGTCGTCGGCCGTCAGCCGGCCTTCCAGGTAGTCGCGGTAGATGCGTCCCACGCCGTACATGCCGAAGGTGTCGAGTTCGGCTGCGCGCAGAGCGCCCATGCTGGCAGCGCCGAGGACTGTCACGCCGGTCTGGATGAGGGAGAGGATCTCTTTGTGCCGGACGGCGCGGGTCTGGCGGAAGTAGCCGTCGATGATGCCGACGACGTCTCCCTGCTGGGGCGCGAGTTTCAGCAGGTCTCCTGCCGCTACCGGTGGGAGGACGGTGATGTCGTCCGCCGCGAGCAGGTCGGCGGCCTCCGGCAGGCTGGGGCCGACGAAGAGGTACCGGGTCATCACATGAACGCCGGTTCGCAGAGAAGCCCGGGGCAGACCACTCGTACGACGGGGATGCCGAGGTCGGGCCTGGTATGGTCCGCGACCAGCGGAGATCGCCCGGTCAGGGCGAGGACGCGGGTGACCGTGGTGCGCAGGTCGTCCGCGAGGGTTTCGTTGCGGACGGAGGCGATCTCGTCGTAGCTGAGCCGGTCGGCTTTCGAGAGCGGTGCGGGACGCGCGGACCCGCTCGAGACGGCGCGCCGGTAGGCCCCCGTGGTGAGGTCGTCCCGGGCTCCGGCGATCTGGGTGGCGCGCGACTGCGCGGCCTCGGTCAGGGCGCGGCACAAGGCGACGTCACGGTCAAGGTGGGCACCCGCGCCGGCGAAGAGCACCGGGAACTCTTCGCTCCAGATGGTGGCCAGGAAGCAGGCGAGCCCGGTGGGCGACGGGAGTACTTCGACCCGGACCTCGACCGCGGCCGCGTCCATGAGGCCCAGCAGCTCCTGGGCTGGACCGTCCACGGTGGCCAGGTCCAGGGCCGGTGATGGGTTCCTCTTGGCGCGGGCCAGACAGTCGCGTTCGATGACCTCGTAGATGCCGTGGAGTGCCGCTTCGGCGAAGGTGTTACCGCTGGCGAGTCCATTGCTGTTCTGGGCGAACAGGGGTGGTGCCCAGGTGTCGCGCACACGGCCGTCAAGGCGCAGCAGGTCGGTCGGCAGGAAGGTGTCCGTTCCGTCGTCCAGGCGGCTTGCCCTGGTCCATTCAAGCTCCAGGCCCGGCCGGAGGTGGTGGCGGGGTTCCAGGGGCAGTTCGTGGACGCGGTAGCCGCACGCGCGTTCCATGTCGCCAACGGTTGCGGTCGTCTCGCCGGGATCTATGCGCTCGGCGTGCCAAGATTCGATCGATTCCATGGCAGCCGAGACCTGGGCGAGGTCGTGAGTGAGGCCTTTGCCCTGGCTCACCGACACCGTCCGGGAATTCGGGCGGACGGCCTGGTGGACCGGTATGCCGATCTCGTCGAGCCAAGTGACGTCGGCGAGCCGGGTGATACCGACGATCGGGAAGAGTGGCTGGATCCGGCGCAGCGTGTCTGTGGGGGTCAGGACGCGGTGGGTGCCGGACACGCAGGCTTTGCGGATCTCGTCGAGGGCGGGAACGGGGTGTGCGAGCACTCCGTCCCCGCCCGACAGGTTGTCCGCCATGCCGCTGTCGGTGTGGTCAACAGTGGTGAGACGGCTCAATCTGAACCGTCACGCGCCGTGGACGTCGGCGGGCTCGAGGTCGTCGTTGTCCTTCAGCTTGACGCTCCAGACGGTGTCCTTGCTCGTCATCTGGAGCAAGTTGGTCAGCTCGCCACGGAGTTGGGTTGCGGTGGGCAAGTTGAGATTCATCCGCCAACCTTTCTGTCGTCGGCCGGTAGCGCACCGGCGATCCCACGCTGAGCGTAGCCAAGTCTGATCTTCCTGAGAAGATCTTTCCCGTCGGAGTCCGGGCGCGGGCTTCGACGTTCACTGCGCCGGCGTCGCGGCGACGAGGACCACCTGCCTGTCCTGACCGTGTTCGAAGAGGCGCACCTGGAGCCCACAACGGGTGAGCTGGTCGGCCACCGCCGCGCTGTCGTGGTAGAGGTAGCGCCAGACGAGCACTGTGTCGCCCGGCTCGAACGACACCCTCCTCTGGTCATCTCCGACGTCGAAGGTCACGGTGACCGGCTCGATGAACCGTGCCCGGACGAAGACTTCGCTGCGAACGCGGTCGAACCCTGTTTCCGTGACGTACCAGGAGCGGTCGATGGCGAGCAGGTTCAGTCCCACCAGCTGCTGGGGCTTGTACGGGCTGCCGACGCTGACCTGATCCATGAACGGGGGCCTGTCGACGCCGGTGTCGATGCGCAGCGTCAGCAACAGCACGTCGTGGTCGCTCATGGCGTGACATACGTGGCGCAGGACCTGGGCCGGCTCGGCGAAGTTGTACGGCGTCCCGCCGGCCAGGACGACGAAGCGGACCGGATCGGCACCATCGTGGCCGAGCCTGGGCTTGGCGGTGAGGACGCGGGCGAGATCGGGGCCGGTGAAGTCGCCGCGGCACAGCTCGAAGCGCTCCACATGAGCGGGGAAGTCAGCTCGGAGGTTCTCCCTGGCCAGCTCAAGGATCTCTGCGCTGATGTCGATCGCGCGATAGCCGGTCAGGCGGGACCTGTCCAGCAGGTGGCGGATCAGCCCGCGCACGGGACGCGTCGTTCCCGGCCCCAGATCGACGATCTGCACCGGCGATGATGACGGCGCAAGGGCGAGGAGCTGCTCGGCGTGGCAAGTCAGGAGCGTGTCGAAGTCGCTCAGCATCGGTGCGAGTTCGGGGTTGGACGGCACTTCGCTTTCGCGCCACATCTCGCTCCCGTCGCCGAGGTAGGTCAGTTCGTACGGAAACTCGGCACGGTCGTTGAGCGAATCGACGATGGCACCCACCTGTGTCGCCGAGTAGGCGCGATAGAAGTTCTCGTGCGGCGACACCGCATGCTGCTGTACACCCATCACGTCGGACAGTACATCGCCGGCCACATACGTCCGTCTACTCCTCCACAGCCCCGGCTCCAGACGGGTCACCGCCGTTAACGCTGACGGTGACGGATCCTGCGGATCAGGAACGCCGAATCAGCTGTTCCTTATCCGCCGAATCGTCGTGCTGAGCGGAGGTTTGATCATTTCGCGGTGCAGGCCATGGCACCAGCGTCGAGCTCGCTGTCCAGCGCCGTACTACTGGTGAACAGCCCTGTTCACTCGGCCAGATATGCGGTTCCCGGTGCATCGCGGAAGGGCGGCCGATGAAAAGCCTGCGAAGGATTACTCCACTCGTACGACGCACGCGGTCTGGCGGCGGTGTGTGCGGTAGACGGTAAGTGCGTGATCACGTGCAGCTTCCTGGTGCGAGAGGCGTACCGCGCAAGGGCCGACGCGAGTCGAAGGGCGCGCTGGCGCCAGGGAGCACTGGCTAATATGCGCGCATGCCATTGGACGACGCGCTGACGGCCCGCATGGCTGACTCCGGCTTCTGGGCGGCATACCTCTTCGAAGACGACGCTGCCGAGCCCGAGTTCGACGAAGAAGATGCGGAATCGTTCAGCGCGGAGTTCCAGGTGGCGGAGGGGCTGGGGCTCGTCCTTGAGTTGGACGTTGCCACCGGGTACTTCGACCTCGCCCTTACGGCCCCCGAGTTGCCCGAGCCCGTCACCGTCGGCTGGGACGACCAGGCTCACTTTCATCCCCATACGATGCGCTGGAGCGAACTGGACCTGCTCGCTCGGGCCGTGGCGCTGCGCGATCCCCAACTGCGCCATCCCGGACCGATGCTTGCGCTGTTGGCCCGCTTCGTTGTCCTTGACGAGCAGGACGACCCGGACGCCATAACCCCGCTGATGGACGCGGCCTTGCGGATGGTGCGCCCGGGTCCGCTGAGCGGTCTGCGGCCTGAGACCCGCGACTGGTTCGAACTGCGCGACCTGCGCGGCTGCGGACTACGGTGGACGGCTACGGACCATGGCTGCCTGGCTGTCGAGCAGCCTGACCTCGATTCGACCACACATGATCTCTACTCCCTGCGCGCTCCCGGGTCCGCGGATTTCCCCTTCGCGGCCTGGGCCGCTCTTCTCGACCAGGCGGAGCAGGCTCTCGTCCGTGCCACGGGCGCCGCATCTCTGCAGACCCCTGCAATGCGTGACGCCCTCAGCCGCTGCGATACCGACGAAGGGCATGCTCACCTCGAACCACTGGCCGCGGCGTTGCAGACCGCGGACTGGGTCCATCCTGTTCTCGTGCGGGCCCTGACTGAACCAGTGAGCAGGGAGGAGTCCTGCTGGGCCGTGGAGACGCTGGCCGGGCTGCCGCGAGGCTCTTTGGTCCGGCGACGGTACGGGCCAAGCCGCATGGCCGGCGCCCAGTCATGGGAACTGTGTCTGACAATCGCCACCGAACGGCGTCCGGCGGAGCGTGCCCGTCTCCTGATCTCCGAGCTGCACGATGCCTTGAAACAGGAGGGGCTCGGTCGCGCCGAGATCACTGGCAGCGAGATGGCTCGCCGGGGGGAATCGGGAAGCCTGATGGATGTCTCGGCCTCGGCCGACGTACTCATCCGCGACGACCTGCCACGCGGCTTGTCGCTGATCTCGCAGATCCTGCGCCGCCACGACGCCGCAGACACGGCTGAACTCCGTTACGCATCCCCGCCGCGTGCTTCGGTTCCCATTCCCTGACGCCTCAGCCGCCCCTTCTGGCCCAATACGCGGGAAACGATCAACACCCGCGTGGGAAGCGATCTCCAACGGCGCCAATGGTCCACAGGTCAGATGTACTCGTGAACAGCCCACAAGGGGCCGTTCTTGAGACGGCTGGACTGAGGTTGACGGGATCCCGTCCGATCATCTGAATCGGACGGGATTTCGTGTTTTCCGAGGTCTTCGGATCGTTGGGCGGGCTGGTTCTGGCTCGTTTGGCGTTCGTGGCGAAGGGCGCTGGTGGTGTTGAGCCGCTGGGAGCGCGTGAAGGGCTGGCGGCCGGGCGTGCGGGACCGGTCGGTCGGAGTAGTGCTGTCCGGTTATCACCCCAGCGAATCAGGCGCCCGGTGGCGGTCTTCCGGATGCTGCCGGCGGTTCCGGATCCGGCTCTTGTGCATCGAATGTGTAGGTGTCCTCGGGCGGAGGTTCGCGGTGGTCGTGGGCTTGCCGCCAGGCGAGCAGGATGAGCTCGTTGGTGACGGCGACCATGAGCGCGGTGAGCAGGGTCTGAGCGACGCGGCCGTGGGCGAGGCGATTCTTGGGGTCGCCGAGGTCGATGTGGTGGCGCCGGTGAAGACAGATGCGCAAACCTCAGCGTGCAAAGTGGCCAGCCTGCAAAGGGGTAGATGATCGCCAGATGCCCGTAGTTCGGGCGGCGTGCCGAACAGCGTCTGCTCGACTGCCAACCCTCACGAGAGCCTGGCCACCAGCACCGCCCAACTGGCACCGGACGGAGCCTTGACCGTCAGCGTGCGTGGTTTCGGTTTCGAGACCGGGTAATTGTCGAGTGTGAACGTGGTGTAGCCCGCGGCACACTGCCGCAGCGTCTGGAAGCCCTCACTGATCACGATTGCTAACTTTCCCTGAGAACCGGCACAATCCACAGCGATCTTGTACGAGTTCCCCACCTTCAACTCGCCGGCCCATTCATCCTCGCCGCCGTCGGCGACATGATGCAAGAGAACCTTTCCCTTCACCTTCTTCCGCAAGTCAACCAACGGCCGCGCCGATGGAGGGCTTGCCGACGGGGAAGGCGCGGGAACCTGAGCAGACGGGCCCGGTTCCGCGGATAACCGTTCAGAGCAGGCGGTCAGCAGGAGCATGACCACGACGAAACCAACGGGGAACCGGCCGAGTCGACTGGAACGAAGATCAGAAGGCATCACGGCGAGCACTCTAACGACCCGACACCTCGAAAACTCCGGGAAGCGCTCACAGAAATTCAGGGAAGCGATCTTCTACATGCATACTCCGCCCCAGGCCAGCACTATTCGTGAACACCCCACAAGGGGCCGTTCTTGAAACGGCTGGACTGAAGTTGACGGGATCCCGTCTGATCATCATGATCAGGCGGGATCTTGTCGTTTCAGGGGTTTCCGAATCGGGTTCGTCCTGGTTTGGGAACCGCGGAGCGGGTGTCCGGGGAGGCCCGGGTGGTGTCAGGGCACTGGTGGAGGTCGGAGCTCGCGTCGCTGGGCATGGCGATGCCGGCTCCGGGCTGGGTGCTGCGACACGGTGATCTGAAGTGCGGGTTATGGGGCAGGTGGTGGCCTGCTCCGGCCCGTGAGCGGCGAGCAGTCGAGGCGCTCTGCTGGAATCTCGGGGATGTCGGCGGATGTGTCGGGCTCGTCTGGGAGATGGTAGGTCTGGCGCCACTGGTCGAGGAAGTGGTCGTTGGCGGCGGTGACGAGCAACGCGACCAGGATGGTCTGGGCGACGCGGCCGTGAGCGAGCCGGCTCTTAGGATCACTCAGGTTGAGAGCGTGGCCCTTGAGACGGCCGTCAGCCCCTCCGTCATCGCCCTGATGGTGGAGTACGTCCCCCGCCACGAAGGGCTGAGGTAAGCCAGGTCCTGCCGGAACTTGTCGAGGTGACCGAGGTCGCCGGGGTGCAGGGTGATGGTCTGCTGGTGGCAGATCTTCGGCAGTTCGCCGCTCTTGCGGTCAGGGGTAGGGGGCAAGACGCGGGGTTTGGCCGCCGGGTGGGCGGCTGGCTGCCGGGCATCGGTCAGGTCGACCGTGGTGGGCCTGCTGGGCCCGCGCTGGTGGAGGCGGTCGAAGCGGGGGGCAGGTCAGCGATGGGGAGGTGCTTGCTGCCGGGCACTGGAAGCGGACGGTGCCGCCTGGGTTTGGGCTCTGCTTGGGGCGCATGCAAGTACGGATTTCGCGCGCTGATGAGTGTGGTGAGTTCTTCCGATGGTGTGCCCATCCAGGCCGGCGGCGGCCTGGATGAGCCGGTAACCGAGCTCTCGTGCGGGCTGGTCGAAATGGGCGCTCTGTTGGTCGGTGTAGGCGCGGTCGACGACAGCGAATGCTACGGGCAAGCCGAGGGCGGCGATGGCGTTGGCGCCGATGCCTTTGTGCGGGGTGTCCAGGACCAGGCCGAGCGCCAGTTGCGGAAGAGACCCGGAAACCGAGCGCGTGCGGGCGGCGACGGTGAGGGTGGCGCTGTAGCCGGTACTCGGGTAGGCCGTGTCCGGCCGAGTGATGCCAGCCCGCGGTGATCTCGGTGGAGGCGATCAGTTCGCCGGTGGAGCGGCGAGCTCGGGGTGGGCGGGCGAAGACCGGGTGGCGGTGGTGTCGATGCCGACATCGCCGCGGAAGTGACGGAGGTAGCCCCGGCCTTTGGTCCAGCGCACCGGGGTGAGGGCCCTGAGGTCGACTCGTTCGACTCCGACGAGCCAGGACGCACCCTTGCGGTGGCCGTCCAGGTGGTTGAGTTCGTGGGCGCCCAGCCGGGCCGGACGAGCTTGCCCTCCTTGGCCGCCATCGCGAGCGCGGCCCGGAGCCGACAGGCTCGATCAGCCGATCGGTGGTGCGAGGTATTCCAGCGCATAACCGGCGCCGGAGGGGGTTACGCGGGCGATACCGGGTGAGTCGAGGTGAGCGCCGGCTACGAAGTGGTGTGGTTGGGTCAGTCGTTCGAGGAGGGCTGCTCGCGCGGCGCGGGCCTGGGACTGGTTGCCGTCGAGCTCCCAGGACACGTTCGGCTGATCGAACTGGAGCGTGGGAACGTGAACGGTGTCGCCCCAGACGAGAAGGTGGCCGGTGCCGCTCCTGACGTCGTAGACGGTGTGGCCGGGTGTGTGGCCCGGTGTCGGGATCGCGGTGGTCCAGTCGTTGATCGCGACCTTCTCCGACACGGGTACGACCCGGTCGCGGATCGGCTCCAGCCGCCCCGTGAACACCGAGGTGTCGCCCGCGCCGATCCACACGCGCTCGAGTTTGGTGAACGCCTCTGAACCGTCCGGCGCGATCAGGCCGCTCACATGGTCTTCGTGCTTGTGGGTGATGGCCACATCGGTGACCTGCGCGCGGTCGATTCCCGCTTCGTCGAGCGCGTCGTAGATCAATCCCATCGTGGGGTCGTGCCAGGCGTTGGACGCGCCGGTGTCGATGAGAACCGACCGTGTGCCGTCGGTGACGAAGAAGGCGTTGACCGACAGCCGCAAGTTGTCGCCGGTCAGCGGGACGGCGGCTGGCAGCTCATCGAGCGTGCGCCCCTCCTCGTCGCGCAGCCGTGTCGGCGGCATGTCGATGTACCCGTCTCGCAACGAGATCACCTGCAGATCGCCGAATTCGAACGTGGCATGGTGCTGGCCACTCGAGATCAAACGCATGGAACCTCCGTCGTGTTGGGCGCACATCGCGCTTCTCCGATAGGAGACAATATCTTCTTTAGGAGAAACCCTACACTGTGGGAAGCGAGGTATCCATCGATCGAGGAGCACGGTGGTCGAGCAACACGGAAACGCGGCCGAACCACAGCACGGTGACGACCTGGCCGGCGCGTTCGGCGGGAACGTGCGGCGACGCCGCGAGGAGGCGGGCCTGACGCTGGAGCAGTTGTCCACACAGTCGTCGGTCAGCCGGGCGATGCTGTCCAAGGTCGAACGCGGTGAGAAGAGCCCGACGATCGGCGTCGCGTCTCGGATCGCCCACGCGCTCAACGCGTCGCTCTCGGACCTGATCGGTGCGCCGGCTGCTGCCGCGTCGGGGGTGGCCATTGTCATGCGCAAGAACGATCGCCCCGTTTTCCGTGACCCGGAAACCAGCTTCGAGCGGCACATGGTGTCAGCGGCCCCGGGCGCGGGAGGAGCCGAGATGGTCGTCCACTACCTCCCCGCGCAGGTCTCTACCGGGCTGCTGCCCGCGTATCCGCCGGGTACGGAGAAACAACTCGTGGTGCTCGAAGGTACCCTCACCGTCGCGATCGGCGGGATCAGCGAGACCCTGAACACAGGCGACTCCCTGTTCTTCCAGGCCGACGCGGACCACGGCTTCGCCAACCGAACTAACGCTCCCTGCGAATACATCATGGTCATCTCGCGCAGAACCTGATCGGCCGCAGCCTGCGGTACAAGCCTGTCCTGCAACACACCGACGTACGGGGCAGGTCAGTTCCTCACGCGCGATGGACGGTCGTTCCAGGCGACGCTGCGCCACGGCCGGCCGCTCCTGAATCTTCTCCGTCTGCCCAGACGGCTCGGCGGAGTCCTGCCGTGTGGACTCCTAGGTCCGCCCATGCCGTCTCCGCGACGATCTCGAAGATCCGTTCCGGCGAGCAAAGGAGCAATGTGTGAATACCGGACAGCTCGGGCGGGGTGCGGACGGTTTGGTCGTTCAGGTCGGTGGCAGCCTGTGCCAGACGCTCGGGCATCAGGTTACCGCCGATGAGCAGAGCGCCGTGGACGCTGCCTTGGATGCCCGGTAGCGGCGCCTGTGCCTTCACTTATTCGTCAGGCTCACGCCGATGAGCTTGATGAGGAACCGATCGATCTGCTCCTCCAGAGGTGGCCACGCCAGGCCCGGCTCGTTCACCCGGATCGACACGGCGCCGTGCACGGCTGCGCGCAGGTCGAGCGCGAGGGTGACGGCGTCGCCGACGGGCGCGAGCCCCGCGTCCAGGCACCGCTGGACGGCAGCCGTGGTGCGCACCGCCAACTCCTCCTTGAACACCAGGTGCATCCGCCGATTGAGCGTGCTCTCGTGCAGCACTTTGTACAGGCCCGCGTGGTCGCGGACCCACGTGCCGAGGAACAGCAGGCGCGCTCGTAGCCGGGCAACCGGGTCGTCGTGGACGGACTCCGCCTGATTCAGGTCGGACAAGAGGCCATGGGTGCACTGCTCCAGGGCGGCGAAGACCAGGGCGTCGCGGTCGGCGAAGTGGATGTAAACCGAGGTCGCCGCGATGCCCACCTCGCGCGCGACGGCGCGTAGGGACAGCGCCTCATCGTCGCCCAATTCATCGAGCATCCGCAGCGTGGCATCGATGATGTCGCGGCGCAGTCGTTCCCCCTGGCCTCGCCGGTTGCGGCCCCGCGCGGACGAGGGAGAGGCCGAAGAGATGGCATCCATGGCCCGTATTGTATTGCGACGTCCGTTGCCTTACAGTCGTAGCCTTACAAGAGTAGGACTACAGCTGTTAGCTTAGTTGGGGAGATCATGAAGTCGAGGCTTGAAAGCAACAAGCAGACCGTTCTGGCCTTCTACGAGGTGGGTCTGAACCAGAAGGACTTCGAGGCCGCGTCGAAGCTCATCGGCGACCGTTACGTCCAGCACAATCCCCGCATCGCGGACGGCATCGAAGGCTTCGAAGCCTTCGTCGGCCAGTTGCGGGCGGACTTTCCCGCGCTGCGAGCCGAGGTCAAAAAGATCTTCGCCGATGGCGACTTCGTCATCGCACACGTGCACGGCATACGCGTGCCGGGGCAACTCGGCACGGCCATCGTCGACATTTTCCGGCTGGACGAGAACGGCAAGATCGTCGAGCACTGGGACGTCATGCAGCCGATCCCGGAGACCGCCGAGAACCAGAACGGGATGTTCTAGCCGTGACCACCACGACCGGCACCAGCCGGCATCCCGCCGACGCGACTCTGCCCGACCCCCGGCGCTGGTGGGCGCTGGCCACGGTCGCCACGGTCCAGCTGATGGTCGGCATCGATATGACGATCGTGAACATCGCGCTGCCTTCCGTACAGCGCTCACTCGACCTGTCCGACCCGGCCCGCCAGTGGGTGATCACGCTCTTCGCGCTCTGCTACGGCGGCCTGCTGCTGCTCGGCGGGCGGCTGTCGCAGCTGATCGGCCGCAGGCGGATCCTGCTGGCAGGGCTGATCGGTTTCGCCGCGGCCTCGGCGCTCGCCGGCGCCGCAACCGGACCGGCGATGCTGCTCACCGGCCGGGCCCTGCAAGGCGTGTCCGGCGCGCTGCTCACCCCGGCCGTGCTGGCCACCCTGGCCACCGCCTTCCCCTCACCCGCCGAGCGCGGTAAGGCGTTCGGCATCTACGGCACCGTGATGGGCAGTTCCTCCGGCCTGGGCGTGCTGCTGGGCGGAGTGCTCACCGACTACCTCGACTGGCGCTGGTGCATGTACGTGAACCTGCCCATCGCGGCCCTGGCCGTGGTCGGGGTGCTGTACGCCGTGCGCCCGTCCCTCCGTGCGGCCGGCGCCCGCATCGACGTCACCGGCGCGGTCCTGGCCACCGCCGGCCTGATGGCCCTGGTCTTCGGGTTCGCCCGGGCCGAACCCGACGGTTGGAGCGCGCCGACCACCTTGGGCCCGCTGGCCGCCGGAGCATTGGCACTGGTCGCGTTCGTCTGGGTCCAGGCCCGGGTCAAGGGGCCGCTGCTCCCGCTGCGGGTCGTCCTGGACCGTCCTCGCGGCGGTTCGTACCTGGCGGTGTTCGGCCTGGCGGTGGGCATGTTCGCCGCGCTGTTCTTCCTCACCTTCTACCTGCAGAACGTGCTCGGCTATTCTCCGATCCAGGCAGGCCTGGGATTCCTGCCGCTGACCGCCGGTCTCACGATCGGAGTTCGGGCGGTGAGCCCGCTGATGGCCCGCGTTCCGGTGCGGGCGCTGCTGTGTCCCGGACTCCTGACGATCGCGGCCGGGCTCGCCCTGCTCGGCTTCCTGCGAGCCGACAGCGGTTACCAGCTCCACGTACTGCCGGTGTTCCTGCTGGTAGGGCTGGGTACGGGATGGGTACTCGTCACCGCCAACAGCACGGCAACCCTCGGCGCCGGCGCCGACAGCGCGGTGGCGGGAGCCATGGTCATGACCTCACAGCAGATCGGCGCGTCCCTGGGCACTGCGCTGCTCAGCACGATCGCCGGGACGGCCGCGGCCCGTCACTTCGGCCACACGCCGGCCGAGACCGCCGTCCACGGCTTCAACGTGGCCAGCCTCGGCGCGGCCGGGTTCCTGTGCCTGGCCGCACTCGTGGTCTTCTTCGTCACCGGTCCGCGCAGACCTCAACCCTGAAACGCCGCTGACGGCGGCGGGTTGTGGGCGGGTGGTGCCTCGTCGACGGCGACCGGCCCACCCCCGCCTGGAGTGGTCCGAGCACCCCGAACACACCTGGGCCGGCCCCGACAACCTGCCGCTGCTCCTGGAGAACCGGTAACACGGCGACACCTTCATCCCCTCTTAGACCACACCGCCACACCTGGGAAGCGATCGGGGAGCCATCCCGTCGGATTCCGCCCGCTTGGTGATCTTTTCGAGGCGTTCAGTGGGGCGCCCGTGCAGAAGACCAGGTGGTGATCTTGGCGGGTGTGGTGTTGCCGGAGGGCCTCGGCGTATGACGTGGCTTGTGGGTCTTGGGGTCCCCGGCCCGCACGGCCAGACGCATACGAGGTTGCAGGGCAAGTGTCGTCAAGCCTGCCCGAAGTCGGTGCAGTGTGCGATCGTCGCATCGTCCGCCGCTACCGCGTGATGTGCCTCCGCCTGCCGGACACGGCGAATGATTTCGTCTGGTCCGCTCGACGCCAGGACGGTCATGACCCCTGGCCAGTCGGTGAGCCCGAACCGGTCCACGATGCCGCTGGCGCCATTGCTGAGGAGAACGGCGCCGACATCGGTCAGCTCCGAGATCGGACAACTGCCGGTGATGGCCTCGTCCGCCGCCCGCGGGTCGTCCTTGGCCACCCAGAAGCCGCCCGGTTGGTTCCGGTTCGAGCGTAAGTCGTTGAGGATCCGGTGGTACTCGTCGCTACCCTTGGTGGCGGTCTCCAGCGCGGGCTCGTACGAGCGGCTGATCACGACCTCCCGGGGATCGGAGACGACGAGCGGCGCGCTGTCTGCTTTGTCGAGCACGACGTACGCGTCGCCGAGCACCAGGTATTCGACGAGGCCATTGGACAGGCGCAGGATGGCTACCGCCGCCGACGGGCTTATGCGGTTGGCGACGTCGCAGGTGCTGCGGTGATCGTCCGTCACCTGCTCGATGGCATCGGCGAGCACTGCCGGAAGGTCGCGGTCCTGTGCGAGTGACAGGAGACCGAGGAGGCTGCCTCCTAAACGGTTGGCATACCAGGCCACGCCGTGCCGGCAGATCGATTCCGTGCCGGGGATGCCGGCACCGTCGACCAACACGGCCGCCGTCGGCAAGGCCCCGGTGAAGTCCTCGTTCGCGCGGTCGGCCCGCCCCGCGGCAGCGCTCGCCATGGCCACCCGCATGTCCTACCGCCGATCAAAGCGCTCACCATAACAATCGCCGACGCGCTGAAACGTACACGTCTGCCTGATCGCCCGCTTCCCGAGCGCGGTCCTCGGCGCCCGGGACGCCTCCGGGGCACCGCTGCTGGTGCGCACGCGGCCGAAGGCCACCACAGACGGCTTCACCATCGCGACGGACGCCGCCGATGGCCTCGTGCCGGGCACGGCCAGCCTGCTCGTGCACCGGCACGACGAACGACTCAACGCCATGCACAACGCACTGATCCGCGGCGAACTTCACGCCGACGGCGACCAATGGACGATGGTCCCGCGGAATGTGATCGAGCCGGCCGGATCCGGCCGCATCAGCGACGCGTTCCACACCCTGCGCAACGCCCGCCGCTCCACGCTCCGCTACCTGGAGCGGCGCGGCCTGGCGCGGCCCCGGGTTCAGTGGGACCAGTTCCAGCTGCTCGCCACATCCAGCAAAGACGCATAACGCCGGGCTGGGCAGGACGGCAGGGTCACCGGTCCTGCCGTCCGCAGCCCTCACCGGCCGCCGGTGAGGCGCCGACGAAACGCCGGATTCAGGTCGGCGTGACGGTGTCGCAGGGCTCGAGTGCCTGCGATGAGGACGACGGCGCCGCCGCGGGTGACCGGCGCGAGAGCAGGTATCCCGTCAGTGCGGCGAGCAGACCGGCCAGACCGGCCGCCGTGAAGCCGCCCGCCGGCACGGACGCGTCGATCGCCACTCCCACGACCGGGGAGCCGAGCGCGAACCCCGCGCTCGCCGCCGAGGACTGCAGGCCGGTCGCCTCACCTCGTACACCGGCCGGCGTCAGCCGGCTCACCGCGTCGGAGACCGTCGAAAGGGTCGGTGCGGTGAGCAGCCCGGCACCGATGACGGCCACGCAC
This sequence comes from Nonomuraea sp. NPDC052116, assembly GCF_040680035.1. Lineage (NCBI taxonomy): Bacteria > Bacillati > Actinomycetota > Actinomycetes > Streptosporangiales > Streptosporangiaceae > Nonomuraea > Nonomuraea sp. NPDC052116. The sequence continues at coordinate 383,054 of NZ_JBFAWA010000004.1, read as the reverse complement.
AGCCAGGGCCAGTCATGGGCAAGTCCGGCCGGAATCGTCACCAGCCCGAGCAGGCCGAGCAGCAGCCAGGTGGGCATCGGCCGGGGCAACGCTCCGTACACCAGACCGCCCACGACGGACGACACCCCGAGCGCGGCGATGACCACGGCCGCCCACGAGACCTGGCCGGCTTCTCGAAGAGTGGCGACGATGGCCAGGTCGACGCCGCTGAGCAGCATCGCGACGCCGAACCCCATCGTCAGAACAGCGACCATGCGCGCTCCCAACCACTCCCGGCGCCGGGGCCGGCCCGCTGCCTCGCCGTCCACCTCGTCCTCGGCCCGCAGCGGCGGGTTGAGCAGGGCGATCCCTGCCCCGCCGGCGACGATCGCGGCGCCCACTCCCCATGCCACCACGCCGGGGGACACCGTCGCCGCGCACAGGATGACCACCGCCGGCCCCACCATGTACGACAGCTCGCCCGCCACCGACTCCAGCGCGAACGCTGCCCGCCGCTGCCCTGCCGTCGTCATCGCGGCGATCGCCTGCCTGGTAACCGATTGGACCGGCACCATCAGCAGACCGGCGGCGAAGGAGGCGCACAGCAAGATCACGAACGGCAGCACGGGCACGGTCAGCCAGAACACGAGCTGCGGCACGACCGTGGCCAGCAGCACGGTACGCAGTCCCCGCCGGTCGATCATCCGCCCCAGCAGCGGCCCGCCCAGCGCGACACCGGCGGTGAGCGCCGCCACCACGGCTCCCGCCGCCGCGTAACTCATGTCGAGGGCGACGACGACGTACATCGTCAACGCCATCGCGTCCGCCGTGATCGCGGTACGAGCGAGCAGCGAGATGCCAAGCAGTGGCGTCATCCCCGGCACCGCGAGCACCTGGCGAAATCTGGTCACCGTTTTGACGCTAGATCACCCGTTATGCCATAGGAAGTCGCGAATTCATTGGACCGGACATAATGAACACTTATGGCACGTGATCTCGAGACCGCACTGCTGCGATCGTTCGTCACCGCCGTACGAGCGGGCAGCATCAGCCGTGCGGCGGCCGCGCTCGGCCGCACCCAGCCCGCGCTCAGCCAGCAGTTGCGCAAGCTCGAGAGGGACGTCGGCAGCCCGCTGCTGCACCGGGCGCCGTCCGGCGTCTCGCTGACCCGGGCGGGCGAGGAACTGCTGCCCTACGCCGAGCGCATTCTCGCGCTGTCGGCACAGGCCCTCGCCGAAACGGGACGTGCGCTCACCGGGCATTGCGGGGTGGGGCTCCTCGAAGATCTCGCCGCTTCCCGCCTTCCTCAGGCACTCGCCGACCTCGCACGGCTGCACCCGGACGCGACACTGGAGGTGCTCAGCCTCTCCAACGCGGCGATGCGGGAGGCCTACGACACGGGCCGCGTCCAGCTCGTGCTCGACGAGGCCGCGGTTCTTCCCTGGCCGCCCCGCTGGACGGTGCGTCTGCCGCTGGTCTGGGCGGTCGGGCCGGGTGTCGCCACCGACGCCGATCCGCTGCCGGTGGTGCTGTTCTCGAACGCGTGCGCCTGGCGGACGTCGGTGCTGGAAGCGATGGAAGGCACAGGGCGCCGCTGGCGGGTGGCGTTCGAGAGCAACAGTCTCGCCGGAGTGCTCGCCGCGCTACGGGCCGGGCTCGGAGTCGCGGCGCTCCTGCCCGCCAACCTCGAGCCGGCCATGGCCTGCCACGACGCGGCCGTGCTGCCTGCTCTGCCGGACGTCGAACTCGGCCTTGCCCGCCACCCCGGCACCGAAGGTGATGCGCTCATCGACGCTGTGGAGACCGCCCTGCGGCGGATGCTCTGAGCCGTAAGCCTGTCCCCGCCGGCCCCCGGGAGGTCTCAAGGGACCGCATCGAGGTGGCGCGGCGTACCGGCGGTTCCGTTACCGCTGGACGTCCGACACAGTCATGATCGCGAAGTGTCACCGGAGCGCCAGGGACTAACTGATCAGGCTTCTGATCGCCGCGGTGACGGCGTCGGGTTGAGTCTCCGGTAGAAAGTGCCCACCCGGCAGCATCAGGGTGCGGACATCCGGCGACCAGCCGTGCCAGATCGCCGAGGGGTCGAACGGCAGGACCATGTCGCCGGGGTCCTGCCAGATCGCCAGGGTAGGAGGCTTGACGCGCCGATCGGCCTGCCGATCTTCGCTGTCGTGGGCCGCATCGACGAAGGCGCTGGCCCGGTAGTCCTGGCAAATGGCGTGGATCGTTTCCGGATTGCGCGTCGCGGCCAGGTATGCCTCACGGACGTCGGCGTCGAATGTGCCGGGCTCGGCCCAGGCATCGAGGAAGTGGCCGAAGAACGTGTCGGGGTCAGCGCCGATCATCCGCTCGGGCAGGTCGTTGAGCTGCGCGAGGAAATACAGGTGGAAGCCGAAGACGCCACCCACGCCCGCCAGCGACCCCCACATGTCGGCAGTAGGGATGACGTCGATCACGCCGAGGTGAGCGACGGCGTGAGGGTGATCCAACGCGGCGCGGAAGGCGACCAGCGCTCCACGGTCATGACCGACCAGGCTGAAACGTTCGTGGCCGAGCTGCCGCATCAGTGCCACCATGGTCGCCGCGGTCACACGCTTGGCGTACTGTTCGTGGCCACCCTCCGGCTTGGCGCTGGCCCCGTAGCCGGGCAGGTCGGGGCAGATGACGCGGAAGCCGTCTGCCAGCACCGGAGCGACATGCCGCCAGGTCAGATGGGTCTGTGGGAAGCCGTGCAGCAACAGCAGCGGCGGTCCCTCGCCTCCTGAAGCCACATGGAGATCAAGGCCGTCCACCCGGACCGTGTGTTCGTCGAAGCCTGAGATCGTTGAGGGCATCGGCTCAGGCTGCCATCAGCAACCGACAATTCTTCGCCGGCCTCCGGCCTTTGACGTGTCCAGCGGGGTGCCGCCGCTCGTGCGGAACACCGGGTCGCTCACGCCGCCCAGGGCCCCAGTACGGACAGCCGACGCGTCTACGACGTCCGCTTGTAAGCCTTTGGTCGCTTCCTACCAAGTATGGGTGTAGATCGACGAAGGGAGCATGGCCGGTGCGTCGTAAACAGGCGGAGTTCGCCACAGACTCTGCGGCGTTCGAGGCCTTCTACCGGCGGCACGTCGAAGGAGTCACGCGATTCCTCGCCCGCCGGGTCGATGACCCACACATGGTCGCGGACCTGGTGGCGGATGTGTTCCTGGCGGCGATGGAGTCCGCTCACACCTACCGGCCGGGACGGGGCAGCGAGGTCGCGTGGCTGTACGGAGTAGCGCGCAACACGCTCTCGGCCGAGCGGCGCAGGTCGTTGCGGGAGTCCCAGCTGACCGACCGCGTGAGCAGGCGACGGCCGCTGGACAGCGATGACATCGCCCGGCTGGAGGAGCGGATCGACGCGGAGCAACCTGCCCGGCGGGCCTTTCAGGCCATGGCTGAGTTGCCCGAGGGGGAACGCGCCGTGCTGGAGCTGGTCGTCCTCGATCAGCTGACGGTCACCGAAGCCGCGAGCTCCCTCGGCATCCGGTCGGGGACCGCCATGGTCCGGCTGCATCGCGCGCGCCGAACGCTCAAGGAGCTGCCCTTCGTCATGGAAGGAACCGGCAAATGAGTTTCGAGGAGCAGTTGCTGATGGATCTGAAAGTCGAATTCGCCGCGCGGGCCGAACGCCGCCGCCGTACCGTTCGCCGCGTGTCCGTGGGAGCGGCGGTGGCCGGCCTTGCCGCCGCGGCGGCCATCGCGGTGCCGCTGCTGACGGGCACGGAAAGCCCGGCGTACGCGGTGAGCAAGAAGGCGGACGGCACCGTGGGGGTCGAGATCCGTGAATTCAAAGACGCCGACCAACTGGAACGGGACCTGCAGGCGGCGGGCGTCAGAGCGGACGTCACGTACCTCGAGGCCCGCAAGCAGTGTGAAAAGAACAGAGGAATGAGCACCCTTCCGGCAGAAGGGGCGATTCGCATGCGGAACGGCGGGCTGGACATCGATCCCCGGCTCCTCGACAAGGACAAGACGCTGGTCCTGGAGTTCGCCGGGGACGAGGACGGAGACCCTGCGGCGGAGCCGCCGAAGACGTGGTGGGTGCTCTCGACACTGATGATCCCCGGCAAGGTCGGCCCGTGCGTCGTCGTCGACAGCACGGACTGGGACGACGCCGGCGGCCCGCAGGGCCAACCCCCAGCGGGAAGCTAGCACTCGCGTGGGAGCAGGAGGATGCGGCGGGTCGGCGCCCGGGTACGAGGCGACGCGGGTGAGGTCTTCCGTCCTGGGGAACGCGGTACGACCGAAGATCGCGGCTCGTCAGCCCCACAGCCAGTCGGTCAGGAGATCCGCGAAGGCACTCTCCTCCCGTGAGCCCCGCAGCGGACGGGTCTCCTTGTGGAACCGCAGGGTCACACCGGCGACGGGCAGAGGTGGCTGGTCGGGGACGACCATCGACGTCCCGGCGGGCAGGTCGAAACGCCGGGACCCCCAAGAGGCCCCCTCCTCCTGCCAGGCCAGCACGGCGCACAGCCCCGCGAACGAGGCGATCGGGCTCTGCCGGGCGTCGCGGAAGACCGCGCCGTCACTGCCGTCGTGTACGGCTCTCCACTGATGCTCGCTGAGGGTGGGAGCGTTCGGCGGCTGCGTGAACTCTTGGTGGGACAGGATGGCCATGTCGTAGCCCCAGGAGCCCTCACCCGTGGGATGAACGCTCAGAATCCGCAGGTTACGCAGGTAGGCGGCCTTGACGGCTTCCTCGGTCGGCGTGCGGCGCGAGCACAAGAACGCTGCGGGCCGCCCTTCCGAAGCGGCGGTCGTTCCCACCTGGGCGGCAAGGTCCGCCACGCGCGCGACGTCGTCGACGGTGACCGTCGCATCGAGCGACCACGCGTCGATGAGCGCCACCACCTTCAACTCGTCGTCGACGGCGCGGGCCACCCGCGTGGACCCGCCCGCCGGCGTCTGGAAGTGCCAGATGTCGTCCTCTTCGGACATCGCTCGGGCAACGGCGTCGAGAAACCGCCGGTGATCGGCGGGCTCAGCTCGCGTCATGGCCGATGATCATACGGCCTGCGAACGCGGCGCCGACCAAGGAGTGGGTGAGATGTCAGCGCGCCTCAGGGGCCGATCAGGGAGATGCCGGATGGGTGAGGCGTGCGCGTTCCGGCACGCTGTTGATCATGATCGACCATGCGGTCCACCTTGAGGAAGTGACCAGGACATATGGGAAAGGCGCCACCGAAGTGGTCGCGCTCCGGCAGGTCAGCATCGGATTCCCGCGCGGCAGTTTCACCGCGGTGATGGGCCCGTCGGGGTCGGGCAAGAGCACGTTGCTGCAGTGCGCGTCGGGGTTGGACCGGCCGGATTCGGGGGCGGTTCGCATCGCCGGGCAGGACATCACCCGCTTCGGGGAGAACGAACTGGCGGTGCTGCGCCGCGACCGGGTCGGCGTCGTCTTCCAGGCGTTCAACCTGGTGCCGTCGCTGACCGCCTGGCAGAACGTGGTCCTGCCCAGCAGGCTGGCCCGGCGGCGGCCCGACCCGTCACGCGTGCGCGAGCTGCTGCACCGGGTCGGGCTGGCCGGGCGGGAGGGGCATCGCCCGTCGCAGTTGTCCGGTGGCCAGCAGCAGCGGGTGGCGATCGCGCGTGCCCTGCTCGGCAGGCCGGAAGTGCTGTTCGCCGACGAGCCGACGGGGGCGCTGGACCGCCGTACCGGGCACGAGGTGCTGGCACTGCTGCGGGAGGCGGTCGACGCGTTCGGCCAGACGGTGGTCATGGTCACGCACGATCCGGAGGCGGCGGCCCGGGCGGACAGCGTGCTGTTCCTGACCGACGGGCGGATCGTCGAGGTTCTGGACAGGCCCTCGGCCGACCAGATCGGCCTGCGGCTGGGCGGCCGCCGGTGACACTCGTCCTGGCCTGGAACAACGTACGGACCAATCGGATGGGCTTCGCCGCCTCGTTCGCGGCGGTGGTCCTGGCCGTGATGCTGATCGGCGGGAGCGGCCTGGTGGTCGCCGGCGCGGGCGCACGTGACGACTTGAACGGCGTCATGGGGTTGCTGGTGCTGTCGGCCGTGGTGTCGGGATTCGTGTCGATCTTCGTGGTCGCGGGCACGCTGAGCCTGCACGTGCTGCGGCAGCGCAGGACCTGGGCGTTGCTGCGGTCGGTCGGCATGAGGCCGCGGCAGGTGAGCCGGCTCATCACGGCGGAGGCGCTGGTGGTGGCCGTGCTGGCGGGCGTGGCGGGCTGCGTGCTGGCCGTCCCGTACGCCGCGCTGATGGCGGCGTTCATGCGCATGACCGGGTTGGCGCCGGGAGGCGTCCCGGTCGAGGTCACGACGGGGCCGTTCGTCGTGGCGCTGGTGGTCGGGCTGGCGGTGACGCTGCTGGCGGCCCGGGTCGCGGCGCGCAAGGCGGTGCGTGTGGGGCCGCTGGAGGTGCTGCGGGACAGCGCGGCGCAGCGGCGGCTGCTGCCCTGGTCCAGGGCGGTCGTCGGAGCGGCGGCGCTGGCCGGCGGCGGCGTGCTGCTGTGGCTCGTGCCGCAGGTCACGTCGAAGAACGCGCCGCCGACTGCGCTGGGGGCGACGATGGCGCTCTGCGTGGGTGCGTCCGCGCTGGGCCCCGTCGCGGTACGGGGGATGGGATGGCTGCTCGGAGCCCTGGCTGCCCGGCTCGATCCGGGCGCCGGGATGCTGGCCAGGTCCTCGCTGGTCGCTCAGCCGCGCCGGGCGATGGCGGCGGCGTCGCCGGTGATGTTGACCGTGGCGCTGGCGTGCACCTTCCTGTTCGCCGTGGCGACCACCGATGCGGTGGCGGGGGTGACCCGTACCGGGCCGTCGGCGTGGGCGGCCCCGGTGCTGGTGGGATCGGCGGTGGCTTACACGGTGATCTCGGTGCTCAACGCGACGGCCATGACGATGGCCGAGCGGACGGAAGAGATCCGGCTGCTGCGCACGGTGGGGACCAAGCCGCGGCAGCTCGCGAGAGCGGTGTGCTGGGAGACGTTGATCGTGACGTGCATCGGTACGCTGCTCGGAACGGGCATCGCCGCCGCTTCGCTCACCATGCTCGGCAAGGCCGCGACCGGCGAGCCGTGGTTCGCCTACTCTCTGCCGCAGTACGCCGGGCTGGTGCTGGTCTGCGCGGTGAGCGGCCTGGTGGGAGGACTGGCCGCCACGCGGCGAGTACGGCGTCGGGCCCTTCTGTCGGATTGAGGCAGGGAGGAAGCGGCTTTCACCGTACGGGCGTGCCCGTGGGGAACTCCTCGATGCCGAGCACCAGCAGCAGCTCCAGCCGCTCGCGGGACTCGGCGTCCGCCGGGGTGAGCACCAGCAATTCCTGGCCCTGATCGGGGGTGACCAGGGTCTCGCAGTCCATCACCAGGCGGCCCACCCGCGGGTGCAGCAGGGTTTTGCGGTCGCCGCGCCGTACGGCCACCTCGTGCTCGGCCCATATCCGGCGGAAGTCGGCGCTCGCGGCCTGCAGCCGGTCGACGAGCCCGGCGACCACGGGGTCGCCGGAGCGGCGGCCGGCGGCCGCGCGCAGGTCGGCCACGAACTGTCGGGCCCGATGCTCCTGCTCCTCGGGCGGGCAGACGGCGCGCGTGGCGGGGTCGGTGAACCAGCGGTAGACGATGTAGCGCCGGTCGCCGGAGAAGCCGGTGTGGTCGCCCGTCAGCAGGACGGCCGCGCGGTTCTGGGCGAGGATCTCGCCCAGGTCGGACAGCACCAGGGCCGGGGTGTCGCCGAGCAGGTCGAGCATGCGGATCAGGCCGGCGCGGGCCAGGCGGGCCACCCCGTCGGCGGGCTGCGGCCGGTGGCCGGCCAGGTGGAACAGGTGGTCACGCTCGTCGTCGGACAGGCGCAACGCCCGGGCCAGCGCGCCGAGCATCTGCGTCGAGGGCTGACTGCTGCGGCCCTGCTCGAGGCGTACGACATAGTCCACCGACATGCCCGCGAGCAGCGCCACCTCTTCCCGGCGCAGGCCGGTGGTGCGGCGGCGGGGGCCGTCGGCGAGGCCCACCTCGGCCGGCCGGATCCCCTCGCGGCGGCGGCGCAGGAAGTCGGCGAGCTGGTCACGTTGCATGGCTTCATACTGCCTCGCGGCCGGCGAGCCGAGCCAGGGAGCGGCTCTCCCACGATGAACGCTCCGCTCCCGCCCGCCCCGGTTCGGGCGCATGGTTGGGGACGACATCGAGAACGAGGGAGAACGTGATGCAGAGACGAACCCTGGGCCGCACCGGACCGGCCGTTTCCGCGCTGGGCCTGGGCGCGATGGGCATGTCGGGCGCGTACGGCACGGCCGACCGCGCGGAGAGCATCGCCACCGTGCACGCCGCGCTGGAGGCCGGCGTCACGCTCATCGACACCGGCGACTTCTACGCCATGGGTCACAACGAGTTGCTGCTCGCCGAGGCGCTGCGCGGCCGGGATCGCGACAGCTACCGGCTGAGCGTCAAGTTCGGCATGCTGCGGGGGCCGGGCCATGAGTTCGGCGGGCATGACGGCCGGCCCGAGGCGGTGAAGAACTTCCTGGGCTACTCGCTGGCCCGGCTGGGCACCGACCACATCGACATCTACCGTCCCGCCCGGCTGGACCCGGCGGTCCCGATCGAGGAGACGGTGGGCGCGATCAAGGAGCTGGTCGAGGCCGGGTACGTACGGCACATCGGCCTCTCGGAGGTCGACGCGGCGACGATCCGCCGGGCCCACGCCGTCCACCCGATCGCCGACCTGCAGATCGAGTACTCGCTGATCTCCCGCGCGGTGGAGGCGGACGTCCTGCCCACGCTGCGGGAGCTCGGCGTCGGCCTGACCGCGTACGGCGTGCTCGGCCGCGGCCTCATCTCCGGTCACTGGACCGCAGGCCACACCGCCGGCTCGGGTGACAGCCGCGGCTTCAGCCCGCGCTTCTCCAGCGGGAACGTGGAGCACAACCTCGCCCTCGTGGACGCTCTGCGCCGGGTCGCCGAGGCGAGGGGCCGCACCGTCGCCCAGCTGGCCATCGCCTGGGTGGCCGCACAGGGTGAGGACATCGTGCCCCTGGTCGGCGCCCGTACCCGAGAGCGGCTGGCCGAGGCGCTGCCCGCGATGGGCCTGGGCCTCACCGCGGACGACCTCGCCGAAATCGAGAAGGCGGTGCCGCCGGGCTCGGCGCGCGGCGACCGATACCCGTCCGTGTTCATGTCCGGCCTCGGCGTGGGCAACTGAGCGCGCGCTCTCGCCGCCTGTCCACCGCCGGAGCAGGTCAGCGGACGCTGAGGAGGGCGAACCGCTCGGCGAACGCGGACATCTCATCACGCTGCTGTTCCGGATCCGCCGAGGTGGGGCCGACCACGACGCGGGTAACGCCTTGCGCGGCGAAGGCCTCGACCCGTTCGGCGGACATGTCGATCGACCCCCATCGGGTGTGCTCCAGCGCGCCGGGGTCACGGCCGGCCTCCACGGCGGTGGCCCGGGCCAGCTCCCACTGGATCGCGCGTTCCTCCGGAGTGAGGGCGCCGCCGGGGAAATAGCCGTCGCCGCGCCGACCGGCGCGCCGCGCGGCCGCCCGGCTCGACCCGCCGACGTGGATCGGCAGGTGGGTGCCCGAGTACGGCTTCGGGTAGCTGGTCACGTCGTCGAAGCCGAAGAACTCGCCGTCGAAGCTGACACCCTTCTCGTCGCCTCCCCACAGCAGCCGCAGCACGTCGATGGCCTCGTCGGTACGGCGTCCGCGGGTGCCGAAGTCGACTCCCATCGCCCTGGCCTCACCGGGCAGCGTGCCCAGCCCCACGGTGAGCAGCCGCATCCGTCCCTTGGACAGCACGTCGATGGTCGCCAGCCGCTTGGCCAGGACCACGGGATGGTGGTACGGCAGCAGCAGCACGGCGGTGCCGAGCAGGATGCGACGGGTGGCCGCCGCGACGAAGGCCAGGCAGTCGAGCGGATCGGGGAAGGGCAGGGACGGCGGGAACTCGAAGGGGCCGACCGCGGCGCCGGGATACAGCACGACGTGCTCGGGCAGGTACAGCCCCTCAAAGCCGCAATCCTCGGCATGGCGGGCATATGTTACGAGCCTGTCGGGGTCGAGCCCGTCGGCCGTGGAGTAGCTGATCGCGAATTTCATCGTCATCCTCGAGGTCAGAGTCCGCGGGCACGCTACATCCTTGACGTCAGTGTCAGGGCAAATGCGTGGCCGACGCCGTGCTCACCGGAACACGACGGCGAGGAGCCCGGGAAAGCGCTCCTCAAGATCGTCTCTGCGCAGGGTGAGGTAGTTTCTGCGTCCCGAGTGGCGCAGGCGGATCACGCCGCTCTCCCGCAGGACCCGCCAGTGATGCGTGAGGGTGGATTTCGGCGCTCCGGTCTCGATCGCCCCGCAGTACGTCTCCTCGCCGGAGGCGAGAGCGCGCACGATCGTCATCCGGACCGGGTGCCCGAGTGCGGCGAGCACGTCTTCCAACTGCAACTGCTCGGTCGTCGGATGCAGAAGAGCAGCCATGGTCCGATCGTACGGTACTGCCGTAGTCGGCTAATGTACGGTACTCCCGTACATTGGGAGGATCACATGCCGAAAGCACTGTCCGACGCCGAGCTGGCGCGGTCGTTGCCGGGCGGGTTCGTCAGCAGTCACGCCGACGTCAACGGGACTCGCCTGCACTACGTGATGGGCGGGCAAGGCAGGCCCTTGGTGCTGCTGGGCGGATGGCCGCAGACGTGGTGGGAGTTCCACAAGATCATGCCGCCGCTCGCCGAACACCACCAGGTGATCGCCGTCGATCTGCGTGGCATGGGCGGCTCGGACAAGCCCGCCTCCGGCTACGACAAGAAGACGATGGCCGCTGACGTCCTCGGACTCGTGCGCCGGCTGGGCCACGACCGGGTGGACATCGCCGGCCACGACATCGGCGGCATGGTCGCCTACGCCTTCGCCGCGAACCATCCCGCTCACGTCCGACGCATCGCCCTGCTGGACATCGCCCACCCTGACGAGCGCTTCTACACTTTCTCGTTGCTCCCTCGGCCCGGACGCCAGCAGGTCGACGGCGACATCCACGCCGGGCCGGGCCGCTTCCTGTGGTGGTTCGCCTTCAACCAGGTGCCCGGCCTGCCGGAACGCCTGCTCGCCGGCCGCTCCCGCGAGCTGATCGACTGGATGTGCGACTACCTGGTCGAGAATCCCGCCTCCATCGGCGACCGCGATCGTGACATCTACGCCCGCGCCTACTCCACGCCGGACGCGATCCGGGCGGGCAATGCCTGGTACCGGGCGTTCGGGCAGGACATCGCCGACGAGAAGACCTACGGCAAGGTGACCGCCCCGCTGCTGGGTCTGGGTGGCGGAGAGGGAGGTCACCTGCTCCTTCAGGCGGTGCTGCCGGACAAGGGCACCGATGTCGAGGTGGTGCTGGTGCCGGACAGCGGCCACTACATCCCCGAGGAGCAGCCCGAGCTCGTCGTGAAGCACCTGACGCGATTCTTCGCCTGAAGCCGAGCCGCACGGCGAGACCCCGCCCGATCTCGGCGGGCGGCCTAACGGCTGATCTTGAAACGTTCGGCGTGCTCCGCCACCCATTGCGCGAACGTAGGCGCCGGACGGCCGATCACCCGTTCGACGGTGTCGTCCACGGTCGTGGCGGAATCGCTGGGGGTGGCGGCGATCGCCCGCCGGACCAACTCGGGACCGACCTCGGCGAGTCCCGTCGTCACCGTGATGTGCAATCGGCCGGCGCCGTCGAGGGCGGTGTCCAACGTCGCCGGTTCGTGGTGCGTGCCGGCCACCAGCTCCACCTCGGCCGGCACCTTCTCGGCCGCCGCGACCGGATCGCGGGTCAGCGCCCGAACGGGCTCCCCGCGGCGGAGCAGCTCCGTCACCACATGGCGGCCGGTGTTCCCGGTGGCGCCCGTGACAAGTGTCGTCACAGTCGAACTCCTTTCGTCCGCCGCCGACGACGCTAGAAGCTGAATCGCACTTGAGGTCAAGGAAGTCCGGGGAGGTGATCCGCCGAGCACCGATAGGGTCAGAACGCGCAAATCGATCAGAGGGGCTTAAACGGAACCTTGATCGGCCCGCTCGCACGACAGGAGAGACATTGATGTACCCCCCGTCCGGCTCCGGGCCGGGGTTCCATCCCCCTCAGCCGCCCCCGGGGCCTCCCCAGCCGTACCCGCCCGGCCCCTACCAGCAGCCGCCACCGCCGACCGGGCCGGTGCGGCCGCAGCGCAGCGCCTGGCGGGTCCTCGTCGGGCTGGTCGTCGCGGGTTTCGGTCTGCTGGCCGTGCTCGGCGGTGGCGCGCTCATCGCGCACGCCTACTCCAACAGCCGGCAGGTCATCCACAACTCGGCGTACTCCAAAGAGCTGTGGCGCAACGTGCCTGTCGAGAAGCTGTTACCGCCGCGGCTCGGCCGGGAGCACCCCGACAAGGGCTACTCCTCTCCGAACGACGAGCGCGGCTGGACCAGGGCCGCGATCTCCTCCGACACCTCCTGCCGGGCGGCGCTCTCCGGCGAGCTGGCCCGGGTCGCCACTGAGCGGGGCTGTGTCGCGGCCGTGCGCGCCACGTACGTGGACGACACCGGAGGGACGGCCGCCACCGTGGCCCTGGTCGCCTTCCGCGAGTCGCAGCCCCGCGTCGACCTGGAGGGCATCGTGCGTGAGGCGCAGCGGAAGCCGGACCACGCGGTACGCGCTCTCGCCGCGCCCGGCACCCAGTGGAAGGACTCCGCGCGCACCGGCAACGGCGGCCGGACCGTTGGGGACGTGCCCATGTTCGTGGCGGTCACCACGGGGCCGGCGGACGGCCGCAGGCCCGGACGGCTGCCCGAGCCGTGGGGCAGGAGGGAGTTCCCGCAGCGCGAGGACCGTGAGGCGTGGGCGTACACCGCGCAAGGGCTCGCGGAGAGCCTGGCCACCCGGCTGTACGCGGAGGCCCGGAAGGTGGGGGCATGATTCGCAGGCTGACCTGCGCGGCCGTCATGGTCGCCGGACTGGTCGCGGCCACCGCCGCGCCAGCCGTGGCCGAGGCACCGCGGGGCTGGGAACAGCAGATCATGAAGGTGCCGGCCGCGCAGCGGCTCGGACAGGGCAAGGGGGTCACCGTCGCGGTCCTGGACACCGGGGTCGTGAAGAACCATCCGGAGTTCCGCGGACGGGTGACGAACGGTCCCGACTTCATCGGCGGCGGCGCGAAGCCCGGGCAGTCGTACTGGGGCGCGCACGGCACCGCCATGGCCTCCAGCGTGCTGCGGGTCGCCCCGCAGGCCCGCGTGCTCTCGGTACGGGTGATCTGGGACCGGGAGGACCCGGCGCGCAAGCGCGCGGAGTCCGCCGCCAAGTCCGGCGGCACCGCCGCCGACAAGGAGAGCATCAAGGCGGCCACCGCGCTGGCCAAGGGCATCCGGTACGCCGTCGACAAGGGCGCTCGGGTGATCTCCATGTCCCTCGGCACCGACGAGTGGGGCCTCGGCAGCGGCTACGACGAGACCACGGCCGCGGCCGTCGACTACGCTCTCGGCAAGGGGGCCATCCTGCTGGCCAGCGCGGGCAACGGCGGATCCACCGACCCGCTGGAGGTCGACGCGAACAACGTCGTCTCCTACCCGGCCGCCTACCCGGGAGTGATCGCGGTGGCGGCGATGGGGCCGGGCGGCGCGCGGGCGGACTTCTCCCAGGTGCACACGTACAACACGATCACCGCACCCGGCGTGGACATCTACGCCGCCGACAACCGCGGCGACTACCGGATGGGGGACGGCACCTCCCCGGCCTGCGCGCTCGCGGCGGGCACCGCGGCGCTGATGCTGTCCCGCAATCCCGATCTGACGCCCCGGCAGGTACGCGACATCCTGGTGCGGACCGCCAGGAAGCCGCCGTCCGGCTACAACGTGTTCCTCGGCTTCGGGCTGATCGACGCGGCGGCGGCGGTGCGGGCGGCGGGCGCCGCCAAGGACACGAAGATCGAAGCGGCCCCGTACAAGGGGAAGGAGTACCTCGGTGGCGGGCCGGTCGCCCCGCCGACCACCAACCCGCCGATCGACATGACCTACGTCGTCGTGGGCGGCGCGGCCGCCGGAGCGGGGCTCTTGTTCCTGCTGGTCGCGGTGCTGCTGATGCGCCGGCCCCGCGCACGCCCGGTGCCCGGCGCCTGACCTGGCGAACCCGGTGACGGTGCGGGCAGCCGCATGCCGTCCAGGCGAGACGAGACGGTCCGTCTTGACGTAGAAGGGGAACGCCTGTATACCTTGTCATCACGAGACGGACCGTATCGTCTCATAGTGATGAGGAGTCCGTGTGACGACTGCCCGAGTCTGGTTCATCACCGGCGCGTCGAGGGGCCTGGGCAGGGCCTTCGCCGAGGCGGCGCTCGCCGCCGGAGACCGCGTCGTGGCCGCCGCCCGCGACCTCGGCCCCCTCGCCGGCCTCGCCGCCGCCCACCCCGACAGCCTCGTACGGCTGACGCTGGACGTCCGCGACCGCGCGGCCGTCCGGAAGGTCGTGGACGAGGCAGCGGCGGCGTTCGGCCGGCTCGACGTCGTGGTCAACAACGCCGGCACGCTGCTGTTCGGCATGGTGGAGGAGGCCACCGAGGAGCAGATCCGCGCCCAGTTCGACGTCAACTTCTTCGGTGCGGTCTGGGTGGCCCAGGCCGTGGTGCCGCACCTGCGGGCGCAGGGGTCCGGCCACATCCTGCAGGTCACCTCGATGGGGTCCGGCGGCGGGTTCGCGTCCGTCGGGTTCTACGCGGCGAGCAAGTCCGCGCTCGACTCGGCGAGCCAGGCGCTGGCGATGGAGGTGGCGCCGTTCGGGATCAAGGTGACGATCGTGCAGCCGGGCGGGTACGGCACGGACCTGTTCACGCGGGGCACCACGCTCGCGGAGCGGCGTCCGGAGAACGAGCCGCTGCACGCCCAGCTGGCCGAGATGTGGGGTGAGGACGCCGGTCCCGACCCGAGCACCGCGGCGCCGGTGATCATGGAGCTGGTCGAGCTGGCGGAGCCGCCGCTGCGGCTGATCGTCGGTGGCGCCTCGTACGACATGGTCCAGCAGATGGAGCAGGCCCGCACGGAGGAGTACCGGGCCTGGGAGCACCTCAGCCGGAAGGCGCCGGGCTGACCACCTCACCCCGTTTGTTCATCCTCGAAAAGGAGGCATGCCTTTTGCGTACCGCTGCCCAACTCGCGCTCACCGAGATCACCAAGCGTTACGGCACCCGCGTCGTCCTGGACCGGGTGTCGCTCACCGTCAGACCCGGCGAGCGGATCGGAGTGATCGGCGACAACGGGTCAGGCAAGTCCACGCTGCTCAGGCTCATGGCGAACGCCGAGCGGCCGGACAACGGCGAGCTCCTGGTCGTCGCACCCGGCGGCGTCGGACACCTGCCGCAGTCGCTCGCGCTGCCGCCGCACGCGACGGTGGCCGACGCCGTCGACCTGGCGCTGGCCGACCTGCGAGAGCTCGAGGCCCGGATGCGGGCGGCCGAACGGTCGCTCGAAGAGGCGGGCACGGAGGCGGACACGGAGGCGGACACGGAGGCGTACGCGGGGCTCGTGGCGCAGTTCGAGGCACGGGGCGGCTACGAGGCCGACGTCCGGGTGGAGATCGCGCTGCACGGGCTCGGGCTGCCCGGGCTCGACCGGAGCCGAGCGCTGGGCACGCTCTCCGGCGGCGAACGCGCCAGGCTCGCCCTGGCCGCCACGCTGGCGTCCGATCCTGAGCTGCTGCTGCTCGACGAGCCGACCAACGACCTGGACGACCAGGCCGTGGCCTGGCTCGAACAGCGCCTGCGCGCCCACCGTGGCACGGTCGTGGCGATCACGCACGACCGGATGTTCCTGGAGCGGGTGACCACCGCCATCCTGGAGGTCGCCGACGGGCAGGTACGCCGCTACGGCGACGGCTACGCCGGGTACCTCGTCGCCAAGGCCGCCGAACGCGCCGCACAGGCGCGGGCCCACGAGGAGTGGAAGACGGAGCTGGACCGGCACGCCACGCTGGTGGCGGCCAACGCGGGCCGGCTGGCCGGGATCCCGCGCAAGGTCGCCAAGGCGGGCATGGGCACCGGCGCCTGGCGGGCGCGCTCGCGTACCCACGGGGCCGCCGGGCGCATCCGGCAGTCCCAGCAGCGGCTACGGTGG
The DNA here is from genome assembly GCF_040680035.1 of Nonomuraea sp. NPDC052116. Taxonomy (NCBI): domain Bacteria; kingdom Bacillati; phylum Actinomycetota; class Actinomycetes; order Streptosporangiales; family Streptosporangiaceae; genus Nonomuraea; species Nonomuraea sp. NPDC052116. The sequence goes on along the minus strand of NZ_JBFAWA010000004.1, from coordinate 366,984 downwards.
CTCGCCGAGCACCCGGCGCCGCCGCTTCCCGAGCCGCTGCGCTTCACCGCCACCTTCGCCACCGCGGGGACCGCTTCCGAAGCCGAGGTGGCCGCGCTCGACGGCGTGGTGGTGGCGGGCCGGCTTCGCCTCGACTCCCTGGCCGTCCGCGCCGGTGAACGGCTGCTCGTCACCGGCCCGAACGGGGCGGGCAAGACCACGCTGATGCGGGTGCTCGCCGGGGAGCTGCGTCCGGACGCGGGCGAGGTACGGCGGGCCGGCCGGGTCGGGTTCTTCCGGCAGGACGAGGGGGGCCTCGGGCCGGCGGACCGGACGGTGTTGCGGGCCTACGCGGACGGGCGTCCCGGGAGCCTGGACGAGCACGCGGACGCGCTGCTCGTCCTGGGGCTCTTCCGGCCGTCGGACCTCGGGTCGCGCCTGGGGGAGCTCTCCTACGGGCAACGGCGCCGGATCGAGCTCGCGCGGCTGGTGAGCGAGCCCGTGGACCTGCTCCTGCTCGACGAGCCGACCAACCACCTGTCGCCGATGCTCGTGGAGCAACTGGAGGAGGCGCTGGCCGCCTACCGGGGCGCGCTGGTGGTCGTGACGCACGATCGGCGCCTGCGGGCCGCGTTCACCGGCTCCCACCTGGAGCTGGGCGCGGCGGATCGCGGGGTCAGCGGCGGAACGAGCCAGCGTTGAACACCATCACCATGCCGCTCGGCGGGCAGAGCCTCGCGGTGCCCGGCCAGTCGTCCCCCGCCGGTCGCTCGTCACCTCCGGCTTCGACCGTGTCACCGTCCATGACGCGGCCGAAGCCGGGGACGTCCACGCCCCGCCGCCCGCCGTCCTCCACGGGGCGCGTGCCGGCCGGCCAGATCGGCGTGAAGATCGCCTCCTTCCCGCCCCTCGTGGCGGAGACGGTCAGGCACCGGCCTTCGGCCTGGTATCTCAGGGTGCCGCCGACCTTCATGTCGGCGCCGTAGGTGAGGGTGTGGACGACGATCGAGGGGTCGTCGCCCGTGACCGCGAACTGGTCGGGACCGGGCGTGGTCGCCCCCGTGCCGCCACCGCCGGTGCAGGCGGTGGCGGCCGTCAGGAGCGTCACGGCCAGTGCCACGGCGGCCCGGCTCATGCTGCCTCCTCCTTCACGCCGTGTCCGTCAGCGGTGCCAGACGTCGTAGCCACGGTTCTGGTACAGGTACGCGGGCGTGAACGCCGACTTCCCGCTGATCAGGCCGAAGTGGATGCCGTACGCGGTCCCGGCGTAGTACCAGGGTCCGCCGGAGTCGCCTCCCTCGCTGATGTTCTTGTCCATGACCACCATGTGCTTCATGCCCCCGGCGGAGACGTCGCGGCGGGCGACCTTGGCGCAGCTCCCGCCGCTGGTGATGCCGAAATGGCAGATACGCGTGCCTATGGAGGGCATGGCCGAACGGTCGTCGGCGTACCTCGTCTTGTTCCAGTCGTGGTAGAACGTGCGGCCCGCGGTCTTGGAGCCGACGGTGTAGTAGGAGAGGTCGCCCCAGTCGCCGACCGCCCACCAGACGCGCTTCACCGTGGTCGAGCCGCCGTGGGTGCTGTGGTTGGAGTACGTGCGGGTGGGGTAGTTCTGCGCGCAGTGGCCGGCGGTGCCGTGGCGCTTGGTGTTGCTGTGGATGTACTTCAGGTTGAAGCCCGAGGTGCAGTTACCGAGCGAGCCGCCGCCCCGCATGTACCTGTCCTGCGGCTGCGACACCTTGTCGACCAGGGTGACCTGGGCCTGGATCCCGGCCTCCGACGCCTGCCGGGGCAGCAGGCCCTGGGCGGTGAGGGGCGTGCTCGACTGCGCCTCCACGGTGACGGTCCCGGTGCGTACGTCGTAGGAGGTGGTGGCGTCCTGCACGGCGGGGTTGGCCAGGACGGTCGCGTGGGTGGCCGTGCCGGCGGCGGCCAGTTCCTGCTCGGAGAAGCCGCGGTCGCCGACCAGGTCGACGCGTATGGGGAGGGTTCTGGCGAGTTCGACCGCCTTGGCCGGGACGTCTCCCTTGAAGCCGAACCAGGCGCTGTCGTCGTACTTGACCGCTCCGGCGAACTCGGCGGGGAAGCCGGTCTCGAGTTCCGCGGCCACCTTCTCGAACTGGGGCTGCCAGGAGATCGCGTCGATCGCGGCGGCCAGCCCGATGCCCTCGGCGGCGGCGATGCGCGTGAGGTCCTCGATCTCGCCCGCGTGCAGGTCGTCCACCATGACGTCAGGGGTGTCCACGGGACCGTCGGGCTGGGCGGCGGCCGAGAAGGTCTGCTTGGCGGCGGTGGCGCTGATGTAGTCCTTGACGGCCTGCTCCAGGGGGACCCCGTCCTGGGCGGCCCGCTGCTTGATGGCCTCCAGCGTGGGGCGGGCCGGCTTGGGCTGGTCCTGGGCGGCCAAGGTGACGCCGGTCGTGCCGGGCTCGGCGGACGCGGCCCCGGCAGGTAACCCGACGAGCGCGAAGGCGAGCACGGCGCCGGCGCCGATATGGCGGGCATGGGAGAACGAGGGCATGCGCAAGCTCCTGCACTGTCGTCGGAAAAACGGGATGCATGCCCCAAGATACACAATTCTAGAGCACACGCTCCATTATCTTTCCCGCTGAACGCCGAGAGCGGGGCGAGTACGGTGGCGTACTCGCCCCCTCTGTCACGGCGTCACCCGAAGGTCACGACGAGGCGGCCGTCCGAGGCGAAGGACCAGTGCAGGGCGCCGCTGTAGGACGAGCACCGGGACCCGTTCGAGCCGGACCAGAACTGGTTCGAGCTGTCGGAGTTGCCGACGATCCGGTCATTGGTCCCGCTGCCGCTGCGGCACGAGGTGTTGTTGCGGAACACCGAGGTGCCGGCGTCGAACGAGTAGTTGCGCTCGGTGTTGTCGATGCTGACGTTGTCCGACACCGTCATCGTGCCGGGGTTGCGGTTGTAGGTGAAGCCGTGCTTGCCGTTGCGGTACGCGATGCTGCGCCGGATGGTGTGGTTGACCGCGATGTCCTCGCCGCCGAGCTTGTAGCCGTTGCGGTCACCGTTGCCGGCCTGGCTGCCGTCGCTGAGCGTGCCGTTGTTGTACGACAGGGAGTCCTCGATGGTCACCGGGCCGATGGCGCCCGTGTCCGTCTTGGTGTAGAGGTCCCAGCCGTCGTCGATGTTGTTGCGGGACACGCAGTAGCGGAAGACGTTGCCGGAGCCGACGGTCAGTTTCGCGGCGAAGCCGTCGGCGTCCTCGCCGTCGGAGTCGGCGTTGTCGTGCGACAACGCGCTCAGGATGAGGTTGTTGGACGGCCACTGGTCGCGGGGCGTGTCGGAGGCGATCCGCGAGAGTTGCAGCCCCGTGTCCCGGTTGAACCGGGTCTCCGTGCGCTCGAAGATGTTGTTGCTGCCGCCGACGAAGATGCCGTTGTCACCGGCACGCTCGACGACGATGCCGTAGATGTGCCAGTACGACCCGTTCACGGCGAGTCCGCGGTTGGCCGGGTCCTCGCTCTGGGCCGAGAAGTTCAGGATCGGGGTCTCGCCCGGGTAGGCGGACAGTTTCTTGCGGGCGCTCGAGGTGCCGTTGTTGCCCGCCGCGATGGTGACCGTCTGCGAGAAGTTGTAGGTCCCGCCGCGTGCGTAGATCGTCCCGCCGGCGGTGATGCGGGTGATCGCCGAGGTGAGGGTCGTCGGGTCCGACTGCGTCCCGGTCGCGCCGTCCCTGCCGTTCGGCGCCACGTAGAGCGCGCTGCCCGTCGGTGGGGTGGTGCCGCCCGCGTCGACGTCGATGTAGTCGAGGTTGGCCAGGCCGTTCGAGGTGGTCGGGCTGAACTGGATGGTGTTGCCGCCCGCCCGCACCGACACGGTGAGCGTCTTGGTGACCCAGGTGTCCCACGCGCCGGTGCCCTCGTACGAGACGTTCTGGACCGTCGACCCGTTGACGATCAGGTCGGCGGGGCGGGCGGTCGTGGTCCCGTTCGCGAACCGCACGCTCAGCGTCGCCGTCCCGGCCGCGCCGGCGTTGATGGTGAACTGGGCGGAGGCGCCGGTGGCGTTGTTGCCGTTGCAGAATCCGCTGCCGGAGTAGCCGGACCAGTTGCTGTCGATGGTGCCGGTACAGACCGCGGGCGAGCTCTCCGCCTCGTACCGCGTCGGCGCGGCCTGTGCGGCGGTCGGTGACAGTGCGACGAACGCGCCGGCTAACAGGCCGGCGCACGTGAGGATGGCTTTCAGGCGCATCATCGTTCTCCAAGGTGTCGGGTACGGAGGCGCGGGCGAAACGTCGCCACAGTAGGAAAGCGCTTTCCTTGCCGTCAATGCGCCACTGCAAACGCGTCAACCCCGAAACCATCGCCGCTGGCCAGGGATTTACCGCCAGCTCAACCGCCGGTGAAACTTTCATTCAGCCCGAGCAGCGAGGCCCTGCGGCAGGAACAGGCACTACCATGCTGCCATGCAGCACCTTTGTGCCTGACCAGCGGATGCGCCGACGACGTCATCCCTTTCCGGTCCTTCTCCGGAAGGACGCACCGCTGGAGTCACCGAGTGTTCCCTGCATGGCGCCGATCTTCCGGCGACCTCTTCACACTGCTGCGCGGCAACGCCGATTTCCGACGCCTCGTCGGCGCCTGCGCGCTGAGCCTGACCGGCGACTGGTTCGCCTTCGTCGCGTTGAGCGGTTTCGTCTACCACAGCACCGGCTCGCCGGGGTGGACGGCGCTGCTGTTCGCGATCAACTCCCTTCCCGGGGTGCTGCTGTTCCCGTTGATCGGCCCGCTCACCGACCGCTTCGACCGGCGACGTCTTCGGATCGTCTGCGACCTGGGCTCGGTGGTCCCGGTGGGCGGGCTGCTCGTCGCCTTCCACACCGGCTCGGTACCACTGGCCCTGGGAGGCCTGGCCGTCCTGTCGGTGCTCGCGGCGATGTCCGGTCCCATCCCCGAGGCTGCGCTGCCCAACCTCGTCACCGGCCGAGACCTCTCACTGGCCCAGACCGTGCTCGGCAGCCTGTACTCGGCCGGCCTGCTCGTCGGAGCCGGCCTGGGAGGCCTGGTCACCGCCGCCTGGGGAACCTCGGCCACGCTCCTCGTGGACGGCGCCTCGTTCATCGTCTCCGCGCTGCTCGTCGCGAGGATCAAGCGGCCCTTCTCCAGCGCCGTGTCGACGCGCCGCATACGGATACGCGCTGACACCGCCGAACTCTGGCGGTTCCTGCGAACCACCCCCGTGGCCGCGGCCCTGCTGTGGCTGACCGCGGGGCTGCGTATCTGCTACGGAATGGTCGGACTCCTGCCGGTCTACGCCCTTGATCGCTTCCACGTCGGCGATGCGGGAGTCGGCGCCCTGTACCTGGCGCAGGGCCTCGGCGCCGTGCTCGGCCCCTTCGCGGGCAGGCGGCTCGCCGGCGGCTCGACACGTCGGCGGCTGTACGTGGCGGCGGCGGCCCTGGCCCTCTTCGGTCTCGGATACCTGGTCCTCGCCCACGTCTCCGGACTCGGCCCGGGAATGGCCGCGGCGTTCGTCGGCCACCTCGGGGTGGGCGCGTGCGCGATCCTCGCCCTCAACGGCCTGCAACTGGCGACGCCTGACCATGTACGGGGACGCGTGATGGTGCTGGTCTTCAGCCTCTCGGCGGCGTTCCAAGGCGTGTCGACACTCGCGGTCGCGCCCATGACCGCGGCCATCGGCATGGCCGACACCACCCGTCTCCTCGGGCTCCTGGCCGTCGCGTACGCGATCGTCTGGACGGCACGCGTCCGGCGCTGACACCGGTCCTGCTCAGGGCTGGGAGCCGGGTGGCAGGGCGAAGGGATCTTCGGGGAGGAAGCAGCCGTAGTCCTGCAACGGCATCGGATCCTCGAGCACGATCCGCTGGAGCTCGCCCGCCGGTGACAGGCCGTCCGGACGGTCCACCACGCGCCGGCCCGGCCGCAGCCCGCCGCGGCCGAGCGACGTCTCCGGCGCGTCCGCCGCGAGTTGCCCGAACCGGTCCAGCAGAACGTGTACGGCGTCATAGACGTCGCGGACGTTCTCGGCGGCGTCATCCTCGCCCGCCTCGGGCCAGAGGTCATGGTAGGCGGCGCGGGCCGCGGCCAGGAAACGCTCCGGATCCACGATCACCACGTCCCGGCGCGTCCGTACGCTGATCGTCATACCCGCCGCCGGAAGCGTCTGCTCATCCACCGTCCGACGGTATCCCGCCGCCGAGCCTCCACAGCCGGCCCGGCGAACCGGATGCGGCCTTCGACGAGGTCGATCCCGGGACGCCGGGATCGTCGGCACGCGGATTCTGCACAGAGCCCTTACATCGGGCGCGTAAGACGCGCACACCCGTCTGCTTCGATGGCAGCGTGATCGACCGGAGACTGGAAAAGGCCGGCGAGGTGTCCTGGACCTTCGGGTGCGCCCTTTCCGTCGTTGTCGCCCTGGCGTGCGCGATCGCCGGGAGCTACTTCGACGCGACCCTGGTGGCCCGCGCTCAGGTCTATTGCGGTCTCGATCTGAGCTCGGGCGAGAAGCTGTCCGAGGTGCTGTGGCTGCTGAGCCGTTTCGCCGTCATTCCGGTCGTCTCGGTTGTGTCGGCGATCCTGGCGTTGCCGTTGCACCTGGTGGCCCGGCTTCCCCCGCTGGCCGGCCGGGTGTGGCCGGTGCCCGTCTTGGCGCTGCTCGCCGTCGGTGTCTCGATCGCGGGGCCGGTGGCGATGGTCATGTACGACGTCGCCACCGAGGGCACGCCCGATGGTTGCGTCCTGCCCTGGTGGCCCTCGTGGCTGCCTTCGTAGGGCGACCCGATCGGGAGCGGCCGGAATATCGCCGTCCGCGTCCGGGCTGACCCGGTCATGACCGAGATTCTGGTGACCGGGGCGACCGGGAACGTCGGCCGGCAGGTGGTGGCCGGGCTGGTGTCCGCCGGTGGTTCCGTGCGGGCGTTGGTGAGGGATGCGCGGGCGGCGCGGCTTCCGGGGGGAGTGGCGGCCGTGGAGGGGGACCTGGGTGTGCCCGGCACGCTGGAGCGGGCGCTGTCGGGTGTGGAGACGGTGTTCCTGGTCTGGCCCTTCCTCACCGCCGACGGCGCCTCCGCCGTTCTGGAGGTGATCAGGAGCCGGGCCCGCCGGGTCGTCTACCTCTCGTCGTCGGGGGTGGACGACGGGGTGCAGCGGCAGGGTGACCCGATCAACCAGCTGCACGCCGACATGGAGGGCCTGATCGAGAGGTCCGGGCTGCGGTGGACGATCCTGCGGTCGAACACCATCGCCTCCAACACCCGGGGATGGGCGGCGCAGATCCGTGCCACCGGTGCTGTGCGCGGGCCGGAGATCGCCGCCACCGCGGTGATCGACCCGCGCGATGTCGCGGAGGTGGCGGTCCAGGTGCTGGCCGGTGACGGGCACGACGGCGCGACGTACGTGCTGACCGGGCCGCAGGTGATGGGCCGGGCCGAGCAGGTGCGCGCGATCGGGGAGGCCATCGGGCGCCCGCTGCGGTTCGAGAAGGTGGCCGTACAGGCCGCGCGTGAGCAGATGCTCGCGGACGGGAGGCCGCCGGCCCTGGTGGAGGCCCTGCTGGCCAGCGCGGAGGCGCGGCCGCGGTCGGAGCTGATCACCTCGACGGTGGAGGAGATCACGGGGGCGCCGGCGCGTACGTTCGGGCGCTGGGCCGCCGACCACGCGGACGAATTCCGCTGACCGCAGGCCGCTTCAGCGGCACCCGCTGTACGCCGCCCGTGTCGGCGTACAGCATCGTGAACTCCCAGGAACGCGTCCACGGGGGACGGCTCGGCATCGGTGTGCCGGCAGAGGAGAATGGTGTCCTCCTGCCAGGCGCATTCGGTTCACGCGATGCCGAGGCCGTCCGTCTTCGGTTGGGCCGGTGCGGGGTGCTCGCTGTTCATGTCGCAGTCCCTTCGCCCCGTCCCTCTGACGATGAGGCCAGAGGCGCGTCAGTTGCCGAGGATCTGGTTGACCAGCGACGAGACCCCGGTGGTGTCCAGGAGCGTCACGGGCTGCTCCACCGTGAGATCGCCCGGCGACTCGAACGTCCAGGTCCCGGTGGCCGGGGACCAGGTCGGGAACCAGCTGGTCGGTGACCAGCTGGTCGGGGACCAGGTGCTCGTCGCGGCGCAGGGCACCGCGCCCAGCCAGAGCGAGTCGACGACCTGCGTGAGTCCCAGGGCGGCCAGCAGCGACGAGGACGACGTGCTCGTCGTCGTCGTGCACGGCGCCGCGGGTGCGGGGTCGAGCAGCCCGTCGACCAGGCCGACGACGCCGCCGGCCTTGTACGTGGGGATGCTCTGGCTGCACGTCGTCGTCCGGTTGACCCAGGTCAGGCCGTCGACGGGGATCGGGCGCCCGGACCACGGCGGCCCCAGCGGCGACTCGTTGAAGACCGATTCGGCCAGGGCCTGGAAGTCCTCGGTCCAGGACGACTGGCCGTTGTAGCTGAGGACGTTGTTGTTGCCGCACAGGACCGTGTCCACGGCCCCCTCTTCTGCGGCGGCCGGCCCGGCGGCCAGCAGCAGGCCGGAAGTCGCGGCGAATGCGGCAATGGCGTGCTTGTACATGGTGCTCCCTGCGGATGGTAATCCGGTTATCCGCAGAGATCATTACCCTTAGTGGTGGTTGAATTACTTCATAGTTGTATCTAGCCCTCTTTACCGGGAGGTCCTATTCTCACGACTCGTGAAACTTCTCATGTTCGCGGCGCTTGCGGGCGCCCTCATGATGCCCTTAGCGGGTACCGCTACCGCCCAGGCAGCTGCATACCCCGTCAAATCCTCCCAACTAACCGCCAATCCGCTCTATAAGGCAGGCGCACTGCCGACGACCACCTGTACGGAGCCGTCGCTCAAGCCGAACAATCGCAAGCAGGCCCGCGCCTATCTCGACGCGGTCATCGCCTGCCTGGAAACCACCTGGGAACAGCACCTCACGAACGCCGGCCTGACCTACAGGCCGGTCAAGGTGCGGCACATGGACCGGATTCCGAAGAAGTGGTGCGGCTATGACATCGAGAAACTGAATTCCCAGACCTGGTACTGCGACCGCACCGAGACACTGGCCTTCCAGCTCGGCAAGGACTGGCTCGACGAACCCGACGACCTCTGGCTGTTCGAGACGGCGGCCTCCATGTACGGCTACCACGTGCAGAAATTGGTCGGAATCGCCAAGGCCTACGACAAATTGCCCTATGACAAAAAGACCGAGCTGTATGAGCAGCAGCGCCGCATGAGTCTCCAGAACGAATGCTTCGCCGCCGCCTTCATCAAGAGCGTCTGGCCGATCGAGGGCAGGAACCTGAGCGACTGGAACGCGCTCGTCAACCTCCGGCTGAGCGAGGACCCCGCCGAGGTGCGCGAGTTCGGCAGCCGGGCCGCGGTGCGCCACTGGCTCAGGCGCGGCTTCACCGCCGGCGACCCCGGCTCGTGCAACACCTGGTCGGCCCCCTCGTCCAAGGTCGCCTGACCGGACAGGCCGCGGTGGTCCACCGGGTCCACCGCGGCCGTCTCGATACGATCGTTCCATGTATCCCCCCATCGAGCCGTACGACCACGGCCTGCTCGACACCGGTGACGGCAACCTCGTCTACTGGGAGGTCTGCGGCAACCCGGAGGGGAAGCCCGCGCTCGTCGTCCACGGCGGCCCCGGATCGGGGTGCAAGACGGGGGTGCGCCGGCTCTTCGACCCGGAGCGCTACCGGATCGTCCTGTTCGACCAGCGAAACTGCGGCCGCAGCCGCCCGCACGCCAGTGACCCCTCCGTCGACCTGAGCACCAACACGACCCACCACCTCGTCGCCGACATGGAGCGGCTGCGCGAGCACCTCGGCATCGACAGGTGGCTGCTCTACGGCGGGTCGTGGGGCTCGACGCTGATGCTGGCCTACGCCGAGGCCCATCCGGCGCGGGTGTCGGAGATGGTCATCGTGGCCGTCACGACCACGCGCCGCTCCGAGATCGACTGGCTCTACCGCGGCGTCGGGCGGTTCTTCCCGGAGGAGTGGGAGCGCTTCAGGCGGGGCGTCCCCGAGGCCGACCGCGACGGTGACACCTTCGCGCTGCTGGCGGCGTACTCGCGGCTCCTGGCCGACCCCGATCCCGAGGTCCGCGCGAAGGCGGCCGAAGACTGGGTCACCTGGGAGGACGCGGTGATCTCCATGGAGCCCAACGGCAAGCCGAACGCCTACAGCGACCGCCCGGCCGAGGCGGTGATGGCGCTCGTCCGGATCTGCTCCCACTACTTCTCCAACGCCGCCTGGCTGGAGGAGGGCGTGCTGCTGCGGGAGGCGGGGCGGCTGGCCGGGATCCCCGGCGTGCTGATCCACGGCCGTCTCGATCTGGGCGGCCCGCTGGAGACGGCCTGGGAGCTGGCGAAGGCCTGGCCGGACGCCAAGCTGGTCGTCGTGGACGACTCCGGGCACACCGGCAGCGGCACGCTCTCCAAGGAGTTGTCCGCCGCGCTCGACGGCTTCGCCGGGCGGTGAGGGGGCGGGACCCGCGGCTCGCGATCGTCTGGGGCGTTGGGACGGCGCCAGTGGTGACCATCGCCTCGCCGTCGGTCGATTCCGTACGGGTGAGCCGCGGGTCCGCAGGGGACAGCGCGCTGACAACCGCGTGCCCACTCGCTGACCTGCAGCAACAGTAGCTTCGCCGACTGTCCGGACACCACCGAATTAAACGCCCGTGCGCGGAGGATTCCCGCGACGGCCACCCTGGCGGTGTCTCGAAAACGTCTCAGAAAATGTCTCGATATTATGCGGACAGGTGGCGGTAGAGGGTGGCGCGGGAGACGCCGAGGGCTCGGGCGATCTCGGCGGCGGTGTGCCGGCCCGAGGCGTGCATGCGCCTGGCCCGCTCGATGGCCTCCGGCGTCATCGCCCCCGGTCTGCCGCGCCGGCGCGCCTCCTGCACCGGAGGTTCGGGACGGTCCTCCAGCAGGCGTTCCACGCCGGACAGCACGGCCGGGCGGAGCATCTCCGCCGGCAGGTCGGCGAACATCACGACGGGGTCGCTGAGCATGCCGAACGCCTGCGCCGCCCGGATGCGGTCCACGTGGTCGGCGAGCGGGCCGGCGATGAGGTGCTGGGCCAGGTAGGCGGCGTCTCGAAAACGGTCGAAGACCGATCCCTCCGCGGCCAGCGCGAGGTCGCGCATCTGCAGCCTCAGCAGGTCGCGGTGCGTCAGCCAGACGTCGAGCAGGCCCTCGATCACCGCCCACCGCTTCTGCCGCTCGTCGCTCCCCGGCGCGCGGTTGGCCGCGTCGATCGCGGCCTCCATGTCGGCCAGCAGGGGCTCGGCCAGGGCCGCGATGATCTCCTTCTTGCTGGGGAAGTGGTAGAGCACCGCCGTCTTGGTCAGCTCGAGCCGCTCCGCGATCTCGCGGATCGAGGTGGCGTGATAGCCCTGCGCGGCGAACAGGTCGTGCGCCACCTGAAGGATCCGCGAGCGGGTGTCGTCCGTCACGCCGCCGATTCTAGACCTTGCCTGACCGTTGGTCGGGAGCCTATAGTCCTGAACTGACCAACGGTCAGGAGGGGCATAGGCATGACTGAGGTTCTGGTGGTCGGGGCGAGCATCGCCGGGCAGACGCTGGCGTACTGGCTGGCCCGGCACGGGATGCGGGCCACGCTGGTCGAGCGGGCGCCGCGGCTGCGCACCGGCGGCAACGGGGTGGACCTGCGGGACGAGGCGACCGAGGTGGCCGAGCGGATGGGGATCATGCCGCGGGTCAGGGCCGCGGCGGCGGACGTGCGGGGCATGAAGTTCGTGGACGCGGCAGACCGGGCCGTGGCCCGCGTGAACATGAGCAGGAACGGCGAGATCGAGATCATGCGGGGTGACCTGGTGGCGCTGCTGCACGAGGTGACCGGGCCGGAGGTGGAGTACGTCTTCGGCGACTCCGTCCGGTCGATGGAGGAGGACGGCGGCGGCGTGACGGTGTCGTTCGAGGGAGGCTCGACGCGGCGGTTCGACCTGGTCGTCGGGGCCGACGGGCTGCACTCTTCGGTGCGGCGGCTGGCCTTCGGGCCGGAGGAGGGGGCCCTGCGGCACATGGGGCACTACTTCGCGTTCGCGAACGCGGACTCCGCGCTGGGGGAGGACCGGTGGGTGACGATGTACAACCTTCCGGGCAAGATGGCGGGGCTCTACCGGTCGGGCAACCACGCCCAGGCGAAGGCGTACTTCATCTTCAGGTCGGAGCCGCTGGCCTATGACCATCGCGACGTCGGGCAGCACAGGACGCTGCTGACGGAGGCGTTCGGCGGCGAGACGTCCTGGCGGGTGCGCGAACTGCTCGACGGGGCCCTCGCCGACCCCGACTTCTACTTCGACGCGCTGAGCCAGGTGCGCCTGCCCTCGTGGTCGTCGGGGCGGGTGGCGCTCGTGGGGGACGCCGCCTACTGCGCCTCCCCGGCGTCGGGGGCCGGGGCGGAGCTGGCCGTCGTGGGGGCGTACCGGCTGGCCGAGGAGCTCGCGGGCACCTCCGACCACCGGGTCGCCTTCCGGCGGTACGAGGAGGGGCACCGCGAGCTGGTCAAGCGCAAGCAGCAGATCGGGCCGAACGTCCGCATGATGGTGCCGAAGACCCACCTGGGCATGTGGGCGCGCAACGGGCTGGCCCTGGGGATGGGCCTCGTCGCCCGGAGCTCCTAGGAGGGGTCATACGGGAGGCACCAGGACGAAGTAGCGGTCGAGCCTGCTCCTGTCGCCACGCACGTCGAGGCCGTCGGCCGGGATGCGGTTCCAGAGGAACAGCATGAGGTCCGACGCGCTCCCGGCCAGCTCGACGTCGAAATCGCCGCCGTCCGCCCCGGAGGACAGCCGTACGTCCGGGCCGTCGAAGTGGACCGCCCAGTCGCCCTCGCCGTCCGTGCGACGGAAGCGGAAGCGCTCGCCCGAGCCGGCGGGCGCCTGCGTCCACTCCCGCCGTGCGGGCACCATGACCTCGAACGTCTGTGTGACCGCGTCGGCCGCCACGTCCTCGTGGATCGGGTGCGGGACGCCAAGGGTGTTCTCGGCGTCCCAGCGGTGCACGGCGGCCTCGATGGTCTGCATCCGCACCCAGAACCCGACGGTCTGCTCCTTCGACCACGTCCACGCCGGATCGCCGGCGTCGCGCTCGTCGAACAGCGCCGCCAGCCGGGCCGCCCCTTCCTCGAACCAGTCGAGCACCCCGTCCGGGATCGGACCGAGGTTGGGCGCGTGCTGCGGATCGGGCCACCCCGTGAGGTCCGGCGGCAGCCCGGCGAAGGACAGGTCGGAGCCGTCCGGCGGCCCGTCGCGCCGGTCGTCGATGATGCTGAACACGCCCCGGTGCACGAAGCCCAGGTGGATCAGCAGATCGGCGACCGACCAGCCGGGACAGGACGGCACCGGCGGCGCGGCGCCGGTCTGCGCCGCCTGCCGGGCGGCGTCCCGGAATGCTCGGACCTCTCGGTGAAAGCGCGAAGCGGGTTCCATTCCCCTCACTGTGCCTCAGCCGGCTGGTCCCGCTCCACCGGCTTCGCCGATGACGGCCTCCCGACGGCGTGGGCGACGGCGGCGGTGACCAGGGCGGCGGCCACCAGCAGGGCGCTCACCCACAGCGGCGAGCGCAGCCCGAGCCCGGCCCCGATGGTCAGGCCGCCCAGCCACGGGCCGAGCGTCGCGCCCACGTTGAGCGCCGCCGTGGCGAACCCGCCGGCCAGGGTGGGCGCGCCGGTGGCCGCGTACAGCACCTGCGAGATCAGCGTGGAGCCCACGGCGAACGAGAGCGTCCCCTGGACGAAGACGAGCACGACCGCGGGCACCGGCGCGCCGGCCGTCAGCGCGAAGAGGGCCCACCCGGCGGCCAGCGCCGGCCCGCAGATCACCAGGAGGCGGATCGGCCGCCGGTCGGCCACCCGCCCGCTGACGGTCACCCCGGCGAACGAGCCCAGCCCGAACAGGGCCAGCATCAGGGGCATCCAGGAGGATCCGATCCCGGTGTCCCCGGTGAGCAAGGGCGTGAGGTAGGTGAACGTGCAGAAAGTGCCGCCGTTCACCAGACCGCCCAGCACGAGGAAGACCAGCAGCCGCGGCCGGCGCAGCGCCCGCAGCTCCCCGCGGGCCCGCGGACCGGCCGGGCCGGGGGCGCCGGACGGCACGGACTTGAGCACCGCGACGATGGCCGGGACCAGCGCGACGGCCACCGCCCAGAACGCCGAGCGCCACCCCCACACCTCGCCCAGCAGCGCGCCGCCCGGCACACCCGCGACGCAGGCGATGGTGACGCCGCCGAGGAGCACGGAGGTGGCGCGCCCCTTGGCGTCGGAAGGCGCGAGCGCGACGGCGGTCGCCATGGCCACCGCCAGGAACCCGGCGTTGGCCAGCGCCGCGATCACCCGCGTGCCGAGCAGCACGCCGTAGCTGGTGGTGAGCGCACCCACCACGTGCACGACCAGGAACGTGACCAGGAAGGCCAGCAGCGCGAACCGCCGGGACCAGCGCAGGCTGAGCACCGCCATGAGCGGCGCCCCCACCACCATCCCGACGGCGAAGGCCGAGGTGAGCAGCCCCGCGGCGGGGATGGACACCTGCAGGTCCCGCGCGATGCCCGGGATGAGCCCGGACAGCATGAACTCGGACGTCCCTTGGGCGAAAACCGCCAGTCCGAGCAGGTAGACAGCGAAAGGCATGAGAGAACTCCGCGACCGTATCGAGGATCGACAGGGAAGCGGGCAGGCCGGAGGAAGGTCCTGCCCCGCTGGGGAATCGGCCGCATCACGAAGAACCGCACGGCTCGCGGAGAGCCCGGCGTCAGCGCGAGACAGCCACCGGATGACCGGTGGCTAGCGTCTTGACGCCTCGGGGCTGGACATGAGGGCGAACGTAGCAAGGCTGCGGAGAACTGCGCAAATGATTTGCTATCTTGGACTGGTCGTTCCAAGATAGGCCGCGGAGGTGCCGATGCCGGACGTGAAGCATTTCGATCCCGACGCGGTGCTGGAGCAGGTGGAGCGCCTGTTCTGGCAGCGCGGCGCCGCCACCACGGGCATCGCGGAGGTGGTCGCGGCGACGGGCCTCAGCCGCTCCAGCCTGTACGCGACCTACGGCGGAAAGCAGGACCTGTACGTGCGGGCGCTGCGCCGCTACGTCGAGGAACGCTCGCAGCCGATGTTCCAGGCCCTGGCCGACGACGGGCGCGGGCTGCCCGCCGTCGAGGCGTTCTTCGACCGCCTGATCCGGATCAGGTGCGCGGGCGAGCACGCGCGCTGGGGCTGCATGGCGACCAACGCCAACGCCGAAGGCGCGGACCCGGCCGTACGCCAGGTGCTGGACCAGCACCACGACCGGCTCCGCACGACGATGCGCGCGGCCCTGGAGGCGGCAGACGCCCAGGGGCAGCTCGCCGACGGCCTCGACCTCGACGCGACCGCGGAGTCCCTGACCCTGCTGGCCTACGGGGTCAACCTCCGCTCGCGCGCCGGCGCGGACCCGGCAACCCTGCGCATGGGCACGTCCGCCGCACTCGACTCTCTCAGAAGGGACCGGTCATGAAACCGCAGGTAGTGATCTTCGACGTGAACGAGACGCTGACCGACATGGAGCCGATGCGGGGCAGGTTCGAGGAGGTGGGGCTGTCCGGCGAGCAGATGGGGACGTGGTTCGCGAGCGTGCTGCGCGACGGGTTCGCGCTCACGGCGGCGGGCGGTTTCGCCGAGTTCGGCCGGATCGCCGACGACGTGCTCAGGGAGATGGGGGCCGGGGACGAGGCGGTGCGCCACGTGCTGAGGGGGTTCGCCGAGCTGCGGGTGCATCCCGACGTCCCCGAGGGCATGCGGCTGCTGCGCGAGGGCGGCATCCGCCTGTTCACCATGACGAACGGGGCGGCCGCCATGACCGCGGGGATCCTGCGCCGCGAAGGGCTGTCGGACCTGGTGGAGGCCACGCTGGACGTGAGCGGCCCCCGCGCGTGGAAGCCCGCCCGCGCGGCCTACGAGTACGCGGCCGGCCAGGCCGGGGTGCGGCCCGACCAGGCGGTCCTGGTCGCGGTGCACCCGTGGGACATCGACGGGGCCCAGCGGGCCGGGCTGTCGGGGGCCTGGCTGGAGCGGCGCGGCACGCCGTACCCGAGCGTGATGAGCGCCCCGCGCCTGTCGGCCCCCGACCTGGTCTCGCTGGCGAGGCTTGTCACTGCTTAGGGAAGAAGTCCGCGCCCTGGACGTACTCCATCGCCTTCATGAAGACGGGGTCGGTCATGCGGCGCTCCAGCTCCTCGGGCGCGACCTCCTCGACGCGCGCCTGGATCCACCACAGGTTGCCGAACGGGTCGCGTACCCGGCCGACCCGGTCGCCCCAGAACAGGTGGGTGATCTCCGTCACCGACGTCCCGCCCGCCTCGACGGCGCGTCGGTGGGTGGCGTCGGCGTCGGGGACGTACAGACGCAGGAAGGCGGGCGTGGGCGGCCAGCCGGGAGCCGAGTCGAACATCATCACCACGGCGTCCCCGATCCGCACCTCCGCGTGCCCGATGCGCCCCTCGTCGTCGGTCACCCGGGCCAGCTCGACGGCGTCGAACGCGGCCGTGAGGTAGTCGATGAGGCCCGCGGTGTCGGGCCCGATGATCCACGGCGTGACGGTGGTGTATCCCTCAGGAATGCTCATGCCCGCAGGCTATTCGGGAAGTAGGCCAGATCATGTCCTACTTGCGTTCGCGAGCAGGAAATCCAGCACCAGAGGGCTCGCGACCTCCCTGAACTCCTCGAAGTACGCGTGCCGCGCCCCCTCGATCATCCGCAGCTCCGCCCCGGGGATGCGGCCGGCCAGCAGCGGGGCGTTGGCCGCCGGGTTGAACACGTCGTCGGTGCCGTGCACCACCAGCGTGGGCGCGGCGATGGAGGGCAGCGCGGCCCAGCTGTCGTGCCCGGCGCTGGCGGCCAGGTGGCGGCGGCGCGCGTACGCGGGCATGGCCGGGTCGCCGACCGTGTGGTGGGGGCCCGGGTGCGTGGACAGCCAGGCGGGCGTGTACATGAGCTCCAGCAGCGCCCGCTCGGCGGCCGTCCGGTCCGGCTGGGCCAGTGACCTGCGCACGTCGTTGTCCCGTTCGAGCCCGTGGACGCCGCCCGGCGAGCTGCAGCCGAGCACCAGCGACCCGACCCGCTCGGGATGGTCGGCCGCCAGCCACTGGGCCACCCGCCCGCCCATCGACGTCCCGTAGACGTGTGCCTTGTCCACGCCCAGCTCGTCGAGCACGGCCAGCACGTCGGCGGCGAACCCGCGGGTGGTGTACGGCTCGTCGGGTTTGTCGCTGCCGCCCGTGCCGCGGTAGTCGAAGGTGACGGTGCGGAACTCCCGCTCGAAGTCCGGGCGCACGGGATCCCACCAGCGGTGCTCGTTGGCCTGCCCCTGGAGGAGGACGAGGGGTTGCCCGCCGCCGCGGACCTGGTAGGACAGCTTGACGCCGTCCACGGCTGTCGCAAATGGCATGTCTGGCATCGTAGGGGTGTTCGGTGAGCTACCCCGCGCGGCTCTGGCCTGTTTTCGCCTCGACGTACCATTCGCGGCCGAGCAGCAGGCCGAACACGGGCGCCGGGAGCCGCACGAGCACTCTCGCGATGGCGGCCCCCCGGCCGCCGCCGCTGATCTGGGAGTGGTGGGCGGCCAGCGCCCGCTGCTTCTGCCCGGCGTAGCGGCGCACGTCGATCCTGTGGGTGATGGCCTTGCCGGGGCTGTACGCCTTCGCCAGCTCGCGTTCGTCGTAGCGGAGCGGGATCCGGAGCAGGTGGATCAGGCGTACCAGCCGGACGGCGGCGTCGCGCGGGACCGTGGCCTGCAGCACGCGGGGCACCCCGGCCAGCTCGGCGGCCCGCTTGCCGACCTCGTGCACCTTGACGTGGTCGCGGTGGCCGTACCCGCCGTTGGGGTCGTAGCTGAGCAGGAGGTCCACCTGCTCCTCGCGCAGGATCGCGGCGAGCCTGGCAGCGGCCTCCTCCGTGCTCGCGCGTACGAACCGCATCCGGTCCGGCGGGTCGGGATACAGGTCCTTGCCGTGCCCGCTATCGGCGTAGCCCAGGTGCTCGACGCGCGCCACGCCCAGCTCGGCGGTGGCGGCGCGCAGCTCGTTCATCCTGGTCGTGCCGCCCTCCGCGACGGACTTCATGACGCCGTCGGTCGCGACCACGACGATCACGCGGTGGCCCTCGGCGGCGGCGCGGGCGAGCGTGCCGCCGGTCAGGAGCACCTCGTCGTCCGGATGCGCGTGAAAAGCCAGGAGTGTCGCCATAGCCGGACACCCTATATTCCGTTGACGGAGTGAGTACTCACTCCGTAACGTGAAAGCCATGACGAACCCGACAGGCCGGCGACGCGCGCCGGCGATGAGCCCGGAACAGCGCCGCGAGATGATCGTCCGGGCGGCGCTTCCCCTCGTGGTGGAGTACGGCACCTCCGTGACCACCGCCCAGGTCGCCCGCGCCGCGGGCATCGGCGAAGGCACGATCTTCCGGGCCTTCGGCGACAAGGAGACCCTGCTCGCCGCCTGCATGGCGGAGGCGGCGCGGCCCGACGACACGCTCGCGCACGTGGCGGCGATCGCGCTGGACGTGCCGCTGGAGGAGCGGCTGATCGAGGCCGCGGAGACGTTGCGCGGCTACCTGGCCCGGATGGGCGCCGTGGCCGGTGCCCTGGCCGCCTCGGGCGGCCTCCGCCGCGATCCCCGCCTCCTGGGCACACCTTCCGAACCCTCCGGAGACGCGCCGTCCGGCACCTCCGAAAGGCCGCAGGAGGGCTCAGGGCGGGCCCTCTCGGGGCGGGAGGCGTCGATGGCGGCCACCCGCGACGTGCTGTCCGGGCTGTTCGAGCCCGAGCGCGACGGCCTCAGGCTGCCCCCGGAGCGGCTGGCCGAGGCGTTCCAGTTCCTGATCCTGGCGTCCGGGCGGGGCGGGTCGTCCCCGCTCACCTCTGAAGAACTGGTCGACCTGTTCCTGCACGGCGCGCTGAAGGGCGGCGAGGCCGAGTGACGGACCTCTACGAGGAGGGGGTCATCGGGCGGGCAGGGGGAGGTGGCGGTGGGTGTCGGGGGTGGGGAGGGAGGGGCGGCCATCTCCTGGTGGCCGGAAATTCGTGTCGGGGTGGGAATGTTCGGGGGGCGGGTGTGGTTACATAGACCGTGGCCGGTGTGTCCAGTGTCCCCGGGCCTCACCTATTGCCTTCGCGGAATACCGTTCGGCTGGAGCCGCGTTGTGCCTTTCGCCGAGAGGCGACCTGCACACCGGTTCGCATACGTTGAGCGCCCGCCCTCCTCGGAGGGCGGGCGCTCAATACTTTCCGCTCAGTACTTCCCGTAGTACGGGTCCGTGACGCCCCCAGGCGAGCTCAGCGCCTCCACGTCGACCCCGGTCAGCCGGGCCCCCGCCTGGTAGGCGCTGTCCAGGAACTCCAGCACGGACGCGACCGGATCACCCATCGCGCGCACGTCGTCGTACTTGAGGATGGCCAGGTGGCTGCCCCGGGCGGGCAGCCACTCGGCCTCGACGGGCCGCAGCGGCTCGAGTTCCAGGCCCTTGGGCTCCGGCGCGGTGTAGGAGTAGAACGCCGGCCACGGCCGCTCCTTGTCGCCGAACCAGAAGCCCGCGCTGATGACCTCCCAGCTGTACGCCTCCCGCGTGACCGGGTCGGCCTCGGGCGAGACCCGGACCACGCGGCCGGTGAAGCGCGTCACGGCGATGTCGAACGTGTGCCAGAAGTGGTGCACCGGCGAGGTCTTGCCGGCGAAGTCGGCGGCGAAGCGGTCGAGCAGCTGCGCCACCTGCGACAGGATCCGCCAGTAGCGGTTGATCAGGACGGGGTCGTACCGGGCGTGCAGGGTGTCGTCGGCGAACGGCGTGTCGTCGCCCAGGTCGAACGGCACGGCCCAGATCTCCGGCCGGATCCCCAGCCCCGCGAGCGTCTCGAAGAGCCGGTCGTGGAACGACGCCACCGACCGCCCGATCAGGGTGAACTCCGCGCTTCGCCCGTCGAGCACGTCCACCACCAGCCGGTGGCGCACCAGGTCGAAGTCGATGCTGAACAGCGGTTGCTCGCCCAGCCCGCCCATCGGGCGCGTGGTGAGCCCGCGCCCGGTCGGGTGGAAGGGCACCTGCCACCAGTGGTTGCGCCGGTTGCTCGACGACAACCGGATCTTCCCCACGATCTGCGCGAACCTGTGAAGGGTCTCCTTGGCCTCCGCCCACTCCGCGAGCGGCATTGCTGGGAACAGCTCCATGAGACCAATGGTAACTACCGTATGTAATGGGACAGTTCCCAAGGGTCATGCGCAGAGAAGACTGTGACGTCGTGGTCGTGGACGAGCGACCTCAGGCGTTCCTGGCTGGACAGGCGGCGCTCGGCGTCGACCTGGGCGCCGACCTGCACGAGGTCCATCAGCGGGTGCGGCTGGGGCTCGCGGTCCAGTTCGCCGTGGTAGAAGTACGCGTCCCCGGCGTGCAGCAGCCAGCGCTCGCCGTCGTTGACCGCCACTCCGGCGTGCCCGCGGGTGTGCCCGTCCAGCGGTACGAGCAGGAAGTCCTCGCCCAGGTCCGTCAGCGGCCGCACCCCGTCCACGCCCAGCCACCGGGTGCCCGTGTCTGGATAAGTCACCCATTTGGGTGAGTGGGCCCAGTGGCCCGGGCGGTAGCGGCGGTTCGGGGCCTGGGCGATGGCGTCCTCCAGTTCGACCTCCATGACGTGCACCTGGGCGTGCGGGAAGTCGGGCAGGCCGCCGCTGTGGTCCACGTCCAGGTGGGTCAGCACGATGTGCCGTACGTCGAGCGGGTCGTAACCGAGCGCGGCGACCTGCCGCACGGCCGTCTCGTCGGGCGAGAGCAGCGGCTCGACGAGCTCCGCCCACTCGCGCTCCAGCATCTCCTCGGGCCTGGCCACGTCGTCGAGGCCCAGCCCGGCCTCGACCAGCACGAGCCCGGAGGCAGGCGTCTCGATCAGCAGCGCGTGGCACACGGCGGGCGCCGCCGGCTGCCCGTCCGGGGATTCGATCTCGCGCATGGAGCCGAGATTCAGGTGGTGAATTCGCATGCGCACTAGACTGCGACTTGAAGCGCGGTTCAAGTCAAGGGGCCAGGTCGTGGAAGACACGTTGATCGACATAGGCGAGGTGGCCAGGCAGAGCGGGCTGGCCGCGTCGGCGCTGCGGTTCTACGAGCGCAAGGGGCTCATCCAGGCGGAAGGACGCAACGGCCTGCGCCGCGCGTACCGTCCCGAGACGCTGGAGCGCCTGGCGCTGATCACGTGCGCCCGGGACGCGGGGTTCACGCTGTCGGAGATCGCCGAGTTCCTGCGCGCCAGGCCGTCCGACGCGAGGCTGCGCGAGCGCATGGCGGCCAAGGAGCGCGAGGTGTCCGAGCGGGTCGCGCAGCTCACCCGGCTGCGCGACAGCCTGCGGCACGCGGTGACCTGCGACCACGACCCGCTTGTGGAATGTCCTGAGTTCAAGCAGGCCGTGGGCCGCGTGCCGCTGGGCTGAGCACGTTCGTCAGCTCGGGTTGACGTACTTCCTCGGCCGCAGGGCGTGGGCGCGCAGGGCCGCCAGGGCGGCGAGCTGGCCGGAGCGGTCCATCCGCACCGCCAGCTCGTCGCTGAAGGCCAGCCCCAGCGCGGTGAGCTGCGAGATCAGGTCGGCCACCGGCGCGGCGACGTCCTCCACGGTCGTGGTGGGATGCCAGCCCTCGCCGCCGACCACTTCCGCCACCCGCTCGCGCAGCTCGGTGGGCGACATCAGTGTGCCGTCGGCGATCAGCATCAGCGCGGCCTCCCGCGCCGACACCTCGAACTCGTGCTTCCCCCTGGCCAGCAGCAGCCTCGTGACCGCCGACCACATGGCCGACTTGGACTTGAGCAGCCGCCGGCCGTAGTCGGTGATGGCCAGCTTCGTGCCGTCGCGGCTGATCGCGCCGAGCTCCCGCTCGGCCAGCTCGCGCAGCCTGAGCGCCTCGGGTGAGGGTGCCAGCCGCAGCGGCAGGCTCTCCTCCGAGGCGGCCAGGGTGAGGAGACGGTGCAACGGGGGCAGGGGCTGCGGGGTGATGGGCGCGTGCAGGCGCACCTCGAACGGCTGGGCCAGCTCGCGCCTGGCCGGGCCGCGGCCCAGCACCCAGCGGTTGAGGCGTTCGCCGTGCACCCGGTTGAGCCAGCTGTCGCCGCCCAGCTCGGAGCGGGGCTCGGTGAGCCAGCGGCGGGTCAGGGCGGTGCGGTCGACGGTCTCACCGGCGACGATCGCCAGTTCGAGGGCGGCGGAGCAGGCGAGGTGCGCGCCCAGCTCCTCGGGCCCCATGATCATGCTCCACTGCAGTTCGGGGACGTCGGGCGGGAGCACGCCCGTGGCCTCGAGCGCCTGCTGGTAGGCGCTGGTGCCGGCGTCCTCACCCTCACGGGCGTAGGTACGGAGGATCTGGAGGGTCGTGGGTGACACGCACAGAGCGGCGTAGCGCTCCATCCCGCCGAGCTGGAGCAGCCGGCCCAGCGAACGTGCCAGTCGTTCGTGGTCGCCGCCCACCTTGAGCGGCAACGTGTACCAGAGGAACTCGCAGACGTCGAGCTGGGTCACCGTTTCCAGCGGCTCTCCACCCGTCAGCCATTCGACGGCGGTCCTGGCCTCCTCGGCCAGCTCCGGCTGAGAGCGCTCCAACTCGGCGAGCAGGGCGGTGACATCCGGTGCACTCATGCCTCGAAGTTTGCCGTATCGACCCCGGGCCTGACGATGGCCGAATCCGGTGCGTATTGGGTCTTGCACAGCGATAACCCTAAGAAACCACTATGGGGCGGATGGTAAGCAGATCATATCCACCGTTTCTCGAACAACATGCGGGCCTTCCACTCGGTGTACGGGATGAGTTCGGCGGACAGGATCGGGTGCAGCCACCAGAAGTTGATGAGCGCGAGCAGCGTGAACGCGCCGACCACGGCGGCCCCGACGGTGCGCCGTAGCGGCATCGCCCCCGTGATCGTCGGTTTCGACGACCCGATCAGCAGCCCGGCGCACAGTGTGATGGCCAGCACCATGAACGGCACCATCGGGATGGCGTAGAACAGGAACATCGTACGGTTGTCGGCGACGGCGAAGTAGATCCACGGCACCAGGCCCATGGCGTACGACAGCAGCACGGCCCCCGCCCGCCAGTCGCGCGAGGAGACGTACCACGCGATGAGGGCCACCAGCGCGGCCACCGCCCCGAACCAGATCACCGGCGTGCCCACGCCCAGCACGGCCTCGGAGCAGTCCTTGACGCCGCACGTGTTCTGCTTGCCCTCGTAGTAGAAGGCGACCGGGCGCAGCAGCAGCGGCCACTGCCAGGGCTCCGACATGTACGGGTGCGAGGTCTCCAGCCCGCTGTGGAACGTGTAGACCTGCCACTGGTACTTGATCCACGACCGCATCGAGTCGACCACGAAGAAGATCGGGTTGCCCGCGGAGGTGGCCTGATTCCAGTCGCGCCCGTAGCCGGTCGCGTTGGCGAACCAGCCGATCCAGGTGGCCATGTAGGTGACGAACGGCACCACGGCGAACGCCAGGAACGCCTGCGGCACGTCCTTGTTGAACGCCCCGACGTACGGATTGCGCAGCCCGACGGCCCGGCGCGCGCCGAAGTCCCACATCACGGACATGATCGCGAACGCCACGGCGAACGCCAGCCCCGACCACTTGACCGACATCGCGAAGGCCAGGCAGACCCCGGCGGCGATCCGCCACCACCTGATCCCCAGCGAGGGGCCGTGCGGCGAGAGCGGCGAGTTCTCGTACCAGGTCGCGAGCCGCTCGCGGGCCTGGTCGCGATCGACCACCAGGCAGGCGAACGCGGCCAGCACCCAGAACATCAGGAAGATGTCCAGCAGCGCCGTGCGCGAGAGCACGTAGTGCAGGCCGTCGAGGGCCAGCAGCAGGCCGGCGAAGCAGCCCAGCAGCGTCGAGCGCGTCATCCTGCGGGCCACCCTGGCCAGGATGAGGATCGACAGCGACCCGATCAGCGCGGCGGCGAAGCGCCAGCCGAACGGGTTGAGCCCGAACAGCCACTCGCCCACGCCGATCATCCACTTGCCCAGCGGCGGGTGGACGACGTAGGAGGCGCACTTGTCGAGGGTCTCGGACGTGCACGACTGCCAGATGTCGGTGTTGCCGGCGATGATCGCCTTGTCGGCGTCCTTGATGGTGGTCCGCTCGACACCCCAGGTGATCAGCGAGAACGCGTCCTTCATGTAGTACGTCTCGTCGAACACCACGGCCTTGGGATGGCCCAGGTTGATGAAGCGCAGGACAGCGCCGAAAAGGGTGACCAGCAGCGGGCCGATCCAGCCCCACAGGATGCTGCCGTGCATGGGAGGCACGAGCCGTTCGCGTACGGACATCGTCTTGGGAAGGCTGTCGCCGACCTCCGAGCTCTCGTAGGCCTGGTATGGGGAATCGGTCACCGCCATTCGGACATCGTACGGGCCCCAAGCCGATCGCAAACGCAGAAACACGGTTATTTGGGATGCCCTGCCACAATGGTCAGGTGACTGGAGACGGCAGGTTGGTGCTGGCAGGAGCCCCCATCGGCCAGGCGGGTGATGTCTCGCCGCGGCTGCGCGAGGTGCTCGGGAGCGCCGACGTGGTGGCCGCCGAGGACACCAGGCGGCTGCGCAGGCTCGCGACCGAGCTGGGCGTGGAGATCGAGGGCCGGGTGGTGTCCTACTACGACCAGAACGAGGTGGCGCGGGCCAAGGAGCTCCTGGAGACCCTGAAAGAGGGCCGCACGGTCGTGATCATCACGGACGCGGGCATGCCGGGCGTCTCCGACCCCGGCTACCGCCTGACCCGCCTGGCGGTCGAGGAGGGCATCACGGTCACCGCGCTGCCGGGGCCGAGCGCCGTCACGACCGCGCTGGCCGTGTCCGGGCTGGCCAGCGACCGGTTCTGCTTCGAGGGCTTCCCGCCGCGCAAGCCGGGCGAGCGGGCCCGCCGCCTGGCCTCCCTGGCGGCCGAGGAGCGCACGATGGTCTTCTTCGAGTCGCCGCGCCGGCTGGCGAGCTCTCTGGAGGCCATGGCCGAGGCGTTCGGCCCCGACCGGCAGGCCGCCGTGTGCCGCGAGCTGACCAAGACGTACGAGGAGGTACGGCGGGGCGGGCTCGGCGAGCTGGCCGAATGGGCGGCGAAGGAGGTCAAGGGCGAGATCACGCTCGTGGTCGCCGGATATGCGCCGGGGGAGGGCGAGCCGGACCTGGACGAGCTGGTCGCCGAGGTGGACCGCAGGGTCGCCGAGGGCGTCCAGCGCAAGATCGCCGTCGCCGAGGTGGCCAGGCAGGCGGGCATCCCCAAACGCGAGCTGTATGACCTGGTTCACAGGAGATCCCCTACGCCATAGGGTGCGCATCGTGAGGAACTGGGGGGTTTCCGCTCAGCGACTGGTCCCGCCGATGCCGGGGACACCCATGCTGGGCTGGGCCGGGCCGATCCTGGTCGCGCTGTTCGGCGGCCTCCTGCGGTTCATCAGGCTCGACGAGCCCGAGGCCGTCGTCTTCGACGAGACGTACTACGCCAAGGACGCGTACTCGCTGATCACGCACGGCGTCGAGCGGACCATGCTCGGCGACGCCAAGGACCCGATCGCCGACAGACGCCTCATCACCGGCAACCTGGACATCTTCAAGCAGTGCCCGCAGCCCGACGACTGCGCCTCGTTCGTGGCGCATCCGCCGCTGGGCAAGTGGATGATCGGCGTGGGCGAGTGGCTGTTCGGGATGGACCCGTTCGGCTGGCGCTTCGCCGCGGCGCTGATCGGCACGCTGTCCATCCTGATCATGGCCAGGGTGGCGCGCAGGATGACGCGCTCGACGCTGCTGGGCTGCCTGGCCGGGCTGCTGCTCTCGCTCGACGGGCTGCACCTGGTGCTGTCGCGCACGGCGCTGCTGGACATCTTCCTGATGTTCTGGGTGCTGGCCGGGTTCGCCTGCCTGGTGACCGACCGGGACTGGGCGCGGCGACGGCTGGCGGACTGGCACGAGCGCGGGCCGATCGGCGAGCTGGGGCCGCGTCTGGGGCTGCGGCCGTGGCGGCTCGCGGCCGGGCTCTGCCTGGGGGCGGCGTGCGCGGTGAAGTGGTCGGGGATCTTCTTCCTGATCGCGTTCGCGGTCATGAGCCTCATGTGGGACCTGGGGGCCAGGCGGGCGCTGGGGCTGCGGCAGCCGTACCGGGGGGCGTTCTCGTACGACCTGCCGGGCGCGTTCGCGGCCATGGCGCTCGTGCCCGCGGTCACCTTCGTGGCCTCGTGGACCGGGTGGTTCGCCACCTCCGGCGGCTGGGGGCGCAACTGGACGCAGGCCACCTCGTCCGGGCCGGTGTTCTTCGTGGTCGACTCGGTGCGGTCGTGGCTGCAGTACCAGGTGCAGGTGCTGGGCTATCACAGCAACCTGCACGAATACCACCCGTACATGTCGGAGCCGTGGCAGTGGCCGCTGCTGATCAGGCCCGTCTCGTTCCACTACCCGTCGGACATCCCGCCGTCGGCGTGCGGGGCCGACAAGTGCTCACAGGCCGTGCTCGGGGTCGGCACCCCGGCCCTGT
The DNA here is from genome assembly GCF_040680035.1 of Nonomuraea sp. NPDC052116. Taxonomy (NCBI): domain Bacteria; kingdom Bacillati; phylum Actinomycetota; class Actinomycetes; order Streptosporangiales; family Streptosporangiaceae; genus Nonomuraea; species Nonomuraea sp. NPDC052116. The sequence goes on along the minus strand of NZ_JBFAWA010000004.1, from coordinate 340,486 downwards.
GGTACGCCGCCGTGCTGGCGCTGGTCGGCCTCGTCGTCTGGTACGTGGCCACGCGCGACTGGCGGGCGGGGGCGGCGCTGCTGGGCGTCGCGGCGGGCTGGCTGCCGTGGTTCTACTACGCCCTCGCCGACAACCGGACGATGTACCTGTTCTACATGATCCCCGTCGTGCCGTTCATGGTGCTGGCGCTCGTGCTGGTGGCGGGGCTGGTGCTGGGCAGGCAGGACGCCCCCGCGCCACGGCGGGCGACCGGGGCCGCGCTGGTGGGGGCGTTCGCGCTGGTCGTGCTGATCAACTTCTGGTGGCTCTATCCGGTGCTGACCGCCGAGACGATCACACACGCAGACTGGTGGGCTCGGATGCTGATGCGTTCTTGGGTGACCGCCGCGCCCAAGTGACGCCGCGGCGCAGCGTGATCGCCGCGGCGACGCAGGCCAGTGGGACGGCCGGGAGCACGTACCGGTAGTCGAACTCCGCCGTCGCCGCCGGGGCCAGCAGCAGCCCCACCGCGCCGAGCCACGGCAGAGCCACCGGGCCGCCGAACTTGCGCCACCTGACCGCGACGCCGTACAGGCCGATCAGCAGGATGCCGCCGAGCATGATGCCGCGCAGGTAGAACACCTTCTGGTAGCCGCTCATGATGTCGGCCCACGGGTGCACGATGCGGGTCTCCGGCGGGCCCTGCTCGTAGCTGAACGCGTCGGTGTCGGTGCGGCCGCCCGCGTACGACGACCACTTCGGCAGCCGTTTGGGCTGGCCGCTCTCGTCCGGCTCGACGTACGGCTTGAACTGGTACATGCCGTACGTCGACGGGTCGGGGAACATCGGCCGGCCCCAGTGGAACGAGCGGAAGAAGTCACGCGTGACCACCTTGAGGTAGTCGCCGGGCTGCGACAGGATCGCCCGCGTGGCGAACGCGCTGGCCGCGTCGTTGGTGATCTCGCTCCACTTCTTGTTGATGCCCCACCGGTGCAGCACCTCGCCGGTGCCCGTGCCGTCGCCGTTGCCCTGGCCCCACAGGTACCACTGCGCGTAGTCCTTGCGCTGGCTGACCGGGTCGTTGATGCACAGCAGGAGGAGCTGGACCTCCTTGTACTTGTCGATCTTCATCTTGTTGCAGTCGGCGAAGATGGCCGTGCGCATGTAGAGGATGAGGCCGTCGCTGTTGGTCATCGCGAACTTGCCGTACGCGGAGGCGAACCAGCCCATGTACGCCATCACCGGCACCGCGCAGGCCGTGATCACGGCGACGATCGGGCGCCAGCCGGTCCGCTTGACCAGCAGGTAGAGCACCACCAGCGCCAGGATCGGCAGGCCGATCGAGCGGGTCAGCCACGTCACCGCCAGCAGCAGGCCGACGACCGCGCCCGCCTGCCACGACAGCCGCCGCTTCCACAGCACCAGCGTGATGACGCCCACCACGAGCAGCGTGAACATGCTGTCGGACATCACCAGCTGCTCGAGCTGGATCTGGTACGCGTCCAGCAGCACCGGCGCCGCCGCCAGCGTGGCGCCCCACTTCGGCAGCCGGAACTTGATCCGCAGCAACGCGTAGATCAGGCAGGCCGTGGCCAGGCCCATCAGGTGCTGCGTGAAGATCACGAGTGCGAAGCTGTGGAACGGCTTGAGCAGCATGAGCCAGAAGCTGTAGCCGTCGGGCCTGATCGGGTGCGGCCGCGGGTGCAGCGCCACCGAGACGTACTCGTAGGAGTCGTTGAACCACATGGCCGGGCCGTAGCCGAGCATGGTGATGAGCCGCAGCACGGCGCCAACGCCGAAAACCGCGGCGAACACTCGATGCCGGCGCACGAATGACAGCCAACGAGCTGCCCGGCCAGGAGCGGAGTGGTCCACAGGGGTAATCTCCGCGACGCTCACCATGCTGTAAAGAATGCCAGTCGTTTTTGGGTCTTGACCCGAGCACGGTTGGGCACAGGGCATGATGGTTCACTGGAAGAGTCTTAACTGAAGGGTAGACACGTGGAACTGACGGTGGTCATGCCCTGCCTCAATGAGGCGGAGACCGTGGAAGTCTGTGTACGCAAGGCGCTGGCGTGCATGGAGGAGCACGGCATCGAGGGCGAGGTCCTGATCGCCGACAACGGCAGCACGGACGGCTCACAACAGCTCGCCCGCGACGCCGGAGCCCGCGTGGTCCACGTCGACGAGAAGGGCTACGGCAACGCCCTCATGGGCGGGATCAGGGCGGCGCGCGGCAAATACGTCATCATGGGCGACGCCGACGACTCCTATGACTTCACCGCGCTGCTGCCGTTCGTCGAGCAGCTGCGCGACGGCGCCGACCTGGTGATGGGAAACCGCTTCAAGGGCGGCATCGCCCCGGGCGCCATGCCCCCGCTCCACCGCTATCTCGGCAACCCCGTGCTGTCGTTCGTCGGCCGGCTGTTCTTCCCCTCGGCCATCGGCGACTTCCACTGCGGGCTGCGCGGGTTCCGGCGCGACTCGATCCTCAAGCTGCAGCTGCAGACGGGCGGCATGGAGTTCGCGTCCGAGATGGTGGTCCGCTCCACGCTGTCGGGCCTCGACGTGCGCGAGGTGCCCACCACGCTCTCGCCCGACGGCCGCTCCCGCCCGCCGCACCTGCGCTCCTGGCGCGACGGCTGGCGCCACCTGCGCTTCCTGCTCCTCTACAGCCCGAAGTGGCTGTTCTTCTACCCCGGCGTGCTGATGATGATCATCGGCCTCGTCGCCGGGACGGCGCTGACGTTCGGCCCGGTGGAGATCGGTGAGCTGGCCTTCGACGTCGACACCCTCGTCGGGTCGTCCGCCCTGGTCGTGATCGGCTTCCAGGCGGCCCTGTTCGCCGTGTTCACCAAGGTCTACGCGGCCGAGGAGGGCTTCCTGCCCGAGTCGCCGCGCATCCGGCGGCTGATCGACATCGTGAGCCTGGAGAAGGGGCTCGTGGTCGGCGGCCTGCTGGCGCTGGCCGGTCTGATCGGCCTGGTGATGTCGCTGGTCCACTGGCAGGTGCGCAGCTTCGGCGAGCTCGACCCGCGCGAGTCGCTGCGTATCGTCGTGCCTTCCGCGACCGCTCTGGTCATGAGCTTCCAGACGATCTTCGCGGCGCTGTTCATCAGCATCCTCGGCATCCGCCGCACGCGCGAGACCTCCATCGACGTGGCCGCCAAGGCCGCCGAGGAGGCCGCGGAGGCGGTTTCCCTGGAGGAGTCCAAGCGATAGCCGTCCCCGCTTCGGCGGGGTCCTGACGGGCCCCGCCGACACGGGGGATTCGGTCCGAGACGGACAGGGAGCCCCGTAGGCTAAGGACTATGTCCCAGCACATCTTGACCGCCGTCGCGTGGCCGTACGCAAACGGCCCCCGCCACATCGGGCACGTCTCCGGGTTCGGCGTGCCGTCCGACGTCTTCAGCCGCTACCAGCGGATGGCGGGCAACAAGGTGCTGATGGTGTCAGGCACCGACGAGCACGGCACGCCCATCCAGGTGCAGGCCGACAAGGAAGGCGTGACCGCCAGGGAGCTGGCCGACCGCTACAACCGCGTCATCGCCGAGGACCTCACCGGGCTCGGGCTCTCCTACGACCTGTTCACCAGGACCACGACGAAAAACCACTACGCCGTCACACAAGAGATCTTCAAGGGCCTCTTCGACAACGGCTATATCTTCCCCAAGACCACGATGGGGGCGATCTCCCCCTCGACCGGCCGCACTCTGCCCGACCGCTACATCGAGGGCACCTGCCCCATCTGCGGCTACGACGGCGCGCGCGGCGACCAGTGCGACAACTGCGGCAACCAGCTCGACCCGATCCAGCTGATCAACCCCAAGAGCCGCATCAACGGCGAGACGCCCACGTTCGTCGAGACCGAGCACTTCATGCTCGACCTGCCCGCCTTCACCGAGGTCCTCGGCTCCTACCTGCAGTCCAAGCAGGGCGAGTGGCGGCCCAACGTGCTGAAGTTCGCGCTCAACCTGCTCGGCGACCTGCAGCCGCGCGCGATCAGCCGCGACCTCGACTGGGGCGTGCCGATCCCGCTCGACGGCTGGCGCGACCAGCCCAACAAGCGGCTCTACGTGTGGTTCGACGCGGTGATCGGCTACCTGTCGGCCTCCATCGAGTGGGCCAGGCGCTCGGGCGACCCCGACGCGTGGCGCCAGTGGTGGCAGAACCCCGACGCCCGCGGCTACTACTTCATGGGCAAGGACAACATCGTCTTCCACGCCGAGATCTGGCCGGCGATGCTGTACGGCTACAGCGGGCAGGGCGACCGCGCCGGCACGCCGGGCTCGCTCGGCGGGCTCCAGGTGCCGTCCGAGGTGGTCTCCAGCGAGTTCCTGACGATGGAGGGCAAGAAGTTCTCCTCGTCCAGGCAAGTAGTAATTTACGTAAGAGATTTCCTGGCGCGTTACGACGCCGACGCCCTTCGCTACTACATCGCGGTGGCCGGACCGGAAAACCAGGACACCGATTTCACCTGGCAGGAGTTCGTCAACCGCAACAACGGCGAGCTGGTCGCGGCCTGGGGAAACCTGGTCAACCGGTCGATCTCGATGGCGGCCAAGAACTTCGGGGCCGTGCCCGAGCCGGGCGACCTCACCGACGCCGACCGGGCCCTGCTGGAGCGCTCGCGCAAGGCGTTCGCGCCGGTGGGCGAGGAGCTGAGCAGGTCGCGCTTCAAGAACGGGATCAACGAGGCGTTCGACGTGGTCCGCGAGGCCAACAAATACCTGGCCGAGCAGGAGCCGTGGAAGCTCAAGGAGGACCCGGAGCGGCAGAAGTCGATCCTGCACGTCGCGCTCCAGGTGGTCGACGACGCCAAGACGATGCTCACGCCGTTCCTGCCCAGCTCGTCCAACAAGGTCTTCACCATGCTCGGCGGCGAGGGCGTGTGGTCGGGCATGCCGGAGATCCGCGAGGTCGACGAGGACGGCGGCACCCCCTACCCGGTGATCACCGGCGAGTACGACGGGGCGGCCCGGTGGGAGCACCGGCCGATCAAGCCGGGCACGCCGCTCGCGCCGCCCGTGCCGCTGTTCAAGAAGCTCGACCCGAAGGTCGTGGACGAGGAGCTGGCCCGGCTGGGCGAGTGACCTCGTAGGCCCCGTAGTCCTTGAGGCTGATGGCGCCGGCGGTCTTCCTGACCGACTTCGCCATCAGCCCCTTCCACGGCAGATACGGCAGGAGCCGGTAGTTCTGGTTCATGAACCAGGCCATGAACCTGTTCTCCGGGACCATGAACCTGCTGACGCCCACGGCCGACCGCTGGCACCCCTCGGCGTAGGCGCGTACCTCCCGCTCGTAGCCGGCGAAGGCGGCGCGGTGGTCGCCCCCTGCTGCGGCCAGCTCGCCCGCCAGCACGTACGCGCTCACCATCGCCAGCCCGGTGCCCATGCCGGACAGCGGCGAGGCGCAGCACGCGGCGTCGCCCAGCAGCACCACCCGGCCGCGTGACCAGGAGTCCAGGCGGATCTGGCCGACCGAGTCGAAGTAGAAGTCGTCCGTCCGCCGCATCCTGCGCATCAGCTCCGGGACCTCCCAGCCGACGCCCTCGTACGCCTGCTCCAGGAGCTCCTGCTGGCGGGCGACGTCGTGCCGGTCGTGGTCGAGCGGCGGTGAGCCGAACCAGAACACGGCCTTGGCCTCGGCGTTCCCCCTCGCGCTGTAGATCGCGGCCATCTTGCCCGGGACGTTGTAGGCGTGACCGCTGCGGTCGAGCCCGAGGTAGTTGTCGATCGTGAACACCGCCGAGTAGAGGCCCAGGTACGACAGGTGGTCGCGCTCGGGACCGAAGGCCAGGGATCGCACGTTCGAGTGCAGGCCGTCCGCGCCCACCACGAGGTCGAAGCGCCTGGCCGGGCTCCGCTCGAAGGTGACCGTCACCCCGTCCGCGTCCTGGTCGACGGCCGTGATGGAGTCGCCGAAGACGTACTCGGTGTGGGCCTGGGTGGCGTCGTACAGGATGCGGGCCAGGTCGCCGCGGAGGATCTCGACGTCGCCCGCGAACAGGTCTTCGGGCATGGCCACGAGCTTCCTGCCGGCCTCGTTGACGTTCCACATGGCGCCCATGTGGGTCTGCTCGCGTTCGACGGCGTCCAGGATGCCCATCTTGCGAAGGACGGTCAGATGCGCCTCGCCGCGGAAGTCCACGGCGTAGCCGCCCGCACGGAGGGCGGGGGCGCGTTCGACGACGGTGGTGCGGTGGCCGTACCGGGTGAGCCAGAGGGCGAGCGCGGGGCCGGCGACGCTCGCGCCGGAGATCAGGATGTCCATGCCCCTGACCCTGCCGATCCGGTCTCACCGCGTCCTCACCGGACTCTCACCACGGGGTCGGCTGATCGGTGACGGCGGTGATGGCGCTCAGCGGTGAGCGGTCGACGACCTCGTCGGGCACTCCGGCGAGCGCCAGCGCCTCCCGGTGGGAGAGCCGCGCGCCCGCTCGCCGGGCCCGCGCGTAGGCCTGGTCGCCCAGCGCCGCCCGCACTCGCTCCGCGACCTCGGGCTCCTGGGGCAGCTCGATGCCCCGCATGGCGACGGCGGCCCCCAGCAGCGTGGCCGCCCGCTCGGCGTCGCCGTCATCGAACGCCAGCGCGGCCAGCGCCTCGAACGCCCGGGCGGTCTCGGGCAGCGCGCCCGACTCGATCGCGCCCGCCACCGCCCGCTCGTAGGACTCTCCGGCCGTCTTCCGATCCCCTTCGGCCTCGGCCAACCGGCCCAGGCCGACGTGGAGCCGGGCCAGGTTCCCCGCCGATCTGACCCATACGGGATCCGACTGCCGCAGCGCCCGCTCGTACAGCTCCCGCGCCCGTGCCAGGTCGCCTTTCGCGGCGGCCACGTCACCGAGCCCGCGCAGCGCCGAGGCCAGGTACGTCGGCAGGCCCGCCCGCCCCGCCAGCTCGGCGGCCTGCTCGTAGTCGGCCCGCGCCCCGGCCGGGTCGGTCGCGATGCGGTGATCGCCCCGGTTGCACAGCAGGTCGGGCAGATCCTCCTCGGCCCCGAGCTGCTCGGCCAGCGCGATCGCCTCCTCCACGCGCGCCACGGCCGTCGCGTCGTCGCCGCAGGTGCCCGCCAGCCACGAGAGCCCGTCCAGGGCCAGCGCCATGCCCCAGCGGTCGCCGAGCACCCTGAACTGGTCGAGCGCCGCCGTCAGATCGGCCTCCGCCGAGGCGAACTCCCCGGCGGTCATCTGCGGATAGGCCCAGATGAACCGGGCCATCGCCCGCTCCCACGGGTCTCCGTCCCGCGCGGCCCGCCGCAGCACCGTGAGCGCCACCGTCGGATCGATCGAACCCGCCGTGATCATCGGCCACAGGAACGTGACGAGCGGGTACCGCCGCGCTCCGGAGCCGTCGGTGACCATCGTCTCGGCCAGGCTCTTGTGGCTCTCCCAGGCGTCCCTGCCGGTGCTCCCGGCCAGCGCGGACAGCAGGCACAGCACGTACGCCTCGCCCAGCTCCGGATCCGGCGCGGGACCCGCCGCCTCCAGCAGGGCCACCGCCGGGGCGGTCGCGGCGGCCCGCATGCCGCGCATCCACAGGTACGACGACTGGGCCGCCAGCAGCCGCATGCCGAGCGCCACCTCCCCGGACTCCGCCGCCCAGCGCAGCGCCGCCTGCAGGTTGTCGTGCTCCGCGGCGAGCAGGTCGAGGTGGTGGAGCTGGTCGGCGCCGCGCAGGTGCGGGTCGGAGCGCTCGGCCAGGTCGAGGAAGTACGCGGCGTGTGCTCTCCGTACGGTGTGCGCCTCGCCGGCCAGTTGCTCGGCGCAGAACGCGCGGATGGTCTCCAGCATGCGATAACGGCCGCCGCCCGGCTGGAGGAGCGATTTGTCGGCCAGGGAGTCCAGGAGGTCCTCGGCGTCCGCCAGCCCGCACACCTCGGCGGCGGCCGTGGCCGTGGCGCCGCCGGAGAAGACGGTCAGGCGCCCGGCCATGGCCTTCTCCCGGTCGGTGAGCAGCTCCCAGCTCCACGCGACGACCGCGCGCAGGGTCTGGTGCCGGGGGTCGGCCGTCCGGCTGCCATGCGACAGCAGGCTGAACCGATCCTGGTCCGCCAGCCGTACGGCCAGCTCGTGGGCCCCGTGCGTACGCAGGCGGGCGGCGGCGAGCTCGATGGCCAGGGGGAGGCCGTCGAGTGCCGCGCAGATGCGCTCGACCGACTCGTCCGGGGTGAAACCCGGGCTCGCGGCGGCGGCCCGGTCGGTGAAGAGCCGGACGGCGTCGGTGGGGGCGAGCGGGTGCACCGGCCAGACGTGCTCGGCCGTGATGGCCAGCGGCTCGCGGCTGGTGGCGAGGACGCGGAGGTCGGGGCAGGCGGAGAGCAGGCGTTCGGCGAGTTCGGCGGCGTCGTGGACGACGTGCTCGCAGTTGTCGAGGACCAGCAGCATCGGCCGCCCGGCCAGCGCCGCGACCAGCCGGTCCGCCGGCGCGGACCGGTCGCCCGGCCCGATGGCGCGGCCGCCCAGCAGGCCGCTCTCCCGCACGCCGAGCGCGCCGAGCACGACCTGCGCGAGATCCACACCTACCCCCGCCGCCTCTGGCCCCGCTGTGTTTGTCCTCGACGCGCCGGCGCGCGCTGAGGCCAGTTCGACCAGCACCACCTCGGCCGGCTCCCGGGTATCGCCCATCGGCGGCTCGGCGAGCGACCGGGCGACCTCGACCGACAGCCGGGTCTTGCCCGCGCCGCCCGGCCCCAGCAGCGTCACCAGGCGCGCGGAGCCGAGCAGCGCGGACACCGCCGTCACGTCGGCGTCCCGTCCGACGAAGCTCGTCAGCCTGGCGGGCAACGCCCGCCGCACCGGCGCGACAGGATCGGCCGCCCCGCGCAGCAGGCGGCCGTGCAGGTCGGCCAGCTCGGCCGACGGATCCGCGCCCAGCTCGTCCGCCAGCAGCCGCCGAGCGTCCTCGAACACCACCAGCGCCTCCGCGGGCCGCCCGTCCGCCTGGAGGGCACGCATGAGCCGGCCGCGCAGCCGTTCCCGCAGCGGGTGCCGCTCGATCAGCTCGCCCAGCTCCGCCACGACCTCCCGGTGGGCGCCGCGCCGCAGGTCGGCCTCGATCCGGTCTTCGAGCGCGGCCAGCCGCCGCTCCTCCAGGAAGGCCCCGTGCTCGGGGTCCAGGTCCGCGACCGCAGGCCCCCGCCACAGCGCCAGCGCCTCAGCCAGCAACCCCGCTGCCCGGACGGGATCCCCGCCATCCTCCAAGGCGTCCCGGCCCGCGTCGGCGAGGCGCAGGAAACGGTGGGCGTCGATGTCGTCGGGCGCGGCGAGCAGCCGGTAGCCGAGCTCGGTCAGCTCGATCGCGACCCCGTCCCGCCGCAGCCGGGACACCTGCGAGTGCAGCGCGTGCACCGCGTCGCCGTGGGCCCGATCCCGGTAGAGGACGTCGACGAGCCGATCCCGGGAGATCACCTCCCCGGGGCGGAGCAGCAGCAGCGCCAGCAGCGCCCGCCGCGCGGGACCGCCGAGCGGCACCTCGCCCCCGTCCGCGCGCCAGGCCGTGGTGCTGCCGAGGATGCCGAACCGCATGGACGCTACTTTAGAACTCGTGACCAAGCTTCCCGCCGCTCCCGAGCCGCTTTCCGCACCGGTGTTCGACAGCCACTGCCATCTCGACATCATGGTCGGCAACAGGCAGGCGTCATCCGGCGACCCGGTGGCGCAGGCTGCGCAGGCGTCGGAGGCCAGCGTTCGGAGCATCCTGGAGGACTCCAGGGCGGTCGGCGTGACGCGGCTGGTCACCATCGGCTACGACCTGAGATCCTCCAGGTGGAACGCCGACGTGGCGGCCGAACAGGAGGGTGTGTACGCCGGGGTGGCCATCCACCCGAACGAGGCCCACGAGGCCACGGCGGAGGTCCTGGCCGAGATCGAGAGCCTCGCGCGGCGGCCGGAGGTGCGGGCCGTGGGGGAGACCGGGCTCGACTACTTCCGTGACTGGGCGAGCAAGGAGGACCAGCACGCGAGCTTCCGCGCGCACATCGAGATCGCCAAGCGCACCGGCAAGGCGCTGGTCATCCACGACCGCGACGCGCATGACGACGTGCTGAGGGTGCTGGCCGAGGAGGGTGCGCCGGACAAGGTCGTCTTCCACAGCTTCTCGGGCGACGCCGAAATGGCGAAAAAGTGTGTCGAAGCCGGATATTTCATGTCTTTTTCCGGGCCTGTGACGTACAAGAACGCCGCCTACCTCCGCGAGGCCGCCCAGACCGCCCCGCAGGAGCTCATGCTGGTCGAAACCGACGCCCCCTACCTGCCGCCGGTCCCGCACCGCGGCAAGCCCAACGCCCCCTACCTCATCCCCCTCACTTTGCGCTGCCTGGCGGAGGTCAAAGGGGTCCATCCGGATCAGTTGTGCGAGGCGATCAGTGCCAACGGAGTCATGGTCTTCGGCGAGTGGTGACCATCTTTTGCTGAACCCGCGGCTGCGGGGACGAGCGCGGCGCTAACGTTCGGGCGGTCCTGACCGTTACCGGAATCGGGCGGCCCGTGGCCGCACCCGGAGGTGCTTCGTGCGAGGTAAGAGGCGCGCGCCTCGTCCCCCGATCCCGTGGCGTTCGCCGTGGACGCCGGTCGTGTGCCTGGCGGGCATGGCGGCGCTGGGGGCGATCGTGGCGGTGTCGTCCCTGGTCAAAGAGGTCGTCGTGATCGTCGACGGCAGGCAGTCGCAGGTCCGCGCGTTCGCGGGGACCGTGCACGACGTGCTCGCCGAGGCCGGGGTCTCGGTGGGGTACGGCGACCTCGTACGGCCTCCCGCCCACGAGGACGTCACCGACGGATCCACCATCGAGGTTCGCCACGCCCGCCCGATCACCCTGACCCTGGACGGCCGTACCAGCAGGCACCTGGTCACCGCCACGAACGTCGGCGACGCCCTCGCCGAACTCGACCTCACCCCGGCCGCCGGCAAGCTCTCCGCGCCGCCGGACGGCGCGGTGCCGCTGTCGGGGATGGAGCTGACCGTCTACACCAGGCGCAGGGTGTACGTGGTCGCCGGCACGAGCCGGATCGCCTCGCGCACCACCGCCAGGACGGTACGCGAGGTGCTCAGGCAGAAGCGCATCCCGCTGCGCCGCGGCTACGTGGTGAACCCGCCGCTCGGCAGCTTCCCCAAGGACGGGACGGTCATCACGGTCACGCCATCGCACACCGTACCGATCCGGCCGGAGGTCCTGCGGCTCAACTGGCAGGCCCTGGCCGTATGCGCGGCTCAGGGCGACCCCCAGGCCTACAACCCGGACGGGCCGTACTACGGGATGTACCAGTTCAGCCTGCCCGTGTGGCAGGTCGCAGGCGGGATGGGGATCCCCAGCACGTGGCCGGCGGAGGAGCAGACGTACCGGGCGCAGGTCCTCTACCAGCAGATGGGCAGCCGCTGGCAGACCCAGTGGCCGAACTGCGCCGACCGCCTCTTCGACCCGCCCCAGTAGGGGGTCATCCCGATAGGGACACCCCGAAATCCGCGCCCTTGGCCGGCTGGATCGGCTGGAGCGTCTCGGCGTTCCGCCCGGCCACCGCCACCCTCCCGTACGGCCGCGCGTCCGGCTGCCCCACGAACAGCTTGTTGCCGCTGAACGCCACCGACCACCCGGACAGCCCGTCGCCGGTCGCCAGCTGCCGATCCTCGGCCGCGTTCTTCCAGGAGACCACCCGGACACCGCCCCCGTACGGGGCGCCGATGGCCAGCCTGCCGTCCGCCGACGCCGCCATCGAGAAACCGAACGCCTGCTTGCCCCCCTGCGTCACCCTCCGCGTCGGTTTCCTGCCGGGGTCGAGCAGCTGCACGTACCCGGGGCCGGGGGAGCTCACCGCGTACCCGGAGCCCTCGCCGTACACCACCGAATAGCCGAACCTGTCGCCGGAGACGTCGGTCGGCGAGTCCAGCTTGAACGACGTGATCTTGGGTGCCAGCACGTCGTCGATGAAGACCACCGACCCCGAGTCGATCTTGCCGGTCTCGACCTGGCGGCCGGCGCCGTCGTCGTTCTCGTACGGGACGCCGACGACCAGCTCGTTCTTCGGCCCGAACGCCATCGACCAGCCGAACTGGTCGCCGACCTCGCTGTTGCCCCGCACGTCGTCGGACTCCTGGCTGATCCTGCGCAACTGGCCGGTGCCCTGGCGTACGTAGATCGCGCCCACGTCGGGGAGCCGTCCCTCGTCCTCGTACGGCGCGCTGATCGCCAGCAGGTCGCCGCGCGCGGCCAGCGACCAGCCGAAGTGCGCGAACCGCTGGGGCCGGGCCGCGGTCAGCCGCTGGGGAGGCGTGGCGCCGCCGCCGTAGACGACGTACGCGGCGCCGGCGTCCTCGGTACCGTCCACGTCCGCGTACGGCGCGCCGATCACCAGGTCGGCGCAGGCGTCGGCGTCGACCTTGGCCAGCCGTACGGACCAGCCGAAGGCGTCGCCCCTGGCCAGGTCGGGGACGGTGACGGGGACGACCTTGTCGCCCGACAGCACGCTCACCGAGCCCTTCTGGTCGTCCGCGAACGGGTCGCCCACCGCGACGTCGTCCACGCCGTCACCGTCGAAGTCGGCGGCTCCGGCGCAGGCCGCCGCGCCGGTGTGCATGAGCGGTGTCCCCGTCGCGAGCATGAGCGCGATGAGCGCGGATCGGATCATCACAGCGCGACCTCGATCTGCTTGCCGTTCTCGAGCATGGTCGCCGTCAGCTTCACGGGTTTGCGGTACATCGCCAGGTCGAACACGAACGCGCTGTCCACCCGCCCGCCCGGCAGGATGGCCGGGGGCAGGGTGAGGGCGGCCGGGTCGTGTTCGCCGCCCCGGTCGTCGACCATGGTGACGACGGGCTGGATCAGCTGCCTGCGCTCGCCGCCGGGGTTGAGCATCGTCCAGCGGATCACGCAGAGCTGGCCCTGGGTCGCGGTCTTGCCCTCGTACTCCTTCAGCCCGCACTCCGGCGCCGACGCGACGATCGCGACGGGGTCGTCGAAGTTGGCGCCCAGCGCGAAGCGGCGGCCCACGTCGTTCGGACCGGCGGTGCCGGTCGTCTGGGACGGGGTGCCGGAGGTGGCGGTGGTGGGCGTGTTGCGGGCGGAGGTGACGATCAGTACGGCCACCGTCACGACGATGGCCAGCACGGCGGCCGCGGCGGCGATGAGCCACCGGGTGCCCTTCGTCCTGGAGCCGCCGAGGGTGTCGGGTTCGTCGTTGCCCGCCAGGGTTTCGGGCGGCCGGGTGTTGTCGCCGGGCAGGCTGCCTTGACGCAGCTGCGCCTGGGCTTCCGGTCCACCCGAGCGGGCCTGCTCCTTCTTCTTGGCCAGGGCTTCGGCCTGAGCCTGTTCCCGCTGCCGCGCCTGCGCCTCCCAGCGCGCGAACTCCTCCTTGGCGGCCTCTTCCTCCCTGCGCGCCAGCTCCTCGACCGACGGCTGAGGGGGCGCGCCCGCGTTTCCGAACGAGCCCGGCACACTGGGCGCACTCGAGGCGCTGGAGGCGCCAGGGATGCTCGGGTTGGGAGGGCTGACCGGGTTGGCCGGATTGCCCGCGTTGCCGGGGATGCTCGGGGCTCTACCAGTGGCATCACTCGGCGGCGGTGTCGTGAAAGTAGCCGTGATATCCGGCTCATCCACGACATTCTGCGGCGGCTGCCATTCGTTGAGCATCTCGGTCGCGACCAAGGTGGGCGGATCGGCGGGGCGCGCCGGCGTACTGCCTCCCACCAGGGCGATCAGGAGATCCTGCGCCGACGGGCGCACGGTGGGGTCCATGGAGGTGGCCCGCCGTACTAACTCGTTGAGCGGCGCGGGCAGCACGCCCAGCTCGGGCGGGGCGTTCAGCACGCGCGTGGCCAGCGTGATGGGGTCGCCGCGGCCGAACGGGTGCCGTCCGTTGCCCGCGTACGCCACCAGGCAGCCCCAGGCGAAGATGTCGGCCGCCGGGCTGACCACCTCGCCGCGCACCTGCTCCGGGGCCCACCATCCGGGGCTGCCCAGCAGTTCGCCGGAGAGCGTGAACCCGGTCTCCCGGTCGAGCGCCCTGGCGATGCCGAAGTCGATCACCCTGGGCCCCGACAACGACAGGATCACGTTCGCCGGTTTCAGGTCTCTGTGCACGAGCCCGGCCACGTGGATCGCCGCCAGCGCCGCCGCGACCCCCAGCGCGACGCCGTGCAGCGGCCCCGGTTCGAGAGAGCCGTATTTCGCGATCTGGTCCGAGAGCGGGGTGCCCGCGATGTACTCGGTCACCATGTACGGACGTCCGTCCCCGGTGTTGCCGTTGTCCAGCACCTGGGCAGTGCAGAACGACGCCACCCGGCGAGCGTTCTCGACCTCCGCATGGAACCTGGCCGCGAACCCCTCCTGGTTGGCGAACTCCGCCTTGACGACCTTGAGCGCGACGAATCGACCCGTCGGTGCCCGCGCGAGGAACACGGTTCCCATCCCGCCCTCGCCGAGCCGACCGAGCAGCCGGTACGGTCCGATTTCCCGCAAGTCCGTCGGGCGGAGCGGCGCGGCGCCCGTTGGCTCCATGAGGGACGTCCCTTCCTGTTCCACGCCATCCTCTCCTTTGGTCTCCCCAAGCGCCATCGATGGTTCTTCGATGCGAGAGACTGGTTGGATGATGAGGCTGTTGGGCCCTGCAGAAATACGTATTTTGGCGGACAAGCTAGATCTTCGTCCGACAAAAAAGCTAGGCCAGAACTTCGTGATCGACGCAGGAACCGTCCGGCGCATCGTCCGCGTGGCCGATCTTTCGGAGAACGACGTGGTCATCGAGGTGGGGCCGGGCCTCGGCTCGCTCACCCTCGCCCTCCTGCCCCCCGCCGCGCACGTGGTGGCGGTCGAGATCGACCCGGTGCTGGCGGGCCAGCTCCCCATCACGGTGGCAGACCGCGGCGGGCTCGACAAGCTCACGGTCGTGAACGCGGACGCCATGAGGATCACCTCAGACGATCTGTCCGGATTCGCCCCCACCGCCCTCGTCGCCAACCTCCCCTACAACGTGGCCGTCCCGGTGGTGCTCCACCTTCTCGAGGTCCTGCCGTCCCTGCGCAAGGGCCTGGTCATGGTCCAGTCGGAGGTCGCCGACCGCCTCGCCGCCGGCCCCGGCTCGAAGGTGTACGGGGTGCCGTCGGTCAAGGCCGCCTGGTACGCGGACGTACGCCGCGCCGGTCCGGTCGGCCGTACCGTCTTCTGGCCCATCCCCAACGTCGATTCCGGCCTCGTCTCCATGGTCCGCCGCGAGCCGCCCACGACGAGCGCGTCGCGCGAGGAGGTGTTCGCGGTGGTGGACGCCGCCTTCGCCCAGCGCAGAAAGACCTTGCGCGCGGCCCTGGCGGGCTGGGCGGGCAGCGCGGCCCAGGCGGAGACGGCGCTGAGGGCGGCCGGCGTGGACCCCTCGGCCCGCGGGGAGCAACTGGACATCACATCCTTCGCCCGCATAGCCGAACTCAAGCCCTAACCCCCTCCGCATCCCCTCCCATCCGACACCCTGCCCACCCTCCCCGGCCACTCCCCGGGCCACCACCCCCGGGGCCGCCACCACGCCCGGGGCCGCCACCCCCGGGACACCACGCCCGGGACACCACGCCCGGGACACCACCCCCGGGACACCACCCCCGGGACACCACGCCTGGCCGCCACCTCTCCGGGCCACCACCCCCACCTCACCCTCTCGCCCGGTACCCTGCCCCGCCCTCCGGCCCGGCACCTCACCTCACCCTTCCGCCCGGGTGCCCTGCCCCACCGTCCCGGCAGGTGCCCAACCAGCCCTTCTGGGATGCCCCATGGCACCCCTTCCGTCCGGTGTGCCCAACCCCACGCTTCCGTCCGGCGCCCCAACCGACTCCTCGTCGGCCTCAACCGACTCTCCCGGTCGGCACCCAACCAGCCGTCCCGGCCGATGCCCTGACCCACCCCGACCGGTACCCCCTCCCGGCCAGCACTCCAATTCACCCGCGGCGCACCGATCCGATGTCGTTGTCCACAGCCCCACTCACCCAGCCTCCCGTTTTCCACAGAATCACGCTCGGCCCAACCTCATCTCCCGCCACCGAATGATCCTGGCCTCCACACCCACCACACGGTCAGGAGGCCACCATGATCACCCTCCCCACCTTCCTCAGGCTCACCCTCGGCGGCGTCCTCTTCGGCGGGCTCATCGCAGTCCTGACCCCCCTCCCGACCTCCGCCCAAGCAGCGGCGCCCCGGCCCCGGCCTCAACCCAGGACCCTGCCCCCCGTCCCGACCTCGGCCCAAACTGCAGCAACCCGGCCCCAACTCAGCAGCCTGACGCCCCTCCCGACCTCGGCCCAAACCGCAGCAACCCCACCCCAACGCAGGATCCTGACCATCACCCCCGAAGCCGAGCCCCTTCAACGCACCTCAGACGGTAGGGCCACCGATCCCACAACCGGGCTCGATTCACTCCTACGCACCCCCGGCGGCAGGATCACCACCCCCACAAGGGGCCAGATCGCCGCCTCGGCCGCCCTCGACCAGTTGGGAGTCTCCTTCTCCTGGGGCGGCGGCTCATCGAAAGGCCCCACCATCGGCATCGGAAGGGGAGCCGGCACAAGGGGCTTCGACTGCAGCGGCCTGACCCTCTACGCCTGGTCGAAGGCTGGCATCGCCCTCACCCACTACACCGGCGCCCAGTTCCGCCAGGGCCGCAGGATCCCGTTCCGCGCGCGACGCGCGGGCGACCTGCTCTTCTTCGGCGGCGGCACGGGCGACCCGACCCACGTGGCCCTGTTCCTGCGGGACGGCCTCATGATCCACGCCCCCAGAACAGGCGACGTGGTCAGAAAGACCAACTTCCTGGCCTCGCCGTACTTCCGCGCCGCCTACCGCGGCGTCGTACGTCCAGGCTGAGCACAGACCTTCACCAGCTCGCCGACCAACCCGGAGAGCAACTCCTGATCTTCCTGCCTGGACGGCTCGTACTCCGTGAGCCCCAACCCCGCCACCTCGAACCGCTCGGCAACGGCGGTGACGAGTGAGAGCAACTGTTCAGGCTGCAGCCCGCCCGGCGTAGGACACCCCACACTCCGGAAGACCAGAGGATCGAGCACATCGAGATCGATATGAACGTAGACCACAGGCTCGCGCCCGTCAGGGCCGTCATCCCCGAGCGCCCCAGCACCACAGCCCTCGATCGCCGCGACCAGCCCAGCGCCGTCCACCATCGGAAGATGCCGGACCCCGTGCTCCTCGACGAAGGCGGCCTCACCCGAATCGAGGTCCCGCACTCCCACAAGCACGATCCGCCCAGGCGCCACCGGCTCCCGAGCCACCAGCCCCTCGGGCCCTTCCCCGGTGAGCGCCCGCAGCACCATCCCGTGATAGGCCCCGGAAGGCGACGACTCAGGCGTGTTCAGATCCCCGTGGGCATCGAACCAGACCACAACGAGCCGATCCCCGTACCGCTCCCGAGCCGCCGCAACCGGCTCGAGCTCAACCCCGCAATCCCCGCCAACGGTGACCAGGAGCCCACCTTGAGCCTGCCCGACCGCCGCACGAACCTTCACAGCCGTCGAGCGAAGATCGTCATCAACTTCGACACAAACCTGCTGATCCGCCGCCCCTACCATCCCGGCCAGCAACCGCGCCCCTTCCCGCAGGCGCTCAGCCGTGGGAGCCCCGGACCCCCGCCACTGCCCCACCTCAACCACCGTCACCCCGGCCATCGCGGCCTCCCTCGTCACCTCAGCCTCATCGGTCACTCCCGGGAGACCAACTGCTCAAGCCGATACCCCGCAAACCAACGCTACGCGGGAGGACGAGAGTGCCACCAGGGCGGCGTCCTGGACCAGGGCGTGGGCGCCAACGCTATGCGAGAGGCCGAGTACCAGACCAGGGCGGAGTCCTGGACCGGGGCGTGGGCGCGGACGCTATGCGAGAGGCCGGGGATCAGACCAAGGTGGCGCCCTGGACCGGGCCGTGGGCGGCTACGGCCGTGTGCGCGGCGCCCGTGGTGGTCAGGCTGAGGGCCAGGTCGCGGGCGTGGAGGGCGTCGATGGCCAGGAAGGCGCACGTCGGGCCCGACCCCGAGACGATCGCGCCCAGGGCCCCGTGCTGACGGCCGGCGTCCAGCGTGGGCGCGAGTTCCGGCCTCAGGCTGAGCGCGGCCGACTGGAGGTCGTTGCTCAGGTGGGCGCCCAGGGAGTACGCGTCGCCCGTACCCAGCGCCTCCATCAGGGAGTCGTCGAGCTGAGGCCACGGCACCTCGGCCCCTTCGGCCGCCCTGAGCCGGTCGCACTCGGCGTAGACGCTGGCTGTGGAGAGCCCGCCGTCCGCCAGCGCGAACACCCAGTGGAACGTCCCCCCGGTGGGCAGCTCGCTCAGCTGCTCACCGCGACCTGTGCCGACCGCCGTGCCCCCGAGCAGGGAGAACGGGACATCGCTGCCGAGGTCACCGGCGATCTCCATGAGGTCTTCGAACGGCAGCCCCAGACCCCACAGCTCATTGCACGCCACCAGCGCACCGGCGGCGTCGGCGCTGCCGCCCGCCATCCCGCCCGCCACGGGGATGTCCTTCTGGATGATCAGATCGACGCCGTACGTGCGACCCGCGTGCTTGGCAAGCGCCCGGGCGGCCCGGATCGCCAGGTTGCTCTCGTCGGTCGGCACCTGGTCGGACCACTTCCCGTTCACCGCCACGGTGATCGACTCGGACTCCTTGGCTACCACCTCATCGAAGATCGATACTGCGTGGAAGACGTTCACCAGGTCGTGGTAGCCATCTTCCCTGAGCGGGCCGACAGAAAGCTGTACGTTGACCTTCGCGGGCACACGTACGGTCACCGAACTCATCGATCTTCTGCCACTCTCATCACTTGCCGGGGTCAAGGACACTCGATGTTATCGAGGCCCGCCGCCCTGACATGCGGTTCTCGAAAGATGACCTCAGGAACGCCCAACTCATCAACACGCAGAGTCAAGTTCGTAGACATTTGCCCCAGATCCTCACCGGATCATGGGCGTGCCCCGAGATGGACGTCTCCTGCGACGGCGACGGCGACGGCGACGGCGACGGCGACGGCGACGGACGGTCCTACGACGTACGCTTCCAGCAACGGCCGCCCGATCGCGGCCTGGGCGCCTCCTGCGATGAGCGCCTCATCGCGGCGTGGACTCCTGCGACACACGTCTCCTTCGGTGACGGATGCCCCTGTTGGATGTGAACGCTTCCTGCGATGGTGATGCCTCGTGGGATGTGGGTGTCTCCTGCGGTGCGGGTGCTTCGTGGTTACGTGAGCGCCTCGTGCGGTGGTGATGCCTCGTGGGATGTGGGCGTCTCCTGCGGTGCGGGTGCTTCGTCGTGACGTGAGCGCCTCCTGCGGTGGTGATGCCTCATGGGACATGGGCGTCTCCTGCGGTGCGGGTGCTTCGTCGTGACGTGAGCGCCTCCTGCGGTGGTGATGCCTCATGGGACATGGGCGCCTCTTGCGATGGAGTGCTTCGTCGTGACGTGAGCGCCTTCTGCGGTGACGGGTACCGGCAGGGACATGGACTTTCCCCGGGATGGACGTCTTCTACGACGACCGGGACGTCTTCTACGACGACCGGGACGTCTTCTGCGACGTACGCCTCGTGAGCGGGTCGTGCGTGTGTACGGCTGGTCGGAAGTGCTGCCGGGCGTTACGAGGGGTGGAGGCGCGCAAATCGTCGGGCGTTGGGTGGGCGGGGAGCCGATACCCTGGGGAGGTCATGAATCTGGTCAATCTTGAGTCGGTTTCCCATGCGTACGGGCCCAAGCCGCTCCTCAGCGACGTTTCCCTGGGTGTCGAGGCAGGCGAGCGCATCGGTGTCGTCGGCCGTAACGGGGGCGGGAAGACGACCCTCCTGTCCGTGATCGCGGGAGCGGTACAGCCCGACAAGGGGCGGGTCACGCATAACCGGGGCCTGCGGGTCGGGTTCCTGTCGCAGCAGGACACGCTCGACGCCGGCGCCGCCGTTCGCGAGATCGTCCTCGGCGAGCGGGCCGAGCACGAGTGGGCGGGGGATCAGCGCGTACGCGAGATCCTCGCCAACCTGATCGGCGACCTCGACCTCGACGCCAGGGCCGGCGATCTGTCCGGTGGAGAGCGCAGGCGTACGGCGCTGGCGCAGTTGCTCATCGACGACCATGACCTGATCATGCTGGATGAGCCCACGAACCACCTCGACATCGAGGCCATTGCCTGGCTGGCCGGGCATCTGGCGGCGAGCAAGAGCGCGCTGGTGGCCGTGACGCACGACCGGTGGTTCCTCGACGCCGTGTCGAGCCGTACGTGGGAGGTCGTGGACGGGCGGGTCGAGCGGTATGAGGGCGGCTATGCCGCTTACGTGCTCGCGAAGGCCGAACGGGCGCGGATCGCGCAGGCCGCCGAGGAGCGCCGCCAGAACCTCATGCGCAAGGAGATCGCCTGGCTGCGCCGTGGCCCGCCTGCCCGCACGTCCAAGCCGAAGTTCCGCATCGAGGCCGCCCAGGCTCTGATCGCGAACGAGCCTCCGGCGCGCGAGACCGTCGAGCTGATGAAGTTCGCCGCGGCCCGCCTCGGCAGGACCGTTTACGATCTTGAGGACGTCACCCTGCACGCCGGCGGGCCGGACAGCGGGCCGCTGGTGCTCGACGATCTCACGTGGCAGTTCGGCCCGGGGGACCGCATCGGGCTGATCGGGGTGAACGGCTCCGGCAAGTCGTCGGTGCTGCGCCTGCTCGCCGGCACCGTGGTGCCCGACTCCGGGCGCGTGATCAAGGGCAAGACGGTACGCCTCGCGCACCTGTCCCAGGAGCTGGCCGAGCTGGATCCGGCGCGGCGGGTGCTGGAGTCGGTCGAGGAGGTACGCAAGTACCTCCAGGTCGGCAAGCGGGAGTGGACGGCCTCTCAACTGCTCGAACGCCTGGGGTTCAAGGGCGAGGCGCAGTGGAAGGTCGTCGGCGACCTGTCCGGCGGTGAGCGGCGGCGGCTGCAGTTGCTCAGGCTGCTCATGGACGACCCCAACGTCCTGCTGCTCGACGAGCCCACCAACGACCTCGACATCGAGACGCTCAACGAGCTCGAGGACCTGCTGGACGCCTGGCCCGGCACGCTGGTCCTGGTGAGCCACGACCGCTACTTCCTGGAGCGCGTGACCGATCGCTGTGTGGCGCTGCTCGGTGACGGCAAGCTCTCGCTGCTGCCCGGCGGGGTGGACGAATACCTCGAACGCCGCGCGGCCGGCACGGCCCTGACCGCCCGCCTCGGCACCTCGGCCAACGCCACCATCGCGCAGGCGCCCAGTGTCGCCGCCGCATCGGGGGGCGTCGCGGGTACGTCCACGCCCGACGAAGGGCTCTCGGGGCTGTCGGCCAAGGAGGAGCGCGAGCTGCGCAAGGAGCTCAACCGCCTGGAACGCCAGCTCGACAAGCTGAGCGACCAGGAGTCCCGCCTCCACGCGGCCATGGCCGACGCGGCCAGCGACTACGAGAAGCTGGGCTCCCTCGACGCCCAGCTGCGCGAGATCAACACCCAGAAGGACACGATCGAAGCGGAGTGGCTCGAGGTCGCAGACCGCCTGGGCGACTGAGGCTTCGCGTCCCACAAGGGCGGAGTGGCTCGGGGTAGTCGACCGCCTGGGTGGCTGGGGCTTCGGGTCGCCCGAGGTGAAGTGGCGTGGGGTGGTCGATCGCTTGGGTGACTGACGCGCCGCCGCACACCCGCCCGATGGGGGCGTGGTGTGCGGAGGGCGGGTTGGGGTCGTATGAGAAGGGGTGCCTGCCGGGCGTAGAGCTGGTGGGCTAGCGGGGGGAGTCGAAGGGGGCGAGGAGGGTGCGGAGGAGGCCGGAGAGGGCGCGCTGATCGTCGGAGCCGAGGCCGGACAGGAGCTCGTGTTCCCGCCGCAACAAGTCCGCGAAGGCGGCGTCCACGCGGGCGAGGCCCGGGTCCGTCAAGGACACCAGGACGCCGCGCCGGTCCTCGGGGTCGGGTCGGCGGCGCACCAGGCCCGCCTGGGCGAGCCGGTCGATGCGGTTGGTCATCGTCCCCGAGGTGACGAGCGTGGCCCGCAGCAGGGCGCCGGGGCTGAGCTCGTACGGCTTGCCAGCCCGTCGCAGCGCCGTCAGCACGTCGAACTCCCACGGCTCCAGGTCGTGCTCGGCGAACGCCGCCCGCCTGGCCCGGTCGAGATGCTTGGCCAGTCGTGACACCCTAGAGAGCACCTGGAGCGGCTCGACGTCGAGGTCGGGGCGCTCCGCGCGCCAAGCCGCGACGAGGCGGTCCACCTCGTCTCTAGCATCCTCCGTCATGACACAAGAGTGTACTGTCTTGACATCGAGATATCTCTCTCGATATCAATTATCTTCATGTCAAGAGATATTTGGGACCCGGTAACGTACGCGGTCTACGCCGACGAGCGGTCGCGGCCGTTCATCGAGCTGATCTCCAGAGTGGGGGCGGTCGACCCCGATTATGTCGTGGACGCGGGCTGCGGCAGCGGTGAACTCACCGTTGAGCTGGCCAATCGCTGGCCCCGCGCGACCGTGGAGGGCTACGACTCCTCGCCCGCGATGATCACCAAGGCCCGCGGGCTGGGGTCCAGGGTGCGGTTCGCGGTGGCGGACGTGGCCACGTGGCGTCCCGACCGGCCGATGGACGTGATCGTCTCGAACGCCGTCCTGCAGTGGGTGCCGGAGCATCGCGAGGTGCTGGAGCACTGGGTCGAGGATCTGGCCCCGGGGGGCTGGCTGGCGTTCCAGGTGCCGGGCAACTTCGGCGCCCCCAGCCACGTCGCCATCCGCGAGCTGTGCGCCTCCCGCGCCTGGTCCGACAGGCTCGACGGCGTCCTCAGGGCGCACCCGGTCGACGACCCGATCGACTATCTGGACCTGCTCAACCACGGCGGCGTGCAGGTGGACGCGTGGGAGACGACCTACATGCACGTCCTCCAGGGTGAGAACCCGGTGCTCGACTGGGTCTCCGGCACCGCCCTGCGCCCGGTCTTCGACCGGCTCGACCCGGACGAGCAGCGGCGGTTCAAGCAGGACCTCGCCAAGTCGCTCGCCGAGGCGTACCCGGCCAGGAGCTACGGGACGCCCTTCCCGTTCCGGCGGATCTTCGTGGTGATGCAGAAATGATCCAAGCGCTGCACCACGTCCAGCTCGCCGCGCCCAGGGGCAGCGAACCGGAGCTGAGGCGCTTCTACGAGGGCGTGCTGGGGCTGCGGGAGGTGCCCAAGCCGCCTGAGCTGGCCAAACGCGGTGGGGTATGGTTCAAGGGCGAGGGTGTGGAGGTCCACCTCGGCATCGAGGACGACTTCAGGCCCGCGCGCAAGGCACATCCTGCCTTCCTGGTGGACGACCTCGACGCGTACGCCCCCGGCACGGAGCCCGACCTTCTCTTCCCCGGCTACCGGCGGATCTATCTCTCGGACCCCGTCGGCAACAGAATCGAGCTCCTGCAAGTCGTGTGATGTTCACCTCAAAGTGGCATGATGTTCCGAAATCGGACTCTTGCGAGGTGTAGTGGGCATCGAGATCGAGGACAAATTTGACGTTCCTCCCGACTACGCGATTCCGGACCTGAGCCGTGTGGCCGAGGTCATGGGGCCGAAGAGCTATCAGCTGGTGGCTCTCTATTTCGACACCGCCGACCTGCGGCTGGCCGCCCGAGGCGTCACGCTCAGGCGGCGACGAGGCGGCGACGACGCCGGCTGGCACCTGAAGCTGCCCAAGGCCAAGGGGGTGCGGCAGGAGATCACCCGTCCCCTCACCCGCAGCACCAAGGTCGTGCCCGCAGAACTGGCCGAGCTCGTCCGCGCCTACACCCGCGGCGCCCCGCTCGTGCCGGTCGCCGAGCTGGACACCCGCAGGAGCGTCACCGTCCTGCTCGACGGCGACGTCAAGCTCGTCGAGGTCGCCGACGACCGCGTCAAGGGCACGGTGTACGGGGACGAGCCCACGATCGTACGGTGGCGCGAGGTCGAGGCCGAGCTGCTCGCCCCCGATCGCCAGGCCGTTCTCGCCAAGGTCGGCAAGCGCCTCAGGAAGGCCGGCGCGACGCCCTCGGCGGCCGCCAGCAAACTCGCCAAACTGCTCGAACCCGCCCCGCTCCCCAAAGCCCCGACCGAGCCGGACACGGCGGGCGAGATCGTCGTCGCCTACCTGGCCGGGCAGGTCAACGCCCTCCTCGCGCAGGATCCGCGGGTACGCAGGGCCGAGGACGACGCCGTGCACCAGATGCGCGTGGCCGCCCGCAGGATGCGCAGCGCGCTCAAGGCGTTCAAGAGCGTCATCGCGGACACCGCCCAGGTGCAGGACGAGCTGCGCTGGCTCGGCAACGTGCTCGGCGAGGCCCGCGATCTGGAGGTGATCAGGGCCAGGTTCGCCAAGGAGCTGGCCAGGCTGGAGCCCGAGCTGGTCCACGGTCCCATCCAGACCCGGCTCGGTACGGATCTGTACGAACGCGAGCAGGAGGCGTACGGCCGCATCAAGGAGGCACTCAGCGGCGACCGCTACTACACCCTCCTCAACGTGCTCGATCAGCTCGTCTCCGCCCCGAAGCTGGAGAAGGCGGCGGCCAAGCCCGCCCAGGAGAAGCTCAGCGCCATCGCGGTGGCCGGCTGGAACCGGGTGACGAAGGCCTACGAGACCGCTCAGGCCATAGAAGACCCGGAACGTCGTGAAATAGCCATGCACGACGTACGCAAGGCCGCCAAACGCGCTCGCTACACCGCCGAAGCGCTCCAGCCCACCCTCGGCGCGAACATGGGCAAGCTGGCCAAACTCTCCGAGAACGTCCAGGAAATCCTGGGCACGCACCAGGACGGCGTGGTGGCGCAGGAGACGCTGTCGAAGGAGGCCGAGAGCGCCCGCCAGGCAGGCGAGGACACGTTCACGTACGGAGTGCTCATCGGCATCGAGCGCGGCGCGGCCGAGCGGGCGTACGCGGAGTTCCCCAGAGTCTGGGCAGAGACGGTCGGGGCGGTTATGAAGGTTCTATGAGGAACCTTCCCACCATCCCCTTCGAACGCGGCAACCCGCTGGAGGTGCCCGCCGCGTACCGCGACCTGCGGGCCGAAGCGGGCATCGCGAAGGTACGCACCCAGACGGGCGACGAGGTCTGGCTGGTCAGCGGCTACGAGGACGCGCGCAGCCTGTTCAACGACCCCCGGCTCGGGCGCTCGCATCCCGAGCCGGACAAGGCCGCCAGGCTGTCGGGCTCGGCCATACTCGGCGGCCCCCAGGGCGACATCGCCACGGAGAAGGCCGAGCACGACCGCATGCGCAAGCTGTTCATGCCGTCCTTCTCGGCGCGCAGGATGAAGGCGCTCAGCGACCACGTCGGCTCGCTCGTGGACGAGCGGCTCGACCACCTGGCCAAGCTGACGCCGCCGGTCGACCTGCACGCCGAGCTCTCCTTCCCGCTGCCCGTGCTGGTCATCTGCCAGCTCCTCGGGGTGCCGTACGAGGACAGGGAGTACTTCGGGGGCGTGTCGTTCCGCCTGGGCGACATGCTGGACCTGGAGAAGGGCCAGGCGGCGCGCGATGAGCTGAGCGCGTACATGGCCGGGCTCATCGAGCGCAAGCGGCGCGAGCCGGCCGAGGACGTGCTGTCCGACCTGGCGAACGAGCTGGACGACGACGGGAGGATCGCCGAGCTCGCCGGCGGGCTGCTGTTCGCCGGCCACGAGACCACGGTCAACCGCATCGACTTCGGCGTGCTGCTCCTGCTCGCCAACCCCGGCCAGCGCGACCTGCTCATCGCCGACCCGGGGCTGGCGCCCGGCGCGGTCGAGGAGATCCTGCGGATGGCCACGCCGAGTCTGCACGGCCTGCCCAGGTACGCCCACGAGGACATCGAGATCGGCGGCCACACGATCCGCCGGGGCGAGGCCGTGGTGCTCACCCCCGGCGCGGCCAACCGGGATGAGCGGATCTATCCGGATCCGGATACGTTCGACATCCGGCGTCCGCCGTCCGACCCGCATCTGAGCTTCGGGTACGGCCCGCGCTTCTGCATCGGCGCCAGCCTGGCCAGGGTCGAACTGGTGGCGGTGTTCGGCAGGCTGTTCCAGCGCTTCCCCACCCTGCGGACGGCCGTACCCGTCGAGGAGCTGCCACGCAGCGAGGGGAGGATCGCCGACGGCTTCGCGAAGCTGGAGGTCACCTTGTGAGCGGCGTGGCCTCCAGGCGCTCGGTCAGGCCGCGTAGCGCTCGACGCTGACGACGTGCCCGCCCGCCCGCTGCAGCACGGCGAACGCGCCCTTGCGCAGGTGCAGGTCCTTTCCGCTCAACGTCCTGATCAGGTCGGGGAGCACCTTGCGGTGGCTGCACACGGCCGCGGGCACGGTGATCTCCCTGACCATGGCGGGTGTCTTCTGCGCGTCCTGCCCCTCCTCGCTGAGGAGGGGCTCCAGCTTGAGTTCGGCCCCGTACGGCTCCAGGGTCTGGACGCATCGGGCACTGGGGGAGCTGATCAGCAGCTCGGGCCGGTACGCGGGCAGTGCGGTGGCCAGGTGTGCCGCCTGCGACCGGCCGCCGGTGTCGAGCGGGCGCAGCTCGTCGTCGCCCTGCCACTCGTTCCTGGAGCCGGCCGAGCCGTGCCGTACGAGGACGAGGGGCACGGTCTCGAGCGGCGCGGCCTTCAGCGCGCGCAGCAGCCCCACATCCCATTCGTACGTCAGCAGCCGCCTGGCCTCCTCTAACGGCAGCCAGCGCAGTTCGTCCACCTCGTCATTGGGGGAGAAGCCGTCGTCGGCGGCCACCCGCGCCGTCCAGTAGTCGACCCGCTTGAGCCGCCCGGCGCTGAGGTAGTGGACCGGTGGCAGCGCGCGGCCGAGCAGCACGGTCAGCCCGGTCTCCTCCCGCACCTCGCGCAGGGCGGCGGCGATCACGTGCTCGCCGGACTTCAGCTTGCCCTTGGGGAAGGTCCAGTCGTCGTAGTTGGGACGGTGGATGACGGCGACCTCGGGGCGGCTCTCCTCGCCCCTCCAGACCACGGCTCCGGCGGCGCGGAGCAGGTCAGTCATCAACGGTCCTCCAGCGACGCGTGCTGATGAGATGGCTCTGCGGGTCCTCGCCCGGGTGGCGGGCCCACGTGCCGTCGGAGTGCAGGACCCACGCGTTCGTGGTCTCGGCCATGGCCAGGTCCATCAGCTCGATGAGGTAGGCCTTGTGCTGCGGTGAGGTCACCTTGACCAGGGCCTCGACGCGGCGGTCGAGGTTCCTGCGCATGAGGTCGGCGCTGCCGATCCAGATCTCGGGCCGGCGGCCCAGGCCGAACTCGTACACCCGGGAGTGCTCAAGGAAGCGCCCCAAGACCGACCTTACGCGGATATTTTCGGACAGGTCTGGAATGCCTGGGCGGAGGCTGCAGATGCCCCGCACCCACAGGTCCACCGGGACGCCCGCCCTGGACGCCCGGTAGAGGGCGTCGATGATCGGCTCGTCCACCAGGGAGTTCGTCTTGATCCTGATCCGTGCCGGGCGCCCCGCCTCCTGGTGGGCGATCTCCCGCTCGATCCTGGCCAGCAGCCCGCTGCGCATCGAGTGGGGCGCGACCAGCAGCCGCCGGTAGGCGGAGTGGTTGGAGTAGCCGGTCAGGTGGATGAACAGGTCCGTCACGTCCTCGCCGACCAGCGGGTCGGCGGTGAGCAGGCCGAAGTCCTCGTACTGCCGGGCGGTCTTGGGGTTGTAGTTGCCGGTGCCGATGTGGCAGTAGCGGCGCAGCTCGCCCGAGGGCTCCTGGCGGACCACGAGCGCGAGCTTGCAGTGGGTCTTCAGCCCGACCACGCCGTAGACGACGTGGCAGCCGGCCCGCTCCAGCTTGCGTGCCCAGGAGATGTTGGCGTGCTCGTCGAAGCGGGCCTTGATCTCCACGACCACGACGACCTGCTTGCCCGCCTCTGCCGCGTCGATCAGCGCGTCCACGATGGGGGACTCGCCGCTGGTGCGGTAGAGGGTCTGCTTGATCGCCAGGACCCTGGGGTCGGCCGCGGCCACCTCGATGAAGCGCTGCACGCTGGTGGCGAACGAGTCGTACGGGTGGTGCAGCAGCACGTCGCGCTCGCGCAGGATCGAGAAGAGGTCGTCCTCGGCGCTGATCACCTCGGCCGGCACGAACGGCCGGTAGCTCAGCTCGCCCCGGTCCAGGTCGGCGATGGCGTGCAGGCCCGACAGGTCGAGCGGCCCCTGCAGCCGGTAGATCTCGTGCGGCGCCAGCTCCAGCTCCTCGATCAGCGGCGCCAGCACCTCCGGGGTGATCGTGTCCTCGACCTCGAGCCGCACGGGCGGGCCGAACCGGCGCTTGAGCAGCTCCTTCTCCAGGGCCTGCATGAGGTTCTCGGTGACGTCCTCGTCGACGTCGAGATCCTCGTTCCTGGTGACGCGGAAGACGTGGTGCTGGAGGATCTCCATGCCCTTGAAGAGCTGCCCCAGATGGGCCGCGATGACATCCTCAAGAGGGACGAACCGGTCCTTCGAGGCCTGCACGAACCGCGGCAGCTGCGACGGCACCTTGACCCTCGCGAAGACCGTGTGATCGGTCGCCGGATTCCGCACCAGGACCGCGAGGTTCAGGCTGAGCCCGGAGATGTAGGGGAAGGGGTGCGCGGGGTCCACGGCCAGCGGCGTCAGCACGGGCCTGATCCGCTCCCTGAACAGCTTGCGCAGCTCCGTACGCTCCTCGCGGCCCAGCTCGTCCCACCGGACGATCTCGATGCCCTCGGCGGCCAGCTGCGGGGAGATGTGGTGGTGGAAGGCCGCGGCGTGCCGGATGGCCAGATCGTCCGCGATCGTGGCGATCCTGGCCAGCTCCTCGCGCGGCTTCAGCCCGCTCTTGGTACGCAGCAGCAGGCCCGTGGCCATGCGCCGTTTCAGGCCCGCGACCCGTACGCGGAAGAACTCGTCGAGGTTGCTGGCGAAGATCGCCAGGAAGCGCACCCGCTCCAGGAGGGGGGTCGATGGATCTTCGGCCAGATCGAGCACTCGCTCGTTGAACTGGAGCCAGCTCTCTTCACGATTGAGAAACCGCTCCTGAGGTAGGGGCAGGTCGTTGGCGGGTTGGAACGGTTCCGCGGACATATGGCCTATATTGCCCCGTTTGGTTGAACAGAACGTTAACGCGGTCGCAACGGCTTATCCCGGAAAGTCAACCACGCTCTACCCAATCGTCACTCAAGACATCCCCCCTGTTCAAGCCCACCGCCGGACCGTCTTCCCACATCCGCCCCTCCCGCCGAGGCCCTCCGGACTGGGGTCCTAAGGGCGGTTTACTCCTGGTGGTCCACCTGTTCGAGGCGGGCGGTGCGTTCGGCCAGGCGGGCCTCGCGCTGGCGGATCTTCTCCTCGCGCTCCCGCGTCTTCTCCGCCTCCTTCAGCACCCGCTCGCGCTCCTTCTCGGCCTCCTTGAGCAGCCGCTCCCGCTCCTTGAGGTCCCGGACCCGCGCCTTCTCCGCCTCCTTGAACTCCCGCACCCGCGCCTTCTCGGCCTCCCTGAGCTCCTTGTCCCGAGCCTTCTCCAGCTCGCGCAGCTCCTTCTCGCTCGTGCGCGGCTTGGCGGGGACGGGGGCCGGGGCGGGGACGGAGACGGGCTGGTCGCGGGTCGCGGCGGTGATCGCCGGGTCGGGGTTGAGCCCGGTCAGGCCGTTCCAGGCCAGGTTGACGAGGTGGGCGGCGACCTCCTCGCGGCCCGGCTTGCGTACGTCGAGCCACCACTGACCGGTCAGCGCGACCATGCCGACCAGCATCTGGGCGTACATCGGCGCGAGCTTGGGGTCGTAGCCCCGGGCCGCGAACTCGTCGGCAAGCACGTCCTCGACCTGGCTGGCGATCTCGCTGATCAGGCTCGCGAACGTGCCGGTGCCGGAGGCGGCATGGGAGTCGCGCACCAGGATGCGGAAGCCCTCGCTGCTCTCCTCGATGTACTGGAGCAGCGCCAGCGCGGCCCGCTCCAGTTTGATCAGTGAATGGGACGCGGCCAGCGCCTCGGTGATCATGGTGAGGAGCTTCTGCATCTCGCGGTCCACGACGACCGCGTAGACGCCTTCCTTGCCACCGAAATGCTCGTAGACCACGGGTTTCGACACCTGTGCGGTAGCGGCGATCTCCTCGATAGAGGTCCCGTCGAACCCCTTCTCCGCGAAGAGGGTGCGGCTGATGCTGATCAGCTGCTCTCTGCGCTCGCTACCGGACATGCGCCTGCGAGATCGGGGTTCGGTCACGGTCTCCATAATGACGGCCACGGGTGCGCGGCCGCTCACCGGCTGATCTACGTCAGGCAATGCGCTTCGCCGCCAGGCGTTCGGGGGTGGGCCAGCGGACGTCGTACACCCAGCCCAGCTTCTCGAAGATCCGGATGGACCCGGCGCTCAGGTCGATCTGGCCCTTGAGCGCACCGTGCCGGGCGCAGGTCGGGTCGGAGTGGTGCAGGTTGTGCCAGGACTCGCCGAAGGACGGGATGGCCAGCCACCAGACGTTGCGCGACTTGTCACGCACCTGGAACTCCTCCTCGCCGAAGACGTGGCAGATGGAGTTGATCGACCAGGTCACGTGGTGCAGCAGGCCGATGCGGATGAGCGAGCCCCAGAACAGCGCGGTCAGCGCGCCCTGCCAGGACCAGGTGACGAGCCCGCCGATCACGCCGGGGAGCACGATGGAGGTGATGGCGATCGTGCCGAACCACTTGTGCAGCTTCATGACGTCGGGGTCCTTGACCAGGTCGGGAGCGTACTTCTCGCGGTTGGTCCGCTCGCTCTCGAACAGCCAGCCCATGTGGGCGTACAGGAGGCCCTTGGACAGGGACTTGAAGCCGGGGCCGAACCGCCACGGCGAGTGCGGGTCGCCCTCCTTGTCGGAGAACTTGTGGTGCTTGCGGTGCGTGGCCACCCAGTCGAGTACGGACATCTCCAGCGAAAGGCTGCCCGCGATGCCCAGCGCGATCTTCAGCGGCCGCTTGGCCTTGAACGAGCCGTGGGTGAAGTAGCGGTGCAGCCCCACGGTCACGCCGAGCCCGGAGACCACGTAGAAGACGAAGGAGATGACGATGTCCGACCAGCCGAGACCCCATCCCCACGCGAACGGCACCGCGGCCGCGATCGCGATCAGCGGCAGCCCGACGACGAGCGTGAAGGTGACCAGTTCTGCCTTGGATCTGGGCTCGGGTTCGAATTCGGGCTTCGGCGTCGGAGCAGAACGCTCGGCGACAACGGTCATGGACGACCTCCAACGGCATGTATGAGGATGTATGTCCGGGCTACGCCACCGTAACCTACGCTAGCGTAAGTAAGGAAGCCCTAAGCCGTTAATGGGGGGAACGTGACGCTCTGCAGAACAAGGTGGGTGGGGTTCGCGCCTTGCGCCTTTTAGGGCGGTCTGTTATACGGTCGGCGTGCCGCGTACCTGCCGTTACCTGGGACTTCACGCCCGAGCCGGGTGTGGGACGCAATTACGGGCGCGCGCCGGGGTTCGGGATCGGTATCGTAGGGATGTGTCGGACGCCACGTGTCCGATCTGTCCCGGATCGTCTAATCGGCAGGACAAGTGGTTTTGGTCCACTTTGTAGGGGTTCGAGTCCTCTTCCGGGAGCTGTGACCTGCTCCCCCGGCGAGAATGTTCCGGGTGCGTCCAGGTATCCTCACGGTGTCGGGAGGGTAGCGGTGCGGTAGACGTACCAAATGCCCTGATCCGTCCAGTCACAGGGAGCCTCAGTCCGTGAGTGTGCCGCGCCCGGCAGCCGTCATCGTCCTCGCCGCGGGCGAGGGTACCCGGATGAAGAGTCAGACCCCCAAGGTCCTGCATGAGCTATGTGGCCGTTCGCTGGTCAATCACATGCTCGCAGCCGCACGGGGCCTCGGTCCCGAGCAGCTGATCGTCGTCATCGGCCACGCGCTGGAGCAGGTCGGCGGCCACCTGGCCGCCACCAGCCCCGACGCGCGCGCCGTCGTCCAGCATGAGCAGCGTGGCACCGGCCACGCGGTCCGCACCGTGCTCGAAGAGGTCGGCGTGATCTCCGGCACCGTGCTGGTCACGTACGGGGACGTGCCGCTCATGCGCCCGCGAACCCTCGCCGAGTTGCTCGAACGGCACGAGGCCGAAGGCAACGCGGTCACCGTGCTGACGGCCAACGTGCCCGATCCGACCGGCTACGGGCGGATCATCCGCGACGAGAGCGGCGCCGTGCTGGAGATCGTCGAGGAGAAGGACGCCAGCCCGGAGCAGCGCGCGATCAAGGAGATGAACTCCGGGATCTACGCCTTCGACGGCTCGCTGCTCGCCGACGCCGTCAAGCGCGTGTCCACCGACAACGCCCAGGGTGAGGAATACCTCACCGACGTCCTGGCCATCCTGCGCGGCGACGGCCACCGGGTCGGCGCCTGCGTCGCGGGCGACTTCGTCGAGGTCGAGGGCGTCAACGACCGCGTGCAGCTCGCCGCCGCCCGCAAGGTGCTCAACCTGCGCCTGCTCGAAGACCACATGCGCGCCGGGGTGACGATCATCGACCCCGGCAGCACCTGGATCGACGTCGGCGTGCGGATCGCGCCCGACGTGGTCATCCACCCCGGCACCCAGCTCCACGGCGACACCGTGATCGAGTCCGGCGCCGAGGTCGGCCCCGCCACCACGCTGACCGACACCCGCGTCGGCGAAGGCGCCGTCGTCCGCAACGCCGTCTGCGACAGCGCCGACA
Source organism: Nonomuraea sp. NPDC052116 (assembly GCF_040680035.1). Classification (NCBI taxonomy): domain Bacteria; kingdom Bacillati; phylum Actinomycetota; class Actinomycetes; order Streptosporangiales; family Streptosporangiaceae; genus Nonomuraea; species Nonomuraea sp. NPDC052116. Next base: position 307,904 of record NZ_JBFAWA010000004.1, on the reverse strand, counting down.
TCGGCCCCGAGGTCAGCGTCGGCCCCTACGCCTACCTCCGCCCCGGCACGGTGCTCGGCCGCAAGTCCAAGGCCGGCACGTTCGTCGAGATGAAGAACACCAAGGTCGGCGAGCGCTCCAAGGTGCCGCACCTGTCCTACGCGGGGGACGCCACCATCGGCGACGACGTCAACATCGGCGCCTCCACCGTCTTCGTCAACTACGACGGGGTCAACAAGCACCAGACGACCATTCGCGACGGGGTGTTCGTCGGCTGCGACACCATGCTCGTCGCTCCGGTGACGGTCAATGACGGCGCCTACACGGCGGCGGGCTCGGTGATCGTCGACGACGTGCCTCCCGGCGCCATCGGCGTGGCGCGTGCGCGGCAGCGCAACATCGAGAAATGGGTCTTGCGCAGGCGCGCGGGCACGAAGTCGGCCGCGGCCGCCCAGCGGGCGCTGGCCGAGCAAGAGCAGCAGGAGAGTGGCACGTGAGCAGTATCAAACAGCCGGGCGAGAAGAATCTCATGCTCTTCTCCGGCCGGGCCTACCCTGAGCTCGCCGACGAGGTGGCCCATCACGTCGGCGTCTCCCTCACCCCCACCAAGCTGATCGACTTCGCCAACGGCGAGATCTACGCGCGCTATCTGGAGTCCGTACGCGGCTGCGACGCCTTCGTCATCCAGAGCCACACCGCGCCCATCAACAAGTGGATCATGGAACAGCTGATCATGGTCGACGCGCTGAAGCGGGCCTCCGCCAAGCGCATCACCGTGGTCATGCCGTTCTTCGGCTATGCCCGCCAGGACAAGAAGGGCCGGGGCCGCGAGCCCATCACGGCCCGGCTGATGGCCGACATGTTCAAGACCGCGGGCGCCGACCGGCTCATGTCGATCGACCTGCACACCTCGCAGATCCAGGGCTTCTTCGACGGCCCGGTCGACCACCTGTTCGCGATGCCGGTGCTGGAGAGCTACCTCAAGAACAAGCTCGACCTGGAGAACACCACCGTCGTCTCGCCCGACACCGGCCGCGTCCGGCTGTCGGAGCGCTGGGCCGACACGCTCGGCACGCCGCTGGCGTTCATCCACAAGCGCCGTGACCTCGACGTGGCCAACCAGGTGAAGGTCAGCGAGGTCGTCGGACGGGTCCGCGGCCGCACCTGCGTGCTGATCGACGACATGATCGACACCGCGGGCACCATCTGCAAGGCCGCCGACGCCCTCTACGAGCAGGGCGCCACCAACGTGATCACCGCCGCCACCCACGCGGTCTTCTCCGACCCGGCCGTCGACCGGCTGAAGAACTCCCGGATCTCCGAGGTCATCGTCACCAACACGCTGCCGCTGGCGGAGGCCAACAGGTTCGACAAGCTGACGGTGCTGTCGATCGCGCCGCTCATCGCCCGCGCGATCACCGAGGTCTTCCAGGACGGCTCGGTCACGAGCTTGTTCGAGGGTGACACGTGACCGAGTAGACTGGCCCGGTTGCGCTCGTAACGCCTTCCGCTAGGGCGGGTGAGGGAGAGCGCCGACACCCACCAGACTCCAAGCATCCCTAGGAGATGTCATGTCCGAAGTACGTATCGCCGCCGAGCCGCGCAGCGAGTTCGGCAAGGGCGCCGCTCGCAAGATCCGCCGCGCCGACAAGGTGCCCGCGGTTCTCTACGGGCACGGTATCGACCCCAAGCACCTGACCCTGCCCGGCCACGAGGTGCTCCTCGCGCTCCGCACGCCCAACGTGCTGATCCACCTCAAGGGTGAGGGCGTCGACGAGCTGGCCCTGCCCAAGGGCGTGCAGCGTGACCCGATCAAGGGCTTCGTCGAGCACGTCGACCTGCTGCTGGTCAAGCGCGGCGAGAAGGTCACGGTCGAGATCCCGGTCAACACGGTCGGCGACGTCCACACCGACGGCCTGCTCGACCTGCAGCTCGTCGCCGTCGCCGTCGAGGCCGAGGCCACCCACATCCCGACCGGCGTCGAGGTCGACGTCGAGGGCCTGGAGGTCGGCACCGCCATCACGGCCGCGCAGCTCGCGCTGCCGAAGGGCGCCACGCTGGCCGCCGACCCCGAGTCCGTCGTGCTCCAGGTGATCGCCAAGCCGGTCGAGGCGCCGGAGGAGGCCGCCGAGGCCGCCGAGGGTGTGGTCGCCGAGGGCGAGACCGCAGAGGCTTCCGCCGAGTAACGGTCCGATTCGTGAACGGGGCGGCCGGACTCGAGCCGCCCCGTTCCGCTGTTAGGGGTGCAGATGGATCGCTGGCTGATCGCCGGCCTGGGCAATCCCGGGCCCGAATACGCGGGCAACAGGCACAACGCGGGCTTCATGGTGCTCGACGAGCTCGCGGCCAGGGCCGGCGGGCGGTTCAAGGCGCACAAGAGCAGGGCCGAGGTGTGCGAGACCAGCACCGCGATCCTGGCCAAGCCCCTCACCTACATGAACCTCTCCGGCGGGCCCGTCAAGGCGCTCTCCGACTTCTACAAGATCGGCCCGGAGCGGCTGATCGTCGTCCACGACGAGCTCGACGTGCCGTACGGCGCGCTCAGGGCCAAGCTCGGCGGCGGCGACAACGGCCACAACGGCCTCAAGTCGATCACCAAGGTCCTCGGCACCCGCGACTACCTGCGGGTCCGCTTCGGCATCGGGCGCCCGCCCGGGCGCATGGACGCGGCCTCCTTCGTGCTGCGGGACTTCGCCACCATGGAGCGCAAGGACCTGCCCTTCCTCGTGGACCGGGCGGCCGACGTCGTGGAGTCGCTGATGTCCCGCGGCCTCGAAGTCACCCAGAACGACTTCCACCGGTCTGATCTGCATATTTCGGGCCCTCCACGCTGATCGCCACATAGGTCCGTTCGCCGGTTCCCTGCCTCTCCCGCAGCTACCATCTGTGACTGTCCGTTCAGGAATGGTCACCTGGAGGCATGCGTGCGGGGTGAGGGCTTCATGGCCGTCGTCGGACCGGGCCATGTGGCCTCCTGGCGAGTCAGCCCACGCACGCCCACCTGGGTCCGCTCCTACCGCTTCCGCGCGGTGCTGGGCGACCTCTGCGGGGCCTGGGTGGGGTCCGGGCTCGCCTTCTACGTGCGCTTCGGCGAGCTCACGCCGTATGTGCTGCCGTACCTGCTGGTCAGCCTGGCCCTGCCGGTGGTGTGGGCGTTCGCGGTGGCGCTCAACCGCGCGTACGAGCCGCGCATGCTCGGCGTCGGCTCCGAGGAGTTCCGCCGGGTCGTGCAGTCGGGCGTCGCGCTGACCGCGGGCACCGCCATCGGCTCCTACCTGACCAAGACCGACGTCGCCCGGGGCTACGTCGTGCTCGCGCTGCCGCTGGTGACGTTGCTCACGCTGCTCCTCAGGTACGCCCTGCGCCGCTCCCTGCACCGGCGCAGGGCGGCGGGGGAGTGCATGCGCAAGGTGGTCGCCGTCGGGCACGAGACGTCCGTCGAGGAGCTGGTGCGGCTGTTCCGGAAGGAGCGCTACCACGGCATGGACGTCGTGGCCGCCTGCCTGCCGGGGGGCGTGCCGGGCGACTTCGTGAGCGAGGTGCCGGTGGCCGGCGACCTCAGCGACGTGCCGATCGTGGTCGACCAGTTCCGCGCCGACACCGTGGCCGTGCTGGCCTGTCCCGAGATGGACGGGCAGGCGCTGCGGCGGCTGGCCTGGCGGCTGGAGCGCACCCACACCGACCTGGTGGTCGCCCCGGCGCTGATGGACGTGGCGGGCCCGCGCACCATGATCAGACCGGCCGCCGGGCTGCCGCTCCTGCACGTGGAGCACCCCGAGCTGGGCGGGGCCAGGAAACTGGTCAAGAACATCTTCGACCGGCTGGTCGCCACCGCGCTGCTGGTGCTGCTCGCGCCGCTGCTGGTGGGACTGGCGGTGGCCGTACGCGTGACGAGTCCGGGACCCGCGCTGTTCAGGCAGACCAGGGTCGGCAGGGACGGGCGGCTGTTCACGATCCTGAAGTTCCGCACCATGCGACGCGGCTCCGAGCAGCAGAAGATCACCTTGGTCAGCGACCGCGACGGCGTGCTCTTCAAGATCAGGAACGATCCCCGGGTCACGCCGCTCGGCACGCGGATGCGCCGCACCTCGCTGGACGAGCTGCCGCAGCTCATCAACGTCGTACGCGGCCACATGTCGCTCGTCGGCCCCCGGCCCCCGTTGCCGGAGGAGGTGGCGCGCTACGGCGACGACGTGCGCAGACGGCTCCTCGTACGCCCCGGGATGACGGGCCTGTGGCAGGTCAGTGGTAGATCTGACCTATCGTGGGAGGAATCCGTCCGCCTCGATCTGCGTTATGTCGAGAACTGGTCCCTCACGCTCGACCTCCAGATCCTGTGGAAGACTTGGTCGGCCGTCGCCCGCGGGCAAGGAGCTTATTGATGACGATTCGCGACGACCACGCACTCGCCGCTGATCTGGCCACCGAGGCGGGCGAGCGGCTGCTGCGCATTCGCGAGCGCACCGGGTTCGGCGACTCCTCCGCCCTGCGCGCGGAGGGCGACCGGGCCTCCCACGTCTTCCTCATGGAGTCGCTGGCCAGGCTCCGTCCCAGCGACAGTGTGCTGTCGGAGGAGGCCACCCGCGAGGAGCGGCTCGACCCGCGCCGGCTCAGCGCGTCCCGGGTGTGGATCGTGGACCCGCTCGACGGCACGCGCGAGTTCGCCGAGGAGGGGCGGTCCGACTGGGCCGTGCACGTGGCGCTGTGGGAGGGCGGCAGGCTGACCGCGGGCGCCGTGGCGCTGCCCGCCCAGGGCCGCACGCTGACCACCGCGGAGCCGCCCGGGCCGCGCTCCTTCGACGGGGGGCGGTTCCGCATCGCGGTGAGCCGCACGCGCCCGCCGGAGTTCGTGCAGAAGCTGGCCTACCTCCTCGGAGCCGACCTGGTCCCCATCGGGTCCGCCGGGGCGAAGATCTCGGCGGTGCTCACCGGCGAGGTCGAGGCGTACGTACACGCCGGGGGCCAGTACGAGTGGGATTCCGCCGCGCCGGTCGCCGTCGCCCAGGCCGCCGGGGCCCACGCGAGCCGGATCGACGGCTCCGAGCTGACCTACAACCAAGCCGACCCGTCACTACCGGATATCCTGGTTTCCCTACCTGAGCTAGCGACATCGCTGCTCAGCGGGATTCGGGACCTGCACCGCTAAAACCGCCGGAGGAAGCTCCCATGCTCCAGCGCGACTACACGACGTCGCAGCTCGACGTGCTCGAAGCCGAAGCCATTCACATCATGCGCGAGGTTGCGGCCGAGTTCGAGCGTCCCTGTCTGCTCTTCTCCGGAGGCAAGGACTCGATCGTCATGCTCCGCATCGCGGAGAAGGCGTTCTGGCCCGCGGCCATCCCGTTCCCGCTCATGCACGTCGACACGGGTCACAACTTCGACGAGGTCATCGACTTCCGCGACCGCCGCTCCACCGAGCTCGGCGCGCGGCTGATCGTGGCCAGCGTGCAGGACTCCATCGACGCCGGACGCGTGGTCGAGGAGACCGGGCGGCGCGCCTCGCGCAACCGCCTGCAGACCACCACGCTGCTCGACGGGATCGAGGAGCACGAGTTCGACGCGGTCTTCGGCGGCGCTCGCCGCGACGAGGAGAAGGCCCGCGCCAAGGAGCGGGTCTTCTCCTTCCGCGACGACTTCGGCCAGTGGGACCCGAAGAACCAGCGCCCCGAGCTGTGGAACCTCTACAACTCGCGCATCCGCAAGGGCGAGCACATCCGCGTCTTCCCGCTGTCCAACTGGACCGAGCTCGACGTCTGGGACTACATCAGGCGCGAGGGCATCGAGATCCCCTCCATCTACTTCGCCCACACCCGCAAGGTGTTCGAGCGCGACGGCATGCTGCTGCCCGACTCCGAGGTCGTGCAGCGGGGTGACGACGAGCCGCTGTTCGAGGCCGTGGTGCGCTACCGCACCGTGGGCGACATGACGTGCACGGGCGCCGTGCAGTCCACGGCCGCCACGGTCGAGGAGATCATCGAGGAGATCGCGGCCACCCGGATCACCGAGCGCGGGGCCACCAGGGCCGACGACCGCGCGTCGGAGGCCGCGATGGAGGACAGGAAGAGGGAAGGCTACTTCTAATGGACATTCTTCGCTTTGCCACAGCGGGAAGTGTCGATGACGGTAAGTCCACCCTCATCGGACGGTTGCTCTTCGACTCCAAGGCGATCTTCGAGGACCAGCTGGAGGCGGTCGAGCGCACCTCGCGCGACCGGGGCACCGAATACACCGATCTGTCGCTGCTGACCGACGGCCTGCGGGCCGAGCGGGAGCAGGGCATCACGATCGACGTGGCGTACCGCTACTTCGCGACGCCCCGGCGGAAGTTCATCATCGCCGACACGCCCGGCCACATCCAGTACACCCGGAACATGGTCACCGGCGCCTCCACGGCCGACCTGGCGATCATCCTCATCGACGCCCGCAAGGGCGTGCTGGAGCAGTCGCGGCGGCACGCGTTCCTGACCACGCTGCTGCGGGTGCCCCACCTGGTGCTGGCCGTCAACAAGATGGACCTGGTCGGCTACTCCCAGGAGCGGTTCGACGAGATCAAGGAGGAGTTCACGGCGTTCGCGTCCAAGCTGAACGTCGCCGACCTCACCTTCATCCCGATCTCCGCGCTCAACGGCGACAACGTGGTCTCGCGCTCCGAGAACATGCCGTGGTATCTCGGCACGTCGCTGCTGCACCACCTGGAGAACGTCCACATCGCCTCCGACCGCAACCTGGTCGACGTGCGCTTCCCGGTCCAGTACGTGATCCGCCCGCAGCGGGCCACCGAGCAGGCCTTCCACGACTACCGCGGCTACGCGGGCCAGGTCGCGGGCGGCGTGCTGAAGCCCGGCGACGAGGTCGTGCACCTGCCCTCGGGGCTCACGACCCGCATCGCCTCGATCGACACCTTCGACGGGCCGGTGGAGGAGGCGTTCCCGCCCATGTCGGTGACGCTGCGCTTCGAGGACGACCTCGACATCTCGCGCGGCGACATGATCGCCCGGCCCAACAACCAGCCGCAGGTGGCGCAGGAGCTGGAGGCGATGGTCTGCTGGATGGCCGACGGGCTCAAGCTGACGCCGCGCTCCAAGCTGACGATCAAGCACACCACCCGTACGGCCCGTGCCATGGTGCGCGACCTGCACTACCGGCTCGACGTCAACACCCTGCACCGCGACGAGGAGGCGACCTCCCTCGGCCTCAACGAGATCGGGCGGGTGTCGCTGCGGATCACCCAGCCGCTGTTCGTGGACGACTACGCGCGTAACAGGCTCACCGGCGGCTTCATCCTGGTGGACGAGGCCACGAACGGCACCGTCGGCGCCGGCATGGTCATCGACGCCCGTTAGGTAGATCTTTCCGGGTTCCCCGACCTTCGGTTACTCTCCGCGATAGGGTCTTCGCGTTCCGTGTTCACGACGTGAAGGCCCTTTTTCGTGACCGACCGCGAAAGCACCACCCGGGTCATCTACCTGGGCGGCCTCGGGCGCAGTGGCACCACACTGCTCGAGCGGCTCCTGGGCGAGCTGCCGGGAGTGGTCGCGCTCGGTGAGGTCGTGCACCTCTGGGAGCGGAGCGTGCTCGCGGGGGAGCTGTGCGGGTGCGGCGTGGCCTTTCCCGACTGCCCCTTCTGGCGGCAGGTGGGGGAGCGGGCGTTCGGCGGATGGAGCCCGGCGCTGGCCGGGAAGGTCCTGACGCTGCGGCGCCGGGTCGACCGCACGCGCAGGATCGCGCGGATCGCGCATCCCGACCTGGCCGAGTACGTGCAGGCGTACCGGCTCCTGTACGAGGCCGCGGGCGCGCCGGTCGTGATCGACTCCAGCAAGCACGCGTCGCTGGCCTGCTGCCTGGTGGCCGCCGGGGTGGACGTACGGATCGTCCACGTGGTCAGGGACCCGCGCGCCGTCGCCCACTCCTGGGCCAGGACGGTGCGGCGCCCCGAGGACGGGCGGCCCATGACCCGGTGGCGGCCCGCCCACACGGCCGTCCACTGGACGGCCCAGAACGCCGCGCTGGAGCTCCTGCCGGGACGCGGGGCCCGCGTCACCAGGGTCCGTTACGAGGACCTTCTCGCCGCGCCCGGGCCCACGCTCAGCTCTCTGGCGCTCGGGCTCGGCCTGGCGGAGCCGGAGCTGCCGTTCCTGGACGGTCGCACGGCCTGGCTCGGGCCCTCCCACACCGCGTCCGGCAACCCGATGCGCTTCCACGTGGGGCGGATCGAGCTGCGCCCGGACGACGCGTGGGTGACGGGCCTGCAAGAGGGCGACCGCCGGGTGGTCAACGCCCTCACGTGGCCGCTCAGGGCCCGCTACGGCTATCGGGGGTTCGCGTGACTCCCTCCATAGGGGTGGTGATCCCGACCCGGGGCGACCGCCCGGCGCAGTTGCGCGAGGCGGTGGAGTCGGCGCTGGCCCAGGACTACCCGGGTCACCTGTCCGTGGTGGTGGTCGCCGACGGCGCCGCCCCTGGGGACATCGAGGTGCCTGCCTGTGTCCCGGTCCTGCCGAACACGCTCACCCCGGGCCTCCCCGGCGCCCGCAACACCGGCATCGCGGCCTGCGACACCGACCTCGTCGCCTTCTGCGACGACGACGACGTGTGGCTGCCCGGCAAGCTCGCCGCCCAGACGCGGGCGCTGGCCGAGCGCGGCGGCGAGTTCGCGAGCTGCGGCATCGAGGTGGAGTACGGGCACCGCCGCGTGGCCCGCCTGGCCGGCTGCGACACGGTGACGGCGGACGACCTGGTCCGCTCGCGCATGGTGATGGTGCACTCGTCGACGTTCCTGTTCGAGCGCGGCGCGCTGCGGGTGGACGAGAGCGCCCCGGGCGGCCAGAACGAGGACTGGGACCTGGCCCTGCGCGCCGCCGGACGCCGGCCGATCACCCATGTGGACCGCCCGCTCGTCCGGGTGCGCTGGGGTGGATCCCACTATGTCGCCCGATGGGCGGACCGCATTGCCGGGCTCGACTGGATGCTCGCCCGGCACCCCGAACTGGCCGTGGACCCGCGCGGCGCGGCACGGGTCTACGGCCAGCTGGCCTTCGGCCACGCGGCGCTCGGCCACCGCCGCGAGGCCGTCCGCTGGGCCGTGCGCGCCATGGGGGCCCGGGCCGGGGAGCCGCGCGCCCCGATCGCCCTGGCGGTGGCGGCCGGCCTCATCTCCGCGCCGGCGGTTCTTTCCGCACTTCACCGTAGGGGGCACGGCATTTGACTCGCACCGAGACCACCACTGCGCACGTACCGCTCCAGCGCCTCCCCGAGGCCCCGCGCCAGGACGCCATCCCGTCTCCACCCACCCTCCCCGACGGGCCGCCGCGCGCGCGGGCGGCGGCCTCCGTCCGCTGGTGGGATCGGGTGCGGGTGGGCGGGATCGGGGTGGACGCGCTCACCGAGGACGAGGTGGTCCGGTGGGTGGAGGCCGAGTTGGAGGCCGGCAGGGGAGGCCGCATCGTCACCCCGAACGTCGACATCTGCCGCGCCGCCGCCACCGACCCCGCACTCCGGGAGCTCGTGTGCACCGCCGAGCTGGTGGTGCCCGACGGGATGCCGCTGGTGTGGGCGGCCAGGCTGCTCGGCACCCCGGTGCCCGAGCGGGTCACGGGCGCGGACCTCATCTGGTCGCTCAGCAAGCTCGCCGCCCGCCGGGGCTGGCCCGTCTACCTGCTGGGCGGCCCTCCCGGCGTGGCCCGCAGGGCCGGCAAGGAGCTCACGAGCTGTCATCCCCGGCTGCAGGTGTGCGGGGTGCACGCGCCGCCGTACCACTTCGACACGACCCCCGCGGGGAGCGCGCGCGTCCGGAGGATGGTGGCCGCGGCCCGGCCGAGGGTGGTGTTCGTCGGGCTCGGGTTCCCCCGGCAGGACCGGCTCATCGCCGACCTGAGGGAGGAGCTGCCGGAGGCGTGGTTCGTGGGGTGCGGGGCGGCGATCGCGTTCGCCGCCGGCACGGTCTCCAGGGCGCCGGAATGGATGCGCAGGGCCGGGCTGGAGTGGGCGTACCGGCTGGGCTGCGAGCCGGGGCGGCTGGCGCGCCGCTATCTGGTCGACGACCTGCCGTTCGCGGCACGGCTGCTGGGAGGCAGCCTGGTCACCCGCCTCATGAGGTGAGGGCGCGGACCCGGGCCGCGTCCCGCGGGCTGAGCCCACGGGCGGCGTCGTCGAGCGCGCGGCGGGAGTCCATGGGGCGGTAGGCCGTGCGGGACAGGCCCGACCAGGCGAACCCCGTGCCCGCCCCGGACGGGCCCGTGCAGGCCCGCGTGATGCGGCGTTCGGCCGCGGGCGTCCATGGCAGGCCGGCGTAGGCGTACAGGCCGCGGAAGCCGGTCAGCGGGTCGGCGGCCAGCGACTCGTACGAGGTGACGCGGACGCCGGGCGTGCGGTCCAGGATCGCGCGGGTCGCCCGCCACAGCGCGGCCGCCTTGGCGAGGCGGTCCTGGGAGCCGACGAGCGCGCGCAGCTCCAGCAGCTCGGGGTGGTCGCGGACCAGGAGCGGCTGTTCGAGCAGCTCGTGGAAGTAGACCGTCCAGCCGAGCCGCTGCCAGCTCGCCACGAACGACACCGGATCCCGCACCAGCGCGATCACCCGGCAGCCCAGGGAGGCGGCGAACCAGCCCGCGCTCAGCACCGCGAACGGGTCGTCCAGCAGTGCCCGGCGGCCCCTCAGGCGGCCGACGGCGAAGGCGGTGCCGTAGCGGAGCAGGCGGGCCAGGTCGTACGGGGAGCGGTTGGCGCGCAGCTCGGAGAGCCAGCGGTAGCGCAGGGCCACCGTGTCGCGGAAGGCGGGCAGCCAGTCGGCGGCGTTGTCGTCGCAGATGTACTGGAACCGGTGGGTCACGGTGGCCCTGAGCACGCCCGGGCAGCGGCCGGGTGGGTGCTGCGGGTTGAGCGGCTCGTTGACGTAGACCAGGTCGCCGCCGGCGGCGAGCATCTTGCCGGTCCAGCTCGTACCACTCCTGGGCAACCCCGTCACCAGGACCGTCATACCGTCCTCCGGTGAAGGAGAGCGGGCAGGGTGTGGCGGCCGAAGGGGTGGAGGCCGTAGCGGCGGTGCAGTTGCCACAGCGGGAGGAGGTTCTTGACGAGCACGCCGCCCGACCAGCCGATGACCGCCCCGAACGCGCCGTGGACGGGGATCAACGCCACGTCCAGCGCCACCGTGCAGGTGATCGCCGCCACCAGGTTGAGCAGGCTCGTGCCCGTGTGCCCGGCGGCCGTCAGCACGACGTCCACCATCCCACAGGCCGTCGCTACCATCATCGTCCCCGCCAGCACGAGGGCCACCGGGACCGCGGACCCGTACGTGGGGCCGAAGAGCCGCAGCAGCCACGGCGCCAGCGCCGCGTACGCCAGCCACACCGGCCACGTCAGCAGCACCAGCCAGATCGTGGCGGTCTGGTACAGCTCCCCGGCCCGCGCCCGCTCGCCGTCCGCGAGCGCGCTCACCAGCCGAGCCTGTACGGCCTGCGCCAGCCCCTGGCTCGCGAGCTGCCCGACCACCTTGAACCGGGTGGCGGCCGTGTAGACGGCGGCCTGCGCGGGCCCGCCGAGCAGCGCGACGACCACGATGTCCAGCCGCTGGAACACCGCCTGGATCGCCCCCGCGACCGACCGGGGAGCCGTGTGCCGCCACAGGTCGCGGGTCGTCCCCGGCAGGTACGGGCTCCGCGGCACCCGCCCGCGCAGCTCTGCCCAGGCGATGACCGCCACCAGCGCGTACGGCGCCCCCCACGCCACCGGCAGCCACGAGACCGCCCCCGACAGCGCGGCGCAGGTGACCAGCGCGAGCTGCGAGAAAGGCACCAGCAGCCCGTCCACGAGCACGGTGGGCCGCATGGCCCCGAACCCCCGGGTGGCGGCCAGCAGCACGTCCCCCACCACCATGACGGGCAGGATCGCGGCGAGCGGCCCCAGCCGCGGGTAGAGCACGACCCCCGCGACGCAGGCGGCCACCACACAGGGCACGAGCGCCGCCCGGATATATCCGGATATGCCGAGATAGTCGTACGTCTTCGCCCGCGCGATGAAGAACACGAGCCCGTTCCCCGCGTCCAGCTTGGCGATCCCCGCCGCCATGAGGGCCATCGCGGTGACAGTGAAGAACGCCCCGGCGTCGGCCGGACTGAACGCCCTGGTCACGACCATCACGAGGACGAACTGCGCGACCGCCCCGCAGCCCGCCCCCAGCACCCCCGCGATCCCGCCACGCCGCAGCCGCCGGTCCGCGACCGCGGTCACCGCCGCCACGAAGGCTCCGCTCCCAGCCACCGCACCAGCCGGGCGTCGTACGGCTCGAAGTGGTCGCGCAGCTCCCGCGCCAGCACCCGCGGCACCGGCCGCGGGAGGGGGCGGCCGTTGTGCCGCTCGAACAGCGGAAAGCCGAGATGCGGCACGCCCAGGAACGCCAGCACCCGGTCGTACGCGGTCTCCGGCTCGGCGAAGAACCGATGGCTGTCGAGCACCAGGATCCGCTCGCGGCCGACCAGGGCCTCCAGCCGGTCGAGCTGGTCGGCGTAGCGCCCGCGGGCCACGTACGCGTGGTGGCGGTGGGAGTGGTGCAGGGAGAAGGGCGACTCGCGCAGCGCCTCCTCGGCCCCCGCCAGCCGCTCGGGCTCCAGCTCGATCGCGTGCTCGAGCAGCGACTCCGTCTCGTAGCCCCTGGCCAGCTCGTGGGCGTGGGCCGAGCAGGCGCGTTCGACCGGATCGCGTACCAGCACGATCAGCCGCACCTCGGGCAGGTCGGCGGCGATCCGCTCACCGGCCAGCGGATGGAACAGGTAATAGGGGGACGATTCGAACGCCAGCGCCCGCGAGCCGTACCGGTGCTCGACCAGCCCGGCGCTCATCCGCAGCGGGAAGTGCGCCTGGTACCAGTGCTGTCCCCGCGCGTAGCCGACGTCGAAGTAGTGCACCCCCTTGTGCAGCACCGGCTTGAGCAGCAGCGGATGCTGGGCCAGCGCCCGGTACAGCGAGGTCGTGCCGCACCGCTGCGCCCCCGCGATCAGGAACGACGGCAGCACCCGCACCCCCGACGTGATCCTCCCCGTGGCGCGTGACAGCGACAGCACCGACCGTTTCATGGTCTTCACGTGAGCAGCTCCTCGTGGTCGACGACCGGGTTGAGCCAGGTGTCCGGGGGCCCGAGCGGCGCGTGCCCGTCGGCGGCGTGCCGGTCGGCCAGCGCGATGAGATAGCGCAGCGCGGTCTGCCTGGCCACCACGGCCGACACCCCCAGGGGCGCGAGCTCGCGGAAGGCCCGCGCCACGCACGCCCGCGCCGCGACCCGCGGGGACATCCTGCGCAGGGCCCGCTGGAAGAAGTGGTGCACGGCGTCGAAGCCGTAGGGGACGCCGAGCTCGTACCGCTCCCAGTCCCACACCAGCAGCCGGCCGTCGGGGGACGGGCACATGTTCCACGGCGCGAGATCCCCGTGCCAGGCGGCGCGCGGCCCACCGGTGGCCGCGATCTCCCTGATCGCGTCGACCAGCAGCGGCCGCGGCACCCGGCCGCGCCGCACCGGCAGCGGCGACAGCGCCAGCACCGCCAGCCCCCGCCAACTGCCGTGGTGCAGCACGGCGGGCGGCACCACCGTGTCCAGCTCCAGCCCGGCCAGCCTGCGCAGGGCCGCCGCCTCGGCGTTGATCAGCGCGCGCGCCCGCGCGCTGTCGCCGATCTTCACGAACGCCAGCAGCCGCCCGCCCGAGCGGGCCTCCAGGACGGGCTTGCGGTTGGCCCGCGCGGCCGGCCGCACGTGCAGGACGGTCTCTACGGGCTGCCCGAAGACCTCACCCAGGTACGTGGCGATGGACCCCTCACCCGGCACGACGACCCGGGACCAGGGGTGCCACCAGCGGCGCGGCACCATGCGGCGGGGCACGGCGGAGTGCGGCAGCACGGTGTACGCCCGGGGCGACCCCGGCCCCGGATACAGCAGCCGCACGGTCTTCTCGAGATAGTCGAGCCGGATGGCGGCGTCGCTCACGTGACTTCCCCTCGGCTGTTGCGCCACAGCAGGGCGAACGAGATGAGATAGAGGCTGAGAGGGGTGACCAGGCCGTCGTAGACGAACATGTAGACCAGCACCAGCCCCATCACCAGCACCCCGGCCAGCCCGATCGGGCTGCGGTCGGCCCAGTGACGCCGGATCGCGCCCGCGAAGAACGCCACGTAGAGCACGGCCCCGGTGAACCCCTGCGTGATGATCAGCAGCCAGAGCTGGCCGTCGCTGCCCAGCGGCGGGTGCCCGCAGCCCTCGCACCACTCGGTGCGGCCCGTGGTGATCGTGCGATGGTTGCCCGTGGCGTTGCGCGTGTTGCCGTACCCGATGAGCGGCGAGTGGCCGGCGGCCGCGACGGTGGCCGTCACGGTGAAGGCCCTGATGTCGTTGGAGTGCGGCCGGTCCAGCCGCTGCGCGACCAGCGGCGCGAGCGGGCTCAGCGCGAACGCCACCGCCGCCACCGCGACGGCCCCGCAGAGCGCTGCCCTGGTCCGGCCGCGCACCCGGACGATCAGGTACGCCACGGCCAGGCCGAGCCCGATCCACAGGCCGCGGTTGAGCGAGTAGACGATGGGGATCGCGGCCAGGGCGACCACGGCGGCCACGAAGGCCTTCCGCCGCCGCCCTCCGTACACCCACCACCCGACCACGAACCACACCAGCAGCACCGACACGTTGCTGCCCCACGCGTTGGCCCACTCGAACGGCGCCTCCGGCCTGGGGGAGGCGAAGCCCAGCACCTTCTGCGTCTGGGCGGCGGTGGGGTGGATGAGGTTCTGGACGAACGAGTTGGAGGCCACCCAGTCGGGCAGCAGCAGCTCCACCGGCGAGGTGAACGCGAACGACGGGACGAACACGCCGAGCAGCCCACCCGCGACCGTCGTGACGAACAGCACGCCGAGCATCCGCACCAGCCGCAGCTGCGGCAGCTCGCGCTCGGTGAGGTTGCCCAGGTAGAGCACCATGATCAGGATGGCGGTGTAGAGCGCCAGCCGCATGACGTAGCCGACGATCCGGCCGGGCCCGATCTCGCCGTACGTGCCCGGCGGCATCTCCGACAGCATGAGCCCGCTCACCAGGTAGCCGGCGATCAGCAGCAGCCACAGCCCGAACCCGCGCGGCACCCTGATCGGCCGGCGCCGCCACAGGATCACCGCCATCGGCACCGCCACCACGATCACCGACAGCCCGCCGAACCCCAGCGCCCACCACACCGGATAGCCGACGAGCAGCGCCGCGATCGGCCACGCGGGCCCTCTCACGTCGGCTGGCCGGGGCGCCGCGGGTGCATGGGCATGGGGGTGGTCTCGCCCAGGTCCAGCTCGCCCGTGGCGACGAGCTTGCCGAGCGGGGTGTGCGTGCGCGGCTCCAGCAGCGGCACGAACGACGGCAGCGCGTCGGTCACCGTCACCACGCCGATGACGGGTACGTCGTGCCTGGCGAGCCGTCGTACGGCGGCGGCGACGTGGACCGAGGTGGCCCGGCCGAGCCCCACCAGCAGCAGTGCCGCGTCGGCCCTGGACAGGTCGCGTACGTCGCAGCCGTCGAGCACCGTCAGGGGCAGGCTGACGGCCACCGGGTCGGCGGACTCCTCCAGGTCGGGCGGCAGGATCCGGACCAGCAGCCGCTTGCCGGGACACGCGGCCACCGCGGCGCAGGCCAGCTCGTGGGCCACGCCGGGCTCGCGCGGGCTCGACAGGTCGCCCAGCACGGGCAGGCCGGTCAGCCGTTCGACGTCGGCGACCGTGCGCAGTCGCCGGTCGAGCCGGTCACGGGCGTAGGCGGCGGCCGAGCCCGCGAGCAGGCCCGCCATCAGCCCGGTGCCGAGGTAGAGGGGCAGGCTGGGGGAGCTGGGCGCGGTCGGCGGGGCGGCCTGGCTGATGATCGTGCCGGGGGTCACCGCGACCGTCCTGAGCCCGTCGTACCTCAGCGCGAGCCCGGCGGCCTGCCGGTTGAGCACGCTCTCCCGCTGGGTGGCGATCGTGTGCTCGGGGGTGCCCTTGGTCAATCCGGCGAGCTGCTTGATCACCGCGTCGAGCGCGGTGTTGACCTGCTTGAGCTTGCCCAGCACCACCTGCTGCTGGGCGGTCAGCGCGGCCAGCGCGCTCTCGCGGCGGTTGGCCAGGTACGCCTGGGCGTACGCGCGGGACTGGGCCGCGGCGACCCCGGCGTCTGCGGCCGTCACCGAGATCCACAGCACCGCCGAGTTGGGCGGCACCGAGACCTCGACGGGCTCCGGGATCTCGACCCGCAGCGTCCTGGCCGCCCGCGCCGCGACCACGGCGGACTGCGCGACCTGGGCCTCGGTGTCGAGGTTGAGCGCCTCGCGCTGGCGGCTGGTCACCTGGTTGGCCGGCTCCTGCGGGCCCACCGGCATGACGAGCACCTGCGTGGTCGCGGTGTAGGCGGACGGCGTGAGCCGCATGAGCGCGAGGCCGGCGGTGCCGCCGAACACGACGCAGCCCACCAGCAGCAACCATCGCCTGCGCAGCAGCGAGAGATGCTCGTCCAGGTCCGTGCCGGAGCTCATTGGGGAGGGTCTCCTGGAATTGCGTCGAGATGTGCGCCCACTATAGGGCGGACGATTATCAGCCAAGCCTAATACCCAAGATTTTCTGCAGAACGGCACAAGGTAAAGGCAGCTATAAAAGGAAATGTCCGGAAAATTCCTTGGGTCATATACCCATCGCGAGCTGCCGAGACACGGCACACTTGCTGAAGTTCCCGGAACGGCATGGCAAGGATCCGGTTTGATAGGCGGGGGTCGTTCGACGAGGGGGTTGAAAGGCTTTGCAGCTACGGGGAATTTCTCATAACACCACCAACGCGGCGCTCATTCTGGCCGTGATCGTGATGCTGGCCGCCTGTTCCACGGCGGAGGGCTCCAACGCGCGCGCGCCCGTGGCGATCAAGGAAGCCTCGGGCTCGCCCTCCTGCACGGCCACCTCCAGGCTCATCCCGTCCTGCGGCGCCTGGTGGGGCCTCGCGCCGGAGGTCTTCAGCGGCGCCCCGCTGGACCAGGCCCTGCACAGCGCCGAGTCGCGCATGGGCGCCGCCGCCGACGTGGTGCACGTCTACCACCGGGGCAGCGAGCTGTTCCCCACGCCCGCCGAGATCAGGCTGGCCCGCGACCCGGCCAGGCCCCGGCTGCTCATGGTCAACTGGAAGCCCTCGCTCGACCACACCTGGGCCGAGATCGCCGACGGGGCGCTCGACGCCCGGATCGACCGGCTGGCCGGATACCTCAGGCGCACCTTTCCCGAGCGGTTCTTCCTCACCCTCCACCACGAGCCGGAGAACGACGTGGACGAGTCGTCGGGCTCGGGCATGCAGGCCACCGACTACGCGGCCATGTTCCGGCACGTCGTGGCCAGGCTGCGGGCCGAGGGGGTGAAGAACGCCGTCATGGTCATGACGTACATGGGGGCGCCCAACTGGGCGGCCGAGCCGTGGTTCGAGGACCTCTACCCGGGTGACGACGTGGTCGACTGGGTGGCCATGGACCCGTACGCCGACGGCAAGGTCGAGGACTTCGAGGGGCTGGTGAACAAGACCCGCAAGGAATATCCGGACTGGCCGGGGTTCTACCGGTGGATGCAGGCGCGCTTCCCCGGCAAGCCGGTCATGGTGGCCGAGTGGGGGGTGTTCGAGCGGAGCGACGACCGGGGGTTCAAGCGGGCGTTCTACGAGTCGGTGCGGCGGCAGATCAAGCGATATCCGCAGATCAAGGCGCTGCTGTACTTCGACTCGCCGCAGGCGCCGCGCGGCGACACCAGCTTCGACACCGGCTCGGGGGCCGACCGGGCGTTCACCGAGCTGGCTCGGGATCCTTACTTCCGCTCGACACCCGTCCCGAGGCCGTGATCCGCCACCCCACGACCGTGACGGCCGTGGCCGCCACCAGGGCCCAGACGGTGAGGGTGTTGCTCACGTTGAGCAGCTTGAGCGCGGAGGCGAGCAGGACGATGGCCAGCAGCGCCCGGATCAGGCCGCCGGGGGCGCGCGAGGAGATCCGGGCGCCGAGATAGACGCCCGGGATCGAGCCGATGAGCAGCGACAGCGTGAGGTCCAGCTGGAAGTCGCCGAACAGCAGGTGCCCGAGCGCGGCGGAGGCCACCAGCGGCACGGCCTGGACGAGGTCCGTGCCGACGAGCTGGTTGGCCTTGAGCGCCGGGTAGAGGACGAGCAGGGCCACGATGATCAGCGATCCGGATCCGACGGAGGAGACTCCCACGACCAGTCCGCCCACCGTACCGACCAGTAGGGTCGGAATTGGGCGCACGACGATCTCATGGGCGCTCGACGTGCCTTCCCGCGCGCCGAGCCAGCTCTTGAGCGCCATGCCGGCCACGGCCAGCAGGAGCGCCACGCCGAGCGCGTACTTGACCGCGTCGGTGACCGCGAACGCGCGGGCCAGGAACACCCCGCAGAAGGCGGCCGGCACCGAGCCCGCGCACAGCCAGCCGACCAGCCGCAGGTTGACCGTGCCCCGGCGCAGGTGCACGGCGCTGCCGACCGGCTTCATGACGGCCGAGGCGACCAGGTCGCTGGAGACCGCGGCCAGCGGCGGGACGTTGAAGAACAGCATCATCATCGGCGTCATGAGCGCCCCGCCGCCCATCCCGGTCAGCCCGACCACGATCGCGACGAGGAAGGACCCGAGGATCAGGGGGAAGTCGATCACCGAACCCAGCCTCCAGACCGCAGCGTCCCCAGGACCTGGGAGACGGCCGCGTCGATCGAAATGTGCGTGGTGTCGATCACCAGCTCGGCGTCGTCCGGCTCCTCGTAGGGGTCGGAGACGCCGGTGAACTCGGGGATGAGGCCGGCGCGCGCCTTGGCGTACAGGCCCTTGCGGTCGCGCCGCTCGCATTCCTCCAGCGGCGTCGCGACGTGCACGAGCAGGAAGTCGGCCCCGACCGACTCGACCATCTCGCGCACCTCCTCGCGGGTGGCCGCGTAGGGGGCGATGGGGGCGCAGATGGCCAGGCCGCCGTGGCGGGCGGCCTCGGCGGCGACGAAGCCGATGCGGCGGATGTTCAGGTCGCGGTCGGCCTTGGAGAAGGTCAGGCCCTTGGACAGCAGGTGGCGTACGACGTCGCCGTCGAGGTAGGTCACCGTGCGGCTGCCGAGCTCCAGCAGCGCGTCGCGCAGGCCGCGGGCGATCGTGGACTTGCCGGAGCCGGACAGGCCGGTGAAGAAGACCACGAGGCCGCGGCGGTGCGGCGGGCCGGGGATGTGCAAGGGGTTGGGGCCGGCCAGGTGCTCGGCGGCCCCGTAGGCGGTGGCGACGTGCTCGCGCAGCTCCAGGTCGATCTCGGGCTCCTCGCGGGGCGCCAGGGGCACGGAGACGACGATCGTGTCCTCCGGCAGCTTCTCCTTGGCCCGGAGCGCGGCGCGTACGACCGCGGGGCCCGGCTCGCCGTACGAGAGGGGGAGCAGCATGATGAGCGCGTCGAGCTCCTTGGCGGTGGCGACGATCTCGGAGAGGTCGTCGAGGGGCCCCCGCATGGTGACGGCGAGCGCGGGACGCCCGCCGAGCTCCGCCCTGACCTCGGCCGGAGTGCGCCGCAGGCGCGCGAACGGGCCGTGTTCGGGCGTGCCGAGGCCCTTGACCGGCCCCGAGGTCAGTCCGTCGGGCTCCTGGGCGGCCACCGTGAGGGCGGCCAGCGGCAGGCCCTCGGGGTCGAGCAGCGTGACCTCGTCGCCGGGTGAGAGATCGGCGGACACGTGGAGCGTGACGGATGCGGGCCACGGCGTGCCGTCGGCGAGAGTGCCCCGCTCGTGCACCGCGTGCAGGTCATCGTGGCCCAGGAACCCGGTCAGCGGCTCGAAGGCGCCGGAGAGCAGCAGCTCGAGGTCGGCCAGCTCGCGCGCATCGGGGGTCCACTCCACGGCTCCAACATCCCAACTATTCCGATTGAATTGGTAGGGATGGAGTCTACCGATTGATGCAAGTGTGCCGCTAGAGGACCCGGGCGAAGTGGTGTTGCGGCTTCCTGATCACCATGGTGATCTCGTCATGGGTGGCAGGGTAGCGGCCGTTGCTCAGCTTGGAGGCCAGCGCGACCGCGGCGACGGTGAGCTTGCGCCGGCGGGCCGGGCCGCTGGTGTTGCGCTGGTCGTCGGTGATCATGAGGCCCCGGCTGAGGCAGAAGGCGTAGATGCCGTCGCTCGACGCCAGCGGCTCGTACACGCCGGGCAGCGGCCCCGGGGTGCCCGGGGTGACGAGCATGCGCCAGAACACGCGGCGCAGCAGCGACGGCGTGATCCGGTCGAGCAGCCCGTAGGCCGACTTGCGGTCGCGCATCCGCAGCAGCACCAGGCCGCCCGGGCGCAGGGACTGCAGCAGCCGGTCGAAGACCAGCTCCGAATGCTTGATGCGCTCCAGCAGGAAGGACAGCTGGATCACGTCGTACGACCTGGGCGGCAGCGGCACGCTGCGCAGGTCGCCCAGCGACCACGACACCAGGTCGGCCCGCTCCTCGAGCACCGCCCGGATGGCGGGGATCTCCTCGTCGGCCCCGGTGGCCCTCGTCTCGATCTCTTCCAGGTTGAGCGGTTCGTCGTGCACGCACCCGGCGACCAGCACGTCGAGCCGCCTGCCGGGCAGCCCGGACCAGTGCTCGCGGACCCGTTGACCGAAGACGTCGCCCCGCTGGGCGACCGATCGCACCTCAGACATGTCACCTACAGTAATCACTCGAACGGTTTCAGTGAGCCATTTCCTCGCTAGCATCCTTCCCCGTGAACGGCGAGGTTTACGTAGGAAATGCGGGCGTAGATGCGGCCATGGACCGGGGCTGGTTGCTGGGTCATTTCAAACCCCTCGGCGACCCAAGGCACAGTGACGACGTGGAGATCAAATGGGGGGTGCACGCGCCCGGCGAGGAGCGCGCGGAGTGGGTCAAGGGGGAGGCGCGCACGGCCCTGCTGGTCCTGATCAGCGGCCGGTTCCGGGTGGAGCTGCCGGGCCGCAGCGTGCTGCTGGCCGAGCCGGGTGACTACGTGGTCTGGGGCAAGGGCGTCGACCATTCGTGGCGCGCGGAGGAGGCCTCGACCGTGCTCACCGTCCGCTGGCCCTCCGTGGCCGGTTACCGGGTCGGCTGAGCTGCGCCTGCGAGTACCCTTGGAGAGAACCCCCGCGACCTGACCCGGCCGGGGGTAGTCGTGTTGCCGTCGTGGGGCTGTGGGCGTATCTGATGAGTCTTTCCGGGCTACTTGACCTTGTTCGCGCCGACCCGAAACTGACCGCCGCTCTCGAAGAGGGCGGCGATGTCGCGCTGGTCGCGCCCGTCGCGCTGCGGCCGTTCGGCGTGGCCGCGCTGGCCACGCACGACCAGCGGGCCGTGCTGGCGGTCACCGCTACGGGCCGTGAGGCGGAAGACCTCGCCGCCGCGCTGACCAGCCTCATCGAGCCCAGCTCGGTGGCCGTGTTCCCGGCCTGGGAGACGCTGCCGCACGAGCGGCTCTCGCCGCGCAGCGACACCGTGGGGCAGCGGCTGGCGGTGCTGCGGCGGCTGGCGCACCCGATCAAGGGTGACAGCGCGGCCGGGCCGCTCAGCGTGATCGTGGCGCCGATCAGGGCGCTGCTGCAGCCCATCGTGAAGGGGCTCGGCGACCTGGAGCCCATCAGGCTGCGCGCGGGCGACGACGCCGACCTCGACGAGGTCGTCGACCGCCTGGTGACCAACGGTTACCACCGCGTCGACATGGTGGAGAAACGCGGCGAGGTGGCCGTGCGCGGCGGGCTGCTCGACGTGTTCCCGCCGACCGAGGAGCACCCGCTGCGGCTGGAGTTCTGGGGCGACACGGTCGAGGAGATCCGCTGGTTCAAGGTGGCCGACCAGCGCTCGCTGGAGGCGGCCGAGGAAGGGCTGTTCGCTCCGCCGTGCCGCGAGCTGCTGCTGACCGACGAGGTCAGGGCCCGGGCGGCGGAGCTGGCCGAGGAGCACCCGGCGCTGGCCGAGGTGCTCGACCAGCTCGCCGAGGGCTCGCCGGTCGAGGGCATGGAGGCGTTCGCGCCCGTGCTGGCCGGCGAGATGGACCTGCTGCTCGACCACCTGCCGGTCAGGTCCGCGGTGTTCGTGTGCGACCCCGAGCGGATCAGGGGGCGGGCCGAGGAGCTCGTACGCACGTCGCAGGAGTTCCTGGAGGCCTCCTGGATCAACGCGGCGGCCGGCGGCGAGGCGCCGATCGACCTGGGCGCGGCGGCGTTCCGCTCGCTGGAGGAGATCCGCGACCACGCCGACGCGCTGGGCCAGCCGTGGTGGACGATGGCGCCGTTCGGCGGCGGGGTCGAGCTCGACGCGCAGGACTCCGAGGCCTACCGGGGCGACACCGCCAAGGCGCTGGCCGACATCAAGGGCTGGCTGGCCGAGGACAAGGCCGTCGTGCTGCTCAGCGAGGGCCACGGGCCGGCCGAGCGGATGGTCGAGCTGCTCAAGGGCGTCGACGTGCCCGCGAGGCTGCGGCAGTTCCTGGACAAGGCGCCCGAGCCCAAGGTCGTCCACGTCAGCACGGGCCTGATCGAGCACGGCTTCATCACGCCCAACCTGGCCGTGCTCACCCACCTCGACCTGGTCGGGCAGAAGGCGTCCACCAAGGACATGCGGCGCCTGCCGTCGCGCCGGCGCAACATGGTCGACCCGCTTCAGCTCAAGGTCGGCGACCACGTGGTGCACGAGCAGCACGGCGTGGGCCGCTACATCGAGATGGTCCAGCGCACGGTCCAGGGCGCCACCCGCGAATACCTGGTCATCGAATACGCCAAGGGCGACCGGCTCTACGTGCCGACCGACCAGCTCGACGAGGTCACCCGCTACGTCGGCGGCGAGGCGCCCACGCTCAACCGCATGGGCGGCGCCGACTGGGCCAAGGCCAAGTCCCGGGCGAAGAAGGCGGTCAAGGAGATCGCGGGGGAGCTGATCAGGCTCTACTCCGCCCGCATGGCCTCGCCGGGCCACGCGTTCGGGGACGACACGCCGTGGCAGCGGGAGATGGAGGACGCCTTCCCGTACGCCGAGACCGGCGACCAGCTGGAGGCCATCGACGAGGTCAAGCGCGACATGGAGCGCGGTGTCCCGATGGACCGGCTGATCTGCGGCGACGTCGGCTACGGCAAGACCGAGATCGCGGTGCGGGCGGCGTTCAAGGCGGTGCAGGACGGCAAGCAGGTGGCCGTGCTGGTGCCGACGACGCTGCTGGTCCAGCAGCACATGTCCACCTTCACCGAGCGGTTCTCCAGCTTCCCCGTCACGCTCAAGCCCGTCTCCCGGTTCCAGACCGACGGCGAGGTCAAGGGCACGCTCGAAGGGCTCAGGTCGGGCGCCGTCGACGTCGTGATCGGCACCCACCGGCTGCTCAGTCCCGAGGTCCGCTTCAAGGACCTGGGGCTGATCATCATCGACGAGGAGCAGCGGTTCGGCGTCGAGCACAAGGAGGCGATGAAGCACCTGCGCACGCAGGTCGACGTGCTGGCCATGTCGGCCACGCCGATCCCGCGCACGCTGGAGATGGGCCTGACCGGCATCCGCGAGATGTCCACGATCCTCACGCCGCCGGAGGAGCGGCACCCGATCCTCACGTTCGTGGGGCCGTACGAGGAGAAGCAGATCGGGGCGGCGATCAGGCGCGAGCTGATGCGCGACGGGCAGATCTTCTTCGTGCACAACCGAGTGGCCTCGATCAACCGCGTGGCCGCGCGGCTGCGCGAGCTGGTGCCCGAGGCGCGCATCGCGGTGGCCCACGGGCAGATGAACGAGCACCAGCTCGAGAAGATCATGGTGGGCTTCTGGGAGCGCGAGTACGACCTGCTGGTCTCCACCACGATCGTCGAGTCCGGGCTCGACGTGCCCAACGCCAACACGCTGATCGTCGACCGGGCCGACAACTACGGCCTGTCGCAGCTGCACCAGCTCCGCGGGCGTGTCGGCCGGGGCAGGGAGCGCGGTTACGCGTACTTCCTCTACCCGCCGGAGAAGCCGCTGACCGAGACCGCCCACGAGCGGCTGGCCACGATCTCGCAGCACACCGAGATGGGCGCGGGCATGTACGTCGCCATGAAGGACCTGGAGATCCGCGGCGCGGGCAACGTGCTGGGGGCCGAGCAGTCCGGGTTCATCGCGGGCGTCGGCTTCGACCTGTACGTACGGCTGATGGCCGAGGCCGTGCAGGAGCAGAAGGCCAAGCTCGAAGGCGGCGAGGCGCAGGAGGAGCAGCCGGACGTCAAGGTCGAGCTGCCGATCAACGCCCACATCCCGCACGACTACGTCACCTCCGAGCGGCTGCGGCTGGAGGCGTACAAGCGGATCGCGGCCATCGCCGCCCACGCCGACATCGACGAGGTGCGCGCCGAGCTGACCGACCGCTACGGCAAGCCGCCCGCGGAGGTGGACAACCTGCTGGAGGTGGCCAAGTTCCGGATCAAGGCGCGCCAGGCCGGGCTCACGGACGTGACGCTGCAGGGCCAGAACATCAAGTTCGGCCCGGCCAGGCTGAGGGAGTCGCAGCAGGTCCGGCTCGACCGGCTGTACAAGAAGGCGATATACAAGCAGGCGGCCGAGACGCTGCTGGTGCCGGTGCCCAAGACCAAGCCGCTCGGTGGGCAGCCACTTCGGGATCTCGACCTGCTCAAATGGTGCGGTGACCTGGTCGAGGCGATGTTCCTCGAGCCAGCGCGGGTAAGCTAGCGGCGGTTTTCGGTCGGAAAGGGACGCACGTGAAGTCGATACGAGTGGCTGTGGCCGCTGCCGCGGTGGGCATCGCGCTGACCGCCTGCTCTTCCCCCATGCAGGCCGGCGCCGCGGCCGTGGTGGGCAAGGAGCGCATCTCGACGGGTCAGCTCAACAAGGACGCGGAGGCCTACAAGGCCGCGCTGAAGCAGAACAAGCTGGACGAGACCGCGCTCGGCGTGCCGGTCAGCCAGTACGTGCTCCAGCGGCTGGCCGACATCAGCGCCGCCAGCCAGCTGATGGCGCGCAACAACGTCCAGGTGACCGACAAGGAGATCGACGCCAAGCTCCAGGACCCCGGCCAGTACCAGTCGCCCCAGATCAACCTGCTGGCCCTGGGCGTCGCGCCCAGCTACGCCCGCGAGTACGCGCGCACGGCGGTCGGGATGGCCAAGCTGCAGCAGCAGGCCGGCCAGGGCGGGCTCGACAAGCTCCGCCAGGACTTCGCCTCGATCAAGACGATCTTCAACCCCCGCTTCGGTGTGGTCAACGCCAACCCGTCGCAGGAGAACCCGTCGCTGTTCGTGGACGCCGGCAGGTTCGGCAAGGCCACCCCGCAGCAGGCTCAGCAGCCGCAGCAGCAGGGCTGATCCATGCCGCTGACCGTCGTCACCACCTCGCCCAGGGTCCCGCCGGGCCTGCTGAGCCATCAGGCGTGGCAGGTGCTGCGCTCGGGTCCGGTGCTGACCGGGTCCGCCGCGCATCCGCAGCTGCCCTACCTGGCGGAGGCGGGGGTGACGGTCGAGGTCGTGGAGCCCGACCCGCGCGGGCTGGCCGCGCGGGCCGTCGGCGAGAGCGTGGTGTGGCTCGCCTCGGCCTCCGAGAAGGAGGACGAGGAGTTCATGCGCGCGGTCGGGCACGCCGCGATCGCGCTGGAGGAGCCGCCGCTGATCGAGGTGGTGCCGGGCTCGTACGACCTGCCGGGGGCCCGGGTGCTCGACCTGGTCGCCGTGATGGACCGGCTGCGGACCGAGTGCCCGTGGGACCGCAAGCAGACGCACGAGTCGCTGGTGCCGTACCTGCTCGAAGAGGCGTACGAGGTGCTGGAGACCATCGAGCAGGGCGACTACCCGGCACTCCGCGAGGAGCTGGGCGACCTGCTGCTCCAGGTGGTCTTCCACGCGCGGGTGGCCGCGGACTTCGACATGGACGACGTGGCGGCCGGGATCGTCGAGAAGCTGGTGCGCCGCCATCCGCACGTCTTCGGCTCGGTACGCGCGGAGAGCGCCGACGAGGTCAACGACAACTGGGACGCGATCAAGGCGGCCGAGCGGGCCGCCAAGGGCCGGGAGTCGGTGCTCGACGGCGTGCCCATGGGGCAGCCCGCGCTGTCGCTGGCCGCCCAGCTGGTGCGCCGGGCCGAGCGGGCCGGGGCGCCCGACGCGCTCGCGGCGGCCGTCGGGCAGGGGGTGGCCCGGGAGCTGTTCGACCTGGTCCGCCGGGCCGCGGAGGCCGGTCTCGACGCCGAGGCCGAGCTGCGGGCGGCCGCCCGTACGTATCGCGACCGGGTGCGCGCCTGGGAATCGGCCTGACCCTGCGGTGCCCGGTTCGGTGTCCGGTGACCGTGCGGTCCCGCGTGCGGGTGTACCGATAGGCTCTGATGGCATATCGCCTTTCACTTAGGAGCGCAATCCCGTGGCTACCATCGAGGTCGTATACGCCCGCGAGATCCTCGACTCCCGAGGCAACCCCACGGTCGAGGTCGAGATCGTGCTCGACGACGGCAGCACCGGCCGCGCGGCCGTGCCGAGCGGGGCGTCCACCGGCCAGTTCGAGGCGGTCGAGCTGCGTGACGGCGGCAAGCGTTACGGCGGCAAGGGCGTGGAGAAGGCCGTCCTCGCCGTGACCGACGAGATCTTCGAGGAGATCAACGGCATCGAGGCCGAGGACCAGCGCATCATCGACCAGATCATGATCGACCTGGACCGCACGCCCAACAAGGCCAAGCTCGGCGCCAACGCCATCCTGGGCGTCTCGCTGGCCGTCGCGAAGGCCGCCGCCGACAGCGCCGACCTGCCGCTCTTCCGCTACGTCGGCGGCCCCAACGCCCACGTGCTGCCCGTGCCGATGATGAACATCCTCAACGGCGGCGCCCACGCCGACACCAACGTGGACATCCAGGAGTTCATGATCGCGCCGATCGGGGCGGAGACGTTCCGCGAGGCCGTGCGCATGGGCACGGAGGTCTACCACGCGCTCAAGGGCGTGCTCAAGGAGAAGGGCTACGCCACGGGCCTGGGCGACGAGGGCGGCTTCGCGCCCAACCTGCCGTCCAACCGCGACGCGCTCGACCTGATCCTGGTCGCCATCGAGCGGGCCGGCTACGTGCCGGGCGAGGACGTGGCGCTGGCGCTCGACGTGGCCGCCTCCGAGTTCCACAAGGACGGCGTCTACACGATCGACGGCAAGGGCCTGTCGGCGCAGGAGCTGATCGAGTTCTACGCGGACCTGGTCGCCAACTACCCGCTCGTCTCCATCGAGGACCCGCTCGACGAGGAGGACTGGGCCGGCTGGAAGGCCATCACCGAGGCGCTCGGCGACAAGGTGCAGCTCGTGGGCGACGACCTGTTCGTCACCAACCCCGAGCGGCTGGAGCGCGGCATCAAGGAGGGCACCGCCAACGCCCTGCTGGTCAAGGTCAACCAGATCGGCACGCTGTCGGAGACCCTCGACGCCGTGGACCTGGCCCACCGCAACGGCTACAAGTGCATGATGAGCCACCGCTCCGGCGAGACCGAGGACACGACGATCGCCGACCTCGCGGTCGCGGTCAACTGCGGCCAGATCAAGACCGGCGCCCCGGCCCGTTCGGACCGGGTGGCCAAGTACAACCAGCTGCTGCGCATCGAGGAACTCCTCGACGACGCCGCCCGCTACGCGGGTCGCGCCGCCTTCCCGCGCTTCCGGCGCTAGGTTTTTTGCGAGGGAGCGCCGTCGTTTTCCTCACCATGGAGGGAGCGAAGCGACCGGAATGGTGAGGAAAACGACGGCTCCAGGGCGACCGAGCCCGCCTCACGAAGTGAGGCCATAGGCAGGGGGTGCAGCAATGGCGAAAAGGCCGCAGTTGACCGGGCGGGCCGCCATCCTGGCCGTCGTGGTGTGCGCGATCGCGATGAGCCTGGCCTACCCTGTCCGCGAGTACATCAGCCTGCGCCGCAGCATCGCCGAGCATCGGGCGGAGAAGGACAGGGTCGAGGCGGAGAAGCAGACGCTGCTGGAGCGCGACCGGCAGAGCGACGATCCCAACTGGATCAAGAAGACGGCCAAGGAACGGCTGCACTACTGCGGGCCCGGCGAGAAGTGCTACGTGGTGATGGACCAGCAGCAGATCAAGGAGCCGGCGACCGTGCAGCAGGCGCCGGCGCCGCCGCCGTGGTACGAGACGCTCTGGGAGTCGGTGGAGGCCGCCGACAAGGGCACCGGCCGCCGGGCCGTGACGGGGAAGGAAAGTGTTGGACGGTAAAGACGTCGAGACGGTGCGACTGCAGCTCGGGCGGCCGCCCAGGGGGCTGCGCGGAGTGGCGCACCGCTGCCCGTGCGGCAACCCCGACGTGGTGGAGACCGCGCCGAGGCTGCCCGACGGCTCGCCCTTCCCGACTCTCTACTACCTGACCTGCCCCAAGGCGGCCTCGGCCATCGGCACGCTCGAAGGCTCGGGGCTGATGCGGGAGATGCAGGCCCGGCTGGCCACCGATCCCGAGCTGGCCGCCGCCTACCGCGCCGCGCACGACGACTACGTGGCCAGGCGTGACGAGGCGGCGAAGGAGGAGGGCATGGAGCCGCTCCCGCGCGACATGCAGAGCACGGGCGGCATGCCGCTGCGGGTCAAGTGCCTGCACGCGCTCGTCGCGCACGAGCTGGCGGCGCCGGGGAGCAACCCGTTCGGCAGGGAGGCGCTCGACGCCCTCCCCGACTGGTGGGGTGACGGACCATGCGTGTAGCCGCCGTCGACTGCGGCACCAATTCCGTACGCCTGCTCATCGCCGACGTGGGCGACGATCTCATCGACGACGTCGAGCGGCGGATGGAGATCGTCCGCCTCGGCCAGGGCGTCGACAGGACCGGCAGGCTGGCCCCTGACGCCCTTGAGCGCACGTTCAAGGCCATGAGGGTCTACCGGGAGCTGATCGACCGGCACGGGGCTGTCAGGACCCGTGTGGTGGCCACCAGCGCGACCCGGGACGCGGCCAACAGGCAGGAGTTCGTGGACGGGGTCCGCGAGATCTTCGGGGTGGAGCCGGAGGTCGTGTCGGGGGCGGAGGAGGCCGAGCTCTCGTTCGTGGGGGCGACCAAGGGGCTGGTCCGGCTGTCGCCGGAGACCGAGATGCCGCAGGGGCCGCTGCCGCCGTACCTGGTGGTGGACATCGGCGGCGGATCCACCGAGTTCGTGGTCGGCTCCGAGCACGCCGAGGCGGCGCTGTCGGTGGACATCGGCTGCGTGCGCCTGACCGAGCGGCACCTGAAGGACGCCGGCGACCCGCCCTCCGCGCCCGCGCTGGAGGCCGTGGTGGCCGACATCGAGGCGGCGCTCGACCGGGTCGAGGCGGAGGTGCCCGTGCAGCGGGCCCGCACGCTGGTGGGGCTGGCGGGGTCGGTGACGACGGTCGCGGGGATGGTGCTCGATCTGCCCGCTTACGACTCGGCCAGAATTCACCACTCGCGGATTTCGGCCGGGCAGGTTCATGAGGTGACGCGGCGGCTGCTGGCGATGACCCATGGTGAGCGTGCCGAGGTTCCGGTGATGCACCCGGGAAGGGTCGACGTGAT
The DNA here is from genome assembly GCF_040680035.1 of Nonomuraea sp. NPDC052116. Lineage (NCBI taxonomy): Bacteria > Bacillati > Actinomycetota > Actinomycetes > Streptosporangiales > Streptosporangiaceae > Nonomuraea > Nonomuraea sp. NPDC052116. The sequence continues at coordinate 278,441 of NZ_JBFAWA010000004.1, read as the reverse complement.
TGGCGCCGGCGCGCTAATTCTTGACCGGATCGTCCGTCGTTTCGCGTTTTCGCAGGTCGTGGTCAGTGAACACGACATCCTTGACGGTATCGCCTGGTCTATCGCCCGATAGCTGAAGAAATCCGGACATTTCAGGTCTATGGCCTGTGTTGAGCGTGCAATCAGTATTGTGGTTAGGTAAAGGGGCATTACGGGGGCTTTGCCATATTGCTGTGCACGGAAGGTGCCGGCGTGGCGACCGTTCCCGAGCGCGTCTCTTCCCTCAAAGGAATGGAGCACTCTCACATGATGTCTGTTGGGTTAGCACGTAAGGCGGCGGCGTTCGGTGCGTCCGCCGCGGTGCTGGCCGCCCTGGCCGCGGGCCTGGTCGCCAGCCCCGCCCAGGCGGCGACGGCCGCCAAGGCCGCTCCCAAGGTCGCGGTGTCCGCGCCCTCGGTGTCGGCGGGCGACTACGAGGGAGCCTGCCCGGTCAAGGTCAACTTCGCGACCAAGATCAAGGTTTCCGTCAAGGGCAAGACGGAGCTGGCCTACCGCTGGCTCCACGGCGACGGGTCCAAGAGCAAGGTCAAGGTGATCAAGCTCTCGGGCAAGGGCACCAAGTCGGTGACGGTGAAGCAGTCCATCACCTTCAAGGAGAGCGTCAAGGGCTGGGAGGCCGTTCAGGTCCTCGGTCCGAAGAAGGCCACCTCCAAGAAGAGCTACTTCTCCGTCTCCTGCCAGGAGCCCAAGGAGGTGCGTTCGCACCTCGACGTGTCGGTGTCCGCCCGCGCATGGGCCAGCCCCGACTCGTACTCCGGCGTCTGCACGCCCGGCGACAAGATCGACTTCGTCGGCCTGATCGAGGCCGACCGCCCGACGTGGGTCCGCTACCGCTGGATTCTCAACGGTGAAGTGGCCGACTACGGCAGGGTCAAGGTCTACGACACGCGCAAGGTCGGCTTCGGCATCTCCCCGCGTCACAGCCAGCGCGGCTGGGCGCAGCTCGAGATCGTGAGCCCCGAGGGCACCTCCTCCAACCGGGCCTACTACAAGGTCTGGTGCAAGGACGATGCTCCGACCCCGGCTCCCGCCCCCAAGGTCTCGGTTTCGAGCGCGTCGGTCTCCGGTACCCGGTACGACATGTGCGCCGACGACCGTGGCCCCGGGGTGGACTTCAGGGCCACGCTGACCAGCACCGGCCCCACCACCGTGCAGTACTACTGGGTCGTCAACGGCGTCCGTGACCACAACACGCTTGAGCGTACGGTCAACGGCAGCCTCGACGTGACCTGGGGCATCGGCGGAGCGCAGAACTCCACCAAGACGGAGGGCACCGTAGAGCTCGTCGTCACCAGCCCGAACGCCGCGTCCTCGGGCGTCGCCTCTTACTCGGCGACCTGCCCGCCCAAGTAGGCCGCAGCCTAGGCTGACCGGACCGGGTGGCAGCCCTTGCGGGCGCCACCCGGTTTTCTCGTTGCCACTACTACGCTTTGCACAGTAGTGTGCATTACGTGGATAGCAGCCAGCTCCTCAAGGGCGTGCTCGACCTGGCCGTGCTCGCCGTGCTCAACGAGCGCGACGGCTACGGCTACGACGTCGTGCGCCGGCTGAGGGAGGCCGGCCTGGAGGAGGTGGGCGACGCCTCGGTCTACGGCACGCTGCGCCGCCTGTTCAAGGCCGGGGCGCTGACGTCGTACGTGGTCGCCTCGGACGAAGGGCCGCACCGCAAGTACTACGGACTCAACGAGGTCGGCCGGACCATGTACGCCACCTCGGCCAAGACCTGGACCTCGTTCTCGGCGACCATGGCATCCCTGCTCAAGGAGGGACAAGCATGACCCCCGAACAGTACGCACAGGCCGTACGGGATGCCCTGGCAGACCATCCCGAGCGCGGCGAGTTACTCGAAGACCTCGACGACCACCTGGCCGAGATCGCGGCCGAGTCGGAGCTGCCGCTGGAGGACCGGCTGGGCCCGCCCGAGGTGTACGCCGAGGAGCTGGCGGCCGCGTACGGAGACCGCCCCGAGAGCGGCGGGAAGCGCCGCATCGACCCGCGGGCGTGGGCGCTGGGCGCGCACACCCGGCTGATGGGCCAGGGGCCGTACCGGAGCTTCGTGGGCTTCCTGCCGGAGCTGCGCCCCGGGTGGTGGGTGCTGCGCGGCTACCTGCTGGCCCTGCTGCTGCTGGCGCTGACCGGCCAGGGCGGCATCGTCCCGTCCGACCTGGCCGGCTGGGCGCTGGTCGCGGCGGGCGTCTGGATCTCGGTCTGGGTCGGCAGGCGGCGCAGGGGACGGCTGGCCGCGGGGCTCGTCGGGGCGCTCAACCTGGTCGCGGCGCTGACGTTGTTCGGCGGGATGGTGGAGGCCGCGTCGTACGGCGGTCCCGAGCGGGCAGACGTCGTCATGGTGAACCCGTCGCCGGTGTGGGTGGACGAGGCGTCGTCCAACGACCGCGTGTACAACATCAAGCCGTACGCCAAGGACGGCACCCCGCTGAGCGACGTCTACCTCTACGACCAGGACGGCAAGCCGCTGATCACCAACCCCGGGAACTTCGGATACACGGTCGACAGGTCGTGCGGCGAGCCCATACTCAACCGCTACCCGCTGCCGCTGGTCCAGGACGGCCTCGCGGATCCGCAGACCGCGCCGGAGCCGAGGCCGACCTGCCCGACGGCCACTCCCAGTCCGAAGCCCGCCAAGTGATCGGGCACCATCGGTGTCATGAGCTTCGTACCTCCTGGCACCGGCTGGCCGGAAGACCCGGCGACCGCTGACACCCCGGTCGCCCACGACCCCGCGGACGTGCGCCGCCTCGCCGCCACCAGTGACACCCTCGCGGAGCTCACGGCCGGACAGTCCGTCTGCCGTGCCTGTCCCCGCCTGGTGGAGTGGCGCGAGCAGGTCGCCGAGGCGAAGCGGCGCGCGTTCGCGGACGAGACGTACTGGGGCCGCCCGGTCCCCGGCTGGGGCGCCGAGCGCCCGCGGATCCTGCTGGTCGGCCTGGCCCCGGCGGCCCACGGGGGCAACCGCACCGGGCGGATCTTCACCGGCGACCGCAGCGGCGACTGGCTGTTCGCCTCGCTGCACCGCACCGGCCTGGCCGCGCAGGAGACCAGCACGCACGCCGGGGACGGGCAGCGGCTCATCGACACGCGGGTGGTGGCCTCGGTGCGCTGCGCGCCGCCCGCGAACAAGCCGCTGCCCTCGGAGAAGGCCGCCTGCTTCCCGTGGATGGCCAGGGAGGTGGCGCTGGTGGCGCCGTACGTACGGGTGGTCGTGGCGCTCGGCGGGTACGCCTGGCAGGCCGTGTGGCCCGCGCTCAAGGACGTCGGCTACGAGCTGCCGCGCGCCAGGCCGCCGTTCGGGCACGGGGCCGAGGTGGAGGTCCGCCACGCCGGCGCCCCCGTCACGCTGATCGGCTGCTACCACCCCAGCCAGCAGAACACCTTCACCGGCCGCGTGACCGCCCAGATGCTCGACGACGTCTTCACCAGGGCCAGGTCACTGGCTGTGTGACGCGTTCCACCACCCCCGGGTTGGATTCATCAAGCGCGCTTGACGTAAGCTTGTGAATGCTTTCACAAGCACTCCACGAGGGATGGGGCCTCAGGATGAACAAGCACATCTTGATCGTCGGCGGTGGATACGTCGGCCTGTACACAGCGCTTCGGCTGCAGCGCAGACTCCAGCGGGAGCTGCGCGACGGCGAGGCACGCATCACGATCATCGACCCCCAGTCCTACATGACCTACCAGCCCTTCTTGCCTGAGGCGGCGGCGGGTAACCTCTCGCCCCGGCACGTGGTGGCCCCGCTGCGGCGGATCCTGCCCAAGGTGCGGATCCTCAACGGCAGGGTCACCGAGGTCGACCACGACGAGCGCACCGTCACGTTCCAGCCGCCCGAGGGCGCGCCGCGCCAGGTGGCCTACGACGTGATCGTGATGGCCGCCGGATCGATCTCGCGTACGCTGCCCATCCCCGGCCTCACCGACATCGGCATCGGCTTCAAGGCAGTGGGCGAGGCCATCGCCCTGCGCAACCGCGTGCTGCACCTGCTCGACGTGGCCGAGTCGACCGACGACCCGGAGGTGCGGCGCAAGGCGCTCACGTTCGTGGTGGTCGGCGCCGGGTTCGCGGGCGTCGAGGCGCTCGCGGAGCTGGAGGACATGGCCAAGGACTCGACGCGCTACTACCGCAACATCAAGCCGTCGGACCTCCGCTGGGTGCTCGTGGAGGCCTCGAACCGGGTGCTGCCCGAGGTCGGCCCCGAGATGGGCAAGTGGACCCTGGAGCAGCTGCGCGAGCGCGGCATCGACGTCAAGCTCGAGACCCGCCTGGAGTCCTGCACCGACGGGCACGTGATCCTCTCGGACGGCTCGGAGTTCGACGCGGAGACGCTCGTGTGGACCGCGGGCGTCAAGCCCAGCCCCGTGGTCAACGACAGCGGCCTGCCGCTCGACGAGCGCGGCCGGATCAAGTGCACCGCCATGCTCACGATCGCCGGCACGAGCGACGCCTTCGCGGCGGGAGACGCCGCGGGGGTGCCCGACGTCACGAACCCCGGCCAGTACTGCGCCCCGAACGCCCAGCACGCCGTCCGCCAGGCCAAGGTGCTGGCCGACAACATCGTCCGTCACCTGCGCGGCCAGCAACTGGTCGAATACCGCCACAAGTATGTCGGATCGGTTGCCGGTTTGGGCCTGCATCAGGGCGTCGCCAATGTCTATGGCGTCAAGCTTCGCGGATTCCCTGCGTGGTTCATGCACCGGACCTACCATCTGTCGCGGGTGCCGACGCTGAACCGCAAGGTCCGTGTCGTCGTCGATTGGACCCTGGCCCTGTTCTTCAAGCGCGAGACGATCTCGCTGGGTGAGATGGAGCACCCGCGTGAGGACTTCAGGGCCGCAGTCGCGACGACCCGTCGCTAGCCCAGGAACGGCAAGCGCCCCGGCGAACCTCGCCGGGGCGTATTCGGCACCCCTGGTCGCAAGCGGAAGGGGTACCACGGGTGGGGCTCTCAGCGGTGACCGTGCTCGGCGTCGACCGGCCCGGCGTGATCGCCGCGGTCACCGGTTCGCTCGCCGACTGCGGAGCGAACATCCAGGACTCGACGATGACGTTGCTCGGCGGCCACGTGGCGATGATGCTGCTGGTGTCGGGCGATCTGGACTCGGCCGAGCTGCTGAAGCGGCTGTGCGCGCCCGATCTCGTGGTGACCGCCTCCGCCATCGAGGCCCAGCGGCACTTCTGCGAGGAGGGCGGCGGTCTCGGTTACGTACTGACCGTGCACGGGCCCGACCGGCCCGGGATCATCTCGGCCATCAGCGCCGTGCTCGCCGCCGACCGAGGCAACATCACCGGGATGAGCACCAGGCTCACCGGCCGTCTCTACGTGCTGATCGCGGACGTCGAGCTACCGAAGGAGGTGGACGTGGCGGCGCTCATGCGCAGGCTGGCGGCAGTCGGCGCCGGACTCGACTCGGAGATCACCTTCCGCCCCGTCGAACCGGACCTGCTGTGAACGAGCAGGAGGACAGATGAACGGATGGGGCGGCGAGCCTTGGGGTGCGCCCGGCGGCCGTGATGTGCTCGGCGGTCGCGTGGGGACCCCGCGCGAGGTCCTCGGCGCCCCGCACCCGCTCCTGTCCGCCGCCGCCGAACTGGTCGATCCCACCGACCCCGAGATCGTGGCCGCCGCCGCCGATCTCCTGGCCACCCTGCGCCGGGAGACCGCCACGACCGGGCTGGCCGCCCCCCAGATCGGCCTGAGCTGGCGCCTGATCGCCTTTGATGCCGGACTCCACCCCCGGAGCCGTTCGTGGGCCGGAGAGCTCGTTCTGGCCAATCCACGCCTCGCCAGAGCGTCCCACTGGGACCCGGGGCGCGAGGGCTGCACGTCCATCACGGGACTCACGGCAGATGTCCTCCGCGCCACCCGTATCACCGTACGTGGGCATTTGCCAGGTACGGGGGAGCCCGTCACCATCGAAGCGGACGCCTTCGAAGCCCGCTGCATTCAGCACCAACTCGACCATCTGGACGGTCTACTCTTCTTGGACAGAGTGCCTGGAGCCCTCTCACTTCACCGCAGACTTCACAGTTGTGACGCCTGATGCGAAGTTGTGCTCCTCTTAACCATGGTCTGTTTCGTATGATTGCGGCGCCCCCGTAGCCCAATGGCAGAGGCAAACCCCTTAAAAGGGTTGACGTGCGGGTTCGAATCCCGCCGGGGGCACTTGCCGTCTTCATCGCCTTTGGGTTCCTGACCTGGAGGTTTACCGCGATCGTCGGACGGGCCTGTTGCGGCCGATATCGAGTTGTTACGGTGTCGCGCCGCCTGCGGGCGCTTCGCCCCTGCTGGAAGGGCCTGTGGGCGCCGACGCCGGACCGGTTGGGGCCGACGTGGAGCGGCCGAGTAAGCTCAGGTGGGCGTCGTTTACTTTTCGCCTTCGGCATATTGACAACGGGCTGTCTTTCTGCCTCTCCGGGCTTCTCCCGAACGTTTCTTTCTGTGAATGCTTGACTACGCCATTACTGCCGGTCTTTTCTCGTGGACGCACAGTAAATAGGACGTGCCGAGACCCTGGGCCCTGGGCTGCGGATGATCTTGAAGGGCGAGCTCGATGACCTTGGGAACTCTGGGCCGGGCACGTTCGTTGGGAAGCTGCCGAAGTCCCGAATGAACATCGATCTAACACGTCAGTTGACCAAGGTGTCGCCGCGCACCGTAGGCTCGGCGTCACAGGAGGCAGCGATGGAGAGCAAGAACCCCGTTTTCAGCAGGTCGCGGCAGCAGTCCGCGGGCTGGGCCGGGCCGTCCCCGACCCCCGACCAGCTGCAGAACATGTACGACGCGCCGTCGTACGCGCAACCCACTCGGCCCGCGTACCGCACCATGACGCTAGACGACGTCGTCGTGCGCGGGTTTCTCACCCTCGGGGCTCTCGTCGCGGCCGCCGCCGCGGCCTGGGTCCTCAACGTCCCGCCAGGGATCGCCATCGGCGCCGCGATCGTCGCGCTGATCCTCGGGCTGATCGCCTCGTTCACGCAGAGCACCAACCCGGCGCTCATCCTGGGGTACGCCGTCGCCGAGGGCGTGTTCCTGGGCAAGATCAGCTCTGTCTTCGAGGGCATGATCAGCGGCATCGTGCTGCAGGCCGTGCTCGGCACGGCGTTCGCGTTCGGCGCGGTGCTGACGGTCTACTCGTTGCGGATCATCCGCGTCACACCCAAGCTCGTGAAGTTCGGCCTCGCGGCCGGCATCGCGGCGCTCGGGCTGCTGCTCGTCAACCTGATCCTCGGCTTCTTCGTCGACGGCGGCCTCGGCCTGCGCACCGACAGCCCGATCGGCTGGGCCTTCAGCATCGTCATGATCCTGATCGGCTGCTTCTTCCTGCTGCTCGACTTCGACTCGATCGAGCAGGGCGTGCGGGAGGGGGCGCCGGAGAAGTTCGCCTGGCAGTGCGCGTTCGGTCTGACGCTGAGCCTCGTCTGGATCTACCTCGAGGTGCTGCGGTTCGTCAGCTATTTCACCAGTAGTGATTGATCGTTAACGTCTGCGTCACCCCCGAGGGCTCCGCCGTTCCGGCGGGGCCCTCTCCTTGTGTGACCGAAAATCTACGTGCCGTCACAAAATGATGCCTGGTTGGGGGCTTGCCATTCGGACGCTGGTGTTGCAGGGTCGAGCAAAGGACCCTTATTCGCGGAGGTGCCCATGTCCTTGAACCACTCACCGGAGACGCAGACGAAGCTGATCGCAAGAGTCCCGTCCATAACGGGGCGCGAACTCCCCGAGTGGTTCCAAGCCATCGACAACGGCCCGGCTTTCCTGAGGTGTGACGAGCGGGCCAACTGGCTTGCCGACGAGCACGGGCTATCCCACGGCTACGCCGCCGCCATCGTGCACGAACACGAGCGGCACCGCCGTAACCGCATGGGCTTCATCTAAGCCCATCCATCCTCGCGCCCGTGCCCCAGGCGCGGGCGCGTCCTCATGGGCGTCATCATGAGGAGATGGACCTCGACAAGGCACTCGCCTTCCTCCGCACCCACCACCGCGCCGTCCTGCTCACCAGGCATCGCGACGGGCGCCCGCAGATGTCCCCGGTGACCGCCGGCGTCTCGGGTGGCCAGGTCATCATCAGCACCCGCGAAACGGCCGTCAAGGTCCGCAACGCCCGCCGCGACCCGCACGTCTCGCTGTGCGTCTTCACGGACGGCTTCTACGGCGAATGGATCCAGGTGGACGGGACGGCCGACATCCAGTCGCTCCCGGAGGCCATGGAGGGCCTGGTCTCGTACTATCGCGACATCTCCGGCGAGCACCCGGACTGGGACGACTACCGCGCCGCCATGACCCGCGACCGCCGCGTCCTCCTCCGCATCACCCCCCACCACGCCGGCCCGGACACCCACGGCTGACCCACCCCCGACCCGCCTCCCCCTGCGATGGGGACGCCGCCGATCGGGCGCCCGATCGGCGGGGCGGGCGCGGTGGTGCCCGGCGCAAGACGGGCGGTGGGCAAGGTGGGGGAACGTAACCGGGCAACCATGGGCTCGCGTAGCGGCGCTCAGCCGGTGAAGGGTCAGAGGCCGTTTCCCTGGAGGGCCCTCAGCCGGAGTATGGCGGGTGGTTGCCCGGGCAGCGCGTAAAAGATGGATGGGACGTGGTCAGAGGCGTTCGAGGATCATGGCCATGCCCTGGCCGCCGCCCACGCACATGGTTTCGAGCCCGATGCTCTTGTCGTGGTGCTGCAGGCTGTTGATCAGCGTGGACGTGATCCGCGCCCCCGTCATCCCGAACGGGTGCCCCACCGCGATCGCCCCGCCGTTGACGTTGAGCCGGTCCAGCGGGATCCCCAGATCCCGGTAGGACGGGATCACCTGGGCGGCGAACGCCTCGTTGATCTCCACGAGGTCGACGTCCTCGATCGCCATCCCCGCCCGCGCGAGCGCCTGCTTCGAGGCCTCCACCGGCCCCAGCCCCATGATCTCCGGGGACAGCCCGGTGACCCCGGTCGAGACGATCCGCGCCAGCGGCGTGATCCCGAGTTCGGCCGCCTTGACGTCGCTCATCACGATCACGGCCGCCGCCCCGTCGTTCAGCGGGCAGCAGTTGCCGGCGGTCACGGTCCCGTCGGGCCGGAAGACCGGCTTGAGGGTGGAGACCTTCTCGTACGTCGTCCCCGCCCGCGGCCCGTCGTCCTTCTCCACCACCGTCCCGTCAGGCAGCGTCACCGGCGTGATGTCCTTGGCCCAGAACCCGTCGGCCAGCGCCTTCTCGGCCAGGTTCTGCGAGCGCACCCCGAACTCGTCCTGCTCCTGGCGGGTGACCCCCTTGAGCTGGGCGAGGTTCTCGGCGGTCTGCCCCATCGCGATGTAGATGTCAGGGACGACGCCGTCCTCGCGCGGGTCGTGCCACACCTTCCCGCCCTCGGCGAAGGACTTGGTACGCGCCAGGGCGTCCAGGAAGACAGGGTTGTGCGTGTCGGGCAGCGAGTCGGAGTTGCCCTTCGTGAACCGGGACACGGTCTCCACCCCGGCCGACACGAACACGTCCCCCTCGCCCGCCTTGATCGCGTGGAAGGCCATCCGCGTGGTCTGCAGCGACGAGGAGCAGTAGCGCGTCACGGTCGTGCCGGGCACGTTGTCCAGCCCGAGCATCACCGACACCACCCGGGCCATGTTGAACCCCTGCTCGCCCCCGGGCAGCCCGCACCCCAGCATGATGTCGTCGATGGACGAGGGATCGAGCTGGGGCACCTTGGCCAGCGCCGCCTGGATCATCTGCACGGTCAGGTCGTCGGGGCGGATCTCCTGGAGCGAGCCCTTGAAGGCCCGGCCGATCGGGGAACGCGCGGTCGCGACGATGACTGCCTCGGGCATGGCCCCTCCTTTGTCGGGTGCTACAGATAGAACTATATTCCGGTCCTATCCGTACATGCCGGGCGCGGTGGAGGTTTGGTCGTTGATGGCGTGGATGGCCCCCTGCTCGTCGCGCCACAGCCGCCACCCGTCCTGGCTGCCGGTGAACCAGGGAGGCGGCACGACCGCACCCTTGACCTGCTTGCCGGTGGCGAGGTCGTACTCGCAGACGGCCGCCGTCGAGTAGAAGCCCGGCGCCTGCCCGCGCAGCGGCAGCGGCTTGGGGTCGGTGACGCAGAAGGACCAGCCGTGCTGCTCCTCCACCGGCACCGGCTTGCCCGAGACCAGGTCGAACGCCGTGCCCTTGGCGTCGTGCTTGAGGAAGCCCAGTTTGTCCATCCGGTCGGGGAAGGCCAGCCACCAGCCGGACCCGGGCACGTCGGCCGCGGTGACCTGCCCGACCACCCGGCCGCTCTCCGAGTCCAGCCGGGCGAAGCCGCCGTAGGCCCCCTGGCGGTCGACGGGGCGTACGACGGGGGCGTAGCCGGGGCTGCCGCTCGGATAGACGCGTACGACCGAGGGCCGCATCCAGTTGATCGTCCCGTTGGCGATCTTGACGGAGAAGAGGCCGAAGGCGGAGACCTTCTTCGTCTGGGGGTTCGTGTAGGGGGCGACGTAGCCGACCAGATTGTCGCCGGTCGCCCCGAACGCCCACCCGCCCGACATGTCGATCCCCGGGCCGAGCGCCTGCTCGATCGGCTGCTGCCACTGCAGCTTGCCGGTCTTCAGCTCGTACGACTCGATCATGGGGCTGGCGGCCAGCCGGAGCAGCAGGACCCGGCTCGGGTCCGACCACTCCACCTCGGAGATCCCCGGCAGCTTCCACAGGGTCTTCCCGGTGGCCGGGTCGAGCACCACCATGCGGGCCTTGGCCAGGGCCGTGTGCTCCGACACGCAGACGTACGGCCCGCACCGCTGCGGCCCGAACGTCGAGTGCACCGGCCTGCTCCACTTCTGCGCCCCCGAGTGGGCGTCGCGGGCGATGAGCGTGGCGTTCCAGTGGCCGCTCTTGGCCGGGTCGAGCGCGACGACCACGCCCTGGCCCGGGGACGTCTCGACGACCGCCGGGGCCGAGACGCCCATGCCGGGCAGGCGGCCGGCGATCGTGGCCGGGTAGGACCACAGCCGCTTGCCGTCGCGCAGGCCGACGGCGACGGTCTCCAGCGAGCCGTCGGGCTTCATGGAGGTGGCGGCGACGACCCCGCCCGCCACCGCCATCCGGCTGACGGCGTTGACCTGGGTGTTCTGCCAGGTCGGGAAGTTCGGGGTGGTGGCCGCGTCGCTGCCGGAGCAGGCGGCCGCGGAGAGGACTCCGACGAGGGTTCCGGCGAGGGCTACGGTCGGTTTCCAGAGGGGTCGCTGCACGGGCAATCCACTCCAAAGGGGACGAAGAGTGGCGACGCGGGCGCGCAGAGTAACCGACACTGGCACTCGGCGGGCCTTGACGGGGGACGTCAGGCGTCGTCGAGCGTCTCGCCGAGCCGGGACGTCAGACGCCGGGCGTCGTTGAACGTCTCGCCGAGCCGCCGGCGGAACAACGTCGCCCACTTTCCGTGCAGGCCCGTCGCCCGTCCGTCGACCCGGGTCGCGGTGACCTCGGTGCCGGGCTCCTCCGCGGCCGTAGCCGCCGCAAGGTAGATCGGTTGTAGTGCTTCGCCGCGTGCGGGACGCGGCTCAGGCCACAGCCCCAACGCAGCGCACACTGACGGTAGCACCGCGTAAGCGGCCTGCGCGTAACCTCGGGCAGATGGATGGAAACGATCCGGTCCGAACATTTCTGCCGGATTTGTTGCGAACTCGGGGCCCAGAAGGTCGGCGAACGCCACCGTACGGCCGCCCGCGTCCACCACCGCCACCGTCTGCGCCGCGGCGAGCTGGCGGCTCCACCGCCGCGCCACCCAGCGCAGCGGCTGCCCGATCGGCCGCACCGTGCCGAGGTCGGGACAGGTGCCCACGACCACCTCGACCCCCGCGTCACGCAGCCGCCGCACGGCTTTGGCCAGATGGCGTACGGCGACGGCGGGCGGCGTCTGCGTGATGATGTCGTTGGCCCCCACGAAGATCACCGCGATGTCGGTCTCCATGGCCAGGGCCTTGTCCACCTGGTCGCCCAGTTCGGACGAGGGCGAGCCCGACTTGCCGACGACGAGCAGGTGTACCGGGCGTTCGGCGACCGAGGCCAGGCCGTGCGCGAGCAGCGCGCCGGGGGTCTGGGCGGGGTCGGTCATGCCGAGCCCGACCGACGTGGAGTCGCCGAGCATGGCGATCTTGAGCGGTTCGCCGGGAAAGTCGCCGTACGTGCCGTCGGAAGGCGGCCCGTCCAGGCCGTGCGGCTGCCCGATGGCCCGGCGCGCGAGCAGCCCTTCGGCGACCAGCAGCCCGTACGCCGTCGCGCCGAGGGCCGTCAGCCCGCCGCCTCCGAGCGCCGCGGCGGTGGCGATCTTGCGTGCCGCGCGCGCCATACCAGCTGGCCAGACCACCGTACGTGCCCTCCTAGTCGAACTCAGCGGTAGCGTTTGCTTGAAAACTAGCCGAGTGCCGGCCACCCCCACTGGATCTCGGCCACTGGCAAGCTGACCAAGCTTCGGTAAAGAAGGTGAACACCGCGGTGCGCGTTTACGATTCCCTGGTTGATCTCATGGGGAACACTCCGCTCGTCCGGCTGCACAAAGTCAACGCGGGGTTGTCCGCACAGGTGCTGGCCAAGGTCGAGTACTTCAACCCGGGCGGCTCGGTCAAGGACCGCATCGCCGTACGGATGATCGAGGCCGCGGAGGCGTCCGGCGAGCTGCGTCCGGGAAGCGTGATCGTCGAGCCGACCTCCGGCAACACGGGGGTTGGCCTGGCGATCGTGGCCCAGCAGAAGGGTTACCGGTGCCTGTTCGTGGTGCCGGACAAGGTGGCCCAGGACAAGATCGCGGTCCTGCGGGCCTATGGGGCCGAGGTCGTGGTCTGCCCGACCGCCGTCTCGCCCGACCATCCCGACTCGTACTACTCGGTCTCCGACCGGCTGGCCCGCGAGGTGCCGAACGCCTGGAAGCCCGACCAGTACTCCAACGTCAACAACCCCGACTCCCACTACCACTCGACGGGTCCGGAGATCTGGGAGCAGACCGAGGGCCGGATCACCCACTTCGTCGCGGGCATCGGCACCGGCGGCACCATCAGCGGCACCGGCCGCTATCTCAAGGAGGTCTCCGGCGGCCGCGTGAAGATCATCGGGGCCGACCCGGAGGGCTCGGTCTACTCCGGCGGCAGCGGCCGGCCGTACCTGGTGGAAGGGGTGGGCGAGGACATCTGGCCCGCCACGTACGACACCAAGATCTGCGACGAGATCATCGCGGTGTCCGACAAGGACTCCTTCACCATGACCCGCAGGCTCGCCCGCGAGGAGGGGCTGCTGGTCGGCGGCTCCTGCGGCATGGCGGTCGTGGCGGCGCTGCGCGTGGCGGCCACGGCCGCGCCCGACGACGTGATCGTCGTGCTGCTTCCCGACGGCGGGCGCGGCTACCTGTCCAAGATCTTCAACGACGACTGGATGGCCGACTACGGCTTCCTGACCACGTCGTCCGAGGAAGGGCTGGTCGCCGACGTGCTGGCGCGGAAGGGGGCGGGGCTGCCGGAGTTCGTGCACGCGCATCCGCACGAGTCGGTGGGCACGGCCATCTCGATCATGCGGGAATACTCGGTGTCCCAGCTCCCGGTGATGAAGGAGGAGCCGCCGGTCATGGCGGCCGAGGTGGTCGGCTCCATCGTCGAACGCGACCTCCTCGAAGCCCTCTACCACGGCAGACTCTCCTCCGACGACCAGATCGGTGATCACATGTCGGCGCCACTACCCATGATCGGTAGTGGTGAACCTGTGGCCCGTGCGGTCGAAGCGCTGGAGAAGGCCGATGCGGCCGTTGTGCTGGAAGACGGCAAGCCCTCGGGCATGATCACCCGCCAGGACCTGCTCGCCTTCCTCGCGAATCACTGATCAGGGCTTCCTGATCGACTCGATCACGGTGCCGAGCCCTTCGTGGCCCCGGCCCTCGGCGTCGGCGCGCTCGAACAACGCCTTGAGCGCGCCCGGCACCGTGGTCTCCAGCCCGGCGTCGGCCAGCGCCTCCACGGCGTGGCCGATGCCGACGGCCTGCATGTGCAGGGAGTTGAGCTCGCCCGGATACTTCCCGGCCGCGAACTCCTCGGCCAGGATCTTGGCGTACCCCATGGGCCCGTCACCGCCCAGCTGGGTGAACAGGTCCCGGGCGAACGGCAGGAACTCCTCCGGCGCGGTCCCCGCCGTGCGCAGCATCGCCATGGCGTGCATGAAGCTGGTCAGGCTCGACCAGAAGATCAGGAGCTGGGCCTGGTAGTACATCATCGCCAGCGCCCGGTCCGCCCCGACGTAGGTGACCTCGCTCAGCGCCTCCAGCGTCCCGGCGTGCCGGTCGAGGACGTCCTTGGGGCCGCTGTAGAAGGTGTACGCGCCCGGCTGCCCGATCCCCGGCGGCGGCACCATGATGCCCGCCGTGATCAGCGTGCCGCCGCGCTCCTCCACCCACCGGGCCGCTGCGCGCAGTGCCTCCGGGGTGTCGGAGCTGAGGTTGACGACCACCTTCCCGTCCAGCCTGGCGTCGCCGAAGCTGTCGTACATCGCCTGGTAGCTGATCTGGCTGACCACCAGCAGCTCGCCGTCCGCCGCGCTCGCCGCCTGCCTGGCGCCTTGGGCGACCAGCGGTGCCGTCCTGCTCGCCGTACGGTTCCAGACCGCCACCTCGTGCCCGGCGGCCAGGAACGTCTCGGCCATCTTCGAGCCCATCGGGCCCATTCCCACGACTGTCACTTGACTCATGCCCGACACCCTCGGACACGCCGCTACGGAAATCCTTCGGCCCCGCCACGGGTTGAATACTGACGTGGTGCGATTCGGGGTGCTGGGACCGCTGGAGGTCCGGGCCGAGGACGGCAGGCCCGTCCCGGTGGCCGAGCCCAAAGTACGCGCGCTCCTGGCGGACCTGCTGGCCCACGGGGGCGGGCCGGTCTCGGCGGACCGGCTGATCGACGACCTCTGGGGCGCCGCGACCGGCCGCAACCCGGTCGGCACCCTCCAGGCCCGCGTCTCCCAGCTGCGCCGGGCCCTCGGCGACCCCGGCCTGGTCGTGCACGGCCCCGCCGGCTACCGGCTGGCCGCCCACGACTGCGACGCCGGGCGATTCCGCTCCCTCGTGGAGCGCCGATCCCCTGATCCCCGCACGCGCGCGGCCGAGCTGGAGCAGGCGCTGGCGCTGTGGCGCGGGCCCGCGTACGCCGACTTCGCCGACGCCGCCTTCGCGCTCCCTGAGGCCGCGCGCCTGGAGGAGACGCGCCTCGCGGCGCTGGAGGAGCAGGCGGAGGTACGCCTGGAGCTGGGCCGGCCCGTGGACCTGGGCGACCTGGTGGCCCGCCACCCGCTGCGCGAACGGCTGGTCGCCGCCCACATGACGGCGCTCTACCGGGGCGGGCGGCAGAGCGAGGCCCTGGCCGCGTACGAGGGCCTGCGCAGGCGGCTGGGGGAGGACCTGGGGCTCGACCCGTCACCCGCGCTGGCCGACCTCCACCAGGCCATCCTGCGCCAGGACCCCGGCCTGACGCCCGCTTCCTCGGTGGCGCCCGCCACCAACCTGCCCGCGCCGCTCACCGACCTGGTCGGCCGGGAGGGGGAACTGGCCGACGTCCGTGCGCTGCTCGCCGCCTCCCGCCTGGTGACCCTCACCGGGCCGGGCGGCGTCGGCAAGACCCGGCTCGCCCTGGCCGCCGCCGCCGACGCGGGGCCGGACTTCCCCGACGGGGTGTGGCTGGCCGAGCTGGCGGGGGCGGCCGAGCCCGCCGAGGCGGTCGCGGCCGTGCTCGGCGTGCGGGACGACGACGCCGCCCCGCTCGCGCCCAGGCTGGCCGGGGCGCTGGCGGGCAAGCGCATGCTGCTCGTCCTCGACAACTGCGAGCACCTGGTGGAGCAGGCGGCCGAGCTGGCCGCCGCCCTCCTGCGCGCCGCCCCCGGGCTGCGCGTGCTGGCCACGAGCCAGGAGCCGCTGGGCGTGACGGGCGAGTCCGTACGCGCGGTGCCGCCCCTGCCCGAACCCGAGGCCGTACGGCTCTTCACGGCCCGGGCGAACGTCCCACCGAGCGAGACCGTGGCCACCATCTGCCGGCGCCTCGACGGCATCCCGCTGGCGCTCGAACTGGCCGCCACCCGCGTGCGCGCCCTCGGGGTGCGGGAGCTGGCCGACCGGCTGGACGACCGGTTCAGGCTGCTCAGCGCGGGCATGCGGGACGCGCCGGCGCGGCAGCGCACGCTCCGGGCGATGATCGACTGGAGCTGGGAGCTGCTGAGCGAACCCGAGCGCGTCGTGCTGCGGCGCCTGGCCGTGCACGCCGACGGGTGCACGCTGGACGCGGCCGAGGAGGTGTGCGCCGAGCCCGGCGTGGACGTGCTCGACACCGTGGCCAGGCTGGTCGACCGGTCGCTGGTGGTGCGCGTGGCCGGGCCGCGCTACCGCCTGCTGGAGTCCGTGACGGCGTACTGCGTGGAGCGGCTGCGGGAGGCGGGCGAGTACGACGCGATCAGGGAGCGCCACGCCCGCCACTACACGGCCCTGGCCGAACGGGCGGACCTCAAGGGGCCCGGGCAGCGGGAATGGCTCGCCCGGCTCGACGCCGAGAGCGCCAACCTCCGGCTCGCCCTCGCGGGACCGGAGCCGCTGCGCCTGGTCAACGCCCTGGCCTGGTACTGGGTCCTGCGCGGCCGCCTGCGCGAGGCCCGCCGCTCCCTGTCGGCGGCCCTGGGGACGCAGGCCACCTCCGGGGCGGAGGCGGCGCGGGCGTCGGTCTGGCTGGCCGGGATCGAGCTGCTGATCGGCGAGCCCGCCTCGCCGGTCCGGCGGGCCGAGCTCGACCCGGCGGGCGCGGCGCTGGCCGACTGGTTCCTGAGCCACGTCCGGTGGGCCTACGGCGACCGGCGGGCGCACGAGGTGGCGGCGGAGCGGGCGCTGGCGGCCTACCGGCAGCTGGGCGATCGGTGGGGAGTGGCGGCGGCGCTCTGCCTGCGCGGGAAGCTCGCCGTCGGCCGGGCCGACCTGGCGGCGATGGAACGCGACGGCGAGCGGGGCCTGGCGCTCTTCAGGGAGCTCGGGGACGAATGGGGGCAGATCGAGGCCATGGACGTGCTCGACCGGGCGGCGGAGATCCGCGGCGACTACGCCAGGGCCGCCCGGCTGCGGGAGGAGGCGCTGCGGCTGGCGGAGGAGCTGGGGTTCGAGGTGTCGTTCAGGGTGGCCGCGCTGGGCCGGATCGCGATGTTGTCCGGCGACTACGGGCGGGCCGACGACCACCACGAGCGCGCCAGGCGGCTGGCGGTCGAGCAGTCGTACAAGTCCGCCGAGGAGAACGCCGTGCTCGGCCTGGCCCTGAGCGCCCGGCGGCAGGGCAGGTACGAGGAGGCGGAGTCGTACCTGCTGTCCCTGCTCGACTGGCTGCGGCAGGTGCGGGGGACGCCCGGGATCGCGTTCGTCATGGCGGAGCTGGGCTTCGCGGCCGAGCAGCGCGGAGCCGCGGCGCTCGCGCTGGCCAGGCATCGCGAGGGGTACGAGGCCGCGCGGGCGAGCGGCGATCCCCGGGCGGTCGCGCTGGCGCTCGAGGGCCTGGCGGGAGCCCTGTCGCTCGACCCAGGGGGCAGGCCCGTGGAGGCGGCCAGGCTGATCGGGGCGGCCATGGCCATGCGGGCGGCGGCGGGGGCGCCCCTGCCGGTGGGCGAGCGGCTGGACGTGGAGCGGATCGTCGGGCGGGTGCGGGCCGTCCTGGGCGGCGAGGCGTTCGAGCGGGCCCTACGGGAGGGGGAACTCGGCGACCACCTCCCAGGCGCCCTCGGCGGACGGGCCCGCGTAGAGCCTGCCGCCCAGCGCCTCCACCCGCTCGGCCATCCCGACCAGCCCGAACCCGCCGCCGAGGCGCGACACCTTCGGATCTGACCCCGACCCGAAGTTCCGCACCCGCAGCACCACCACCCTCTCGAAGCGCCGCAGACCCGCCTCGACCCAGGCGGTACGGGAGGCGTGCTTGCGGATGTTGGTCAGCGATTCCTGGAGCACCCGGTGCAGGGTGGTCATGACCTCGGGCGGCAGCGTGCGATCGTCCAGCCCCTGCCCGATCTCGAACGCCACCTTCGGCCCTTCGGCGGAGAACCGCTCGGTCAGCATCCGCAGGTCGGCCAGCGTGACGCCGGGTTTGCGGGCCGCGTCGTCCTCGGTGCGCAGCACCGTGACCATGCGCCGCATCGAGGTCAGCGCCTCCGACCCGGCCGTGGCGATCGCGTCGAGCGCGGGCGCCACCGCCTCCGGCTTGGTCTCGGCGACCGTACGCGCGGCCTGGGCCTGGACCACGATGCCCGTGATGTAGTGGGCGACCAGGTCGTGCAGCTCCCTGGCGAGTTCGAGGCGCTCGGCCCGCCGTACCGAATAGACGGCCTCCGTGCGGCGCTCCTGCTGGAAGCGGAGGTAACCGCCGACCCCGGCCGCCGTCGACCACCCCGCGAACAGCAGGAACGAGAACGCCAGCCCCGAGTCGTTGTACTTGCGGCCGACGGCCTCGGCCAGCAGCACGATCAGGCCCACGCACGCGAGCACGGCCGCCCGCCGCACCGGCTCCACGTGCCGCAGCACGCCGATGATCAGGATGAGCAGCGATCCCGTCTCCGCCATGCCGGGCACGCCCCGCAGTTCGGTGCTGCCGATGACGATCGACACGCTGAACGACAGGGCCAGCATGATGCTGAACCCCTCGATCCGGTAGCGGCGCCGCAGCACCACGGCCGCGATGCCGGCCGCGCCGCAGAACGGCACGAGCCACTGGACGCCTCCGGTGACGCCGGCCAGCACGAGGTCGAGCAGCAGCATCATGCCCAGCCAGCCGATCATCGCGATCTCGCTCAGCCGCCGGATCCAGTACACGATGCGCTTGCTCTCCACCACGGCCTCGAGCCTAGGCCGGAAGTCGGACATCTCGTATCAGCCGTTCGGCCGAGACGGGTGGCCGGAGACCAGTCCTTCAGCGGAGGCGGGAGCCATGGGGTGTCGCCGATGCTGGGAGATGTCGGAAGGGGACAGGAAATGGTTGCCATCGGATTCGTGCTGCTGGGTGTCGGGCTGCTGGTGGGGGTGCTGCTCGCGCTGGCCGACCCGGTGCTGCTCTCCCGCATCAACGGGGAGCCCGCGGAGGGCGGCAGCGGCCGGTTCATCGAGGCGGATGTCGTACGGCTCCGGCCTCGCTCAGAGGACCACGAGTCCAGGGCGGCCTGAGGACCTGGCTCGCGCGGGCATGGTGCGCGAGCCATCGCGGGGGCCGTTGGGGGACGGTGCCCGCGAGCGGCCCGCGATCCGGAGGGGACGGATCGCGGGCCGACTTCCATTAACGTGGCGGGTATGAGCAACGGTTTTGAGACGCTGGCCATCCACGCAGGTCAGGAGCCCGACCCTACGACGGGTGCCGTGGTGCCGCCGATTTACGCGACCTCCACCTACAAGCAGGACGGCGTGGGCGGTCTGCGCTCCGGATATGAGTACAGCCGTTCGGCCAACCCCACCAGGACCGCGCTCGAAGAGGCGCTGGCGGCGGTGGAGAGCGGCGTGCGCGGGCTCGCGTTCGCGTCGGG
The DNA here is from genome assembly GCF_040680035.1 of Nonomuraea sp. NPDC052116. Taxonomy (NCBI): domain Bacteria; kingdom Bacillati; phylum Actinomycetota; class Actinomycetes; order Streptosporangiales; family Streptosporangiaceae; genus Nonomuraea; species Nonomuraea sp. NPDC052116. The sequence goes on along the minus strand of NZ_JBFAWA010000004.1, from coordinate 258,867 downwards.
GCTGGCCGCCGAGGACACCCTGCTGCGCACGGTGTGCAAGCCGCAGGATCACGTCGTCATTCCGAACGACGCGTACGGCGGGACGTACCGGCTGTTCGCCAAGGTTCACCAGCGCTGGGACCTGCACTACGACCCGGTCCCGCTGCACGACCTCGACGCCGTCGCCGCGGCGATGACGCAGAAGACCAAGATCGTATGGGTCGAGACGCCCACCAACCCGTTGCTCGGCATCGCCGACATCGCCGGGCTGGCGCAGCTGGCCCACGACAACGGGGCGCTGCTGGTGGTGGACAACACGTTCGCGTCACCGTACCTGCAGCAGCCGCTCCAGCTGGGCGCGGACGTCGTCGTGCACTCGACCACCAAGTACGTGGGCGGCCACTCCGACGTGGTCGGCGGGGCGCTGGTGACCGTCGACCGCGGCCTCGGGGAGGAGCTGGCCTACCACCAGAACGCGATGGGCGCGGTGGCCGGGCCGTTCGACGCGTGGCTGACGCTGCGCGGGCTCAAGACCCTGGGTGTACGCATGGACCGCCACTGCGACAACGCCGAACGCGTCGTCGACCTGCTGCTCGCGCACCCGCGGGTGACCCAGGTCCTCTACCCGGGGCTGTCCGAGCACACGGGGCACGAGGTGGCGGCCAAGCAGATGCGGCGGTTCGGGGGCATGGTGTCGTTCCGCGTCGCCGGGGGCGAGGCAGAGGCCGTGGAGGTGTGCAACCGGGCGAAGCTCTTCACGCTCGGGGAGTCCCTGGGCGGGGTGGAGTCGCTGATCGAGCACCCGGGCAGGATGACGCACGCCTCGGTGGCCGGATCGCCGCTGGAGGTGCCCGCCGACCTGGTGCGGCTGTCGGTCGGCATCGAGACCATCGACGACCTGCTCGCCGACCTCACCCAGGCGCTCGCCTGAGCGGCTGCCCGGGCCTCTAGCCCGGCACTACCATCAGGAACAGGATCACCAGCCAGATCACGGACACGAGCCCGCTGATCGCGGCGATCCTCCCGATCTGCACCTTCGCGTCGTCCTCGGGGCTCTCGCTGGAGAGCGCCCGCAGGGCGGTGCGCAGGTCGCGGTCGATGATGACGAGCAGCACGGCGGCCACGATGAACAGCGTCATCGAGGCCGTCATGTACCACTTGCCGAGCAGCCCGTCGCCGAGCACCGCGCCGAGCGCCACCCCGAACACGAACACGCCCAGGGCACCGAGGCTGTAGATCCTCGTCATGCGCTGGATGATCTGCAGCGCGGGCACGTTCTTGTTGCGGATGACGCGCGGCGCGGTCATCGTCGCGGCGGTGACCGGGCCGATGGTGAAGATCGCGAAGGCGATGTGCAGCCAGAGAAGCAGGGACGACATGCCCGAGAGACTAGTCCCCGGTGATCTCGGCAGTGGACTCGACACTCTCTTTGCTCTTTTCGGAGCACCACATGATCATTTCTGTGGCCGCGACGGCGACGACCATCAGGACGATGAGCAGAACCGTGGCTATCATGGGCACCCCTCCTTCCCCGTATCCGACGTAAATATCGTCCGTAATGACTAGACGGCTGTGCAACGGAATAAGTTCGGCGCGGGTATGGTTGGTCACTGTCATTTTTTCTTACCGTTAGGGCACAAGGGGGTGCCGTCCGTGGCCATCAGGCACGTCAAGCCGTACTCCGACGAGTGGCTGCAGCAGCCGACGAGCTATGTGCGGCAGGTCATCGGCGTACTGGGACCTGAGGTGGCGGACTGGTGGGAGGGCCCCTGCGATCCGCGTGACGCGACGCTGAAGCTCGCGGACGGGGCCGTCCTGGTCTGGGACGAGGAGAGCGGCTGGCGGCTGGGCACGTTCGTCTCGGGCGGCCGTGGGGCCCACACCGAGCTGACCGGCATCCGCTACCTGGGCCACGGCCTCCTCCCCAAACCGGAACGCGTCCCCTCGGCCCTCAGCGACGCCAGGGCGGGAGTCGGCGCCAGCTCGGCCTGGCGGCCCTGCTACCGATCCCACCGCAACTGCCACGACGGCTTCGACGTGGCCCTCGACTTCTACTCCCGCCTCATCGACGCCTGACCCTCAACTGCGCGGGCCTTCGCGGGGCGGACACGCTTCGCGCGGATGCGGCTACGGGCTCCTCTTACGGGGGAGCCAAGCTCCCCCGGACCCCCGGTGGTGGGCCGGTTACCGTCTGGTTGTGGCGTCATCCTGGAAGCGCCACGCTGAATGCCGGCCTCGTGGGTAAGGCCGCTCTCCCGCCCGTTGACCGATTGGGTGGTTGACCTGCTGGAGCCCGCCCTAGCGGCTGAGCAGGCACGTCGCCGGCCGTCTGGACAACGGCGAGGTCGGATTGCGGACCAGCTCGTCCATCCGTGCACCGTCGGGCCAGGCCGGGTCGGCGGACCCCTGAGGGTGAGCTTCGTGAGGCGGGCCGCCATGTCAGGGGCATCGACAGGGCTGGAAGCGGAGGTGCCGGCGTAACCTTTGGCGTGCCGAGTTGAGTACAGGTGAACGGGCTCTGACGCTGATCTTGTGACGTGGCCATCGGGCGATAGCCGGCTCAGGAGGCTCCCGCATTCTGCCGTGCGGCCAGGAAGTCAATGAGTTCGGCCTGTTGCTCGCTGTTGAAGGCACGTTTGGGGAGGAATGCCGCGGGCTGCCTGTTCACGAAGAACAGCCAGAACTCTGGAGTTGTCACGACTTGTCCGAACATAGACCACTGCATCGTGGTGCTGTACTGCTCTGTTCGGCACTCGTACCCTTCGCTGGTCACCCGAATCGTCGTAGGCACGCACATATAGGCGAGCTGTCGCGCGGTGAGCCGGCGGATCGCCCGGGTCGCCGCGAAGGGAGCCACGGCCGCTGCGACGAGCATGCCCGCACCCACGAAGACGGCATCGGCCCAGATGCAAGTGAGTCCTGCCACGACCAGGACCGAGGGAAGGAAACGATAGACCGCGGTGAGTTGCCGTTTGAGACTTTGGCGTAGCGCCCGCGCCACTTCGTCGGGAGCGGGTTCATATCTGATCGTGAAGTCCACCAGTACTCCTTCGCCTGAGCTGCCGATCATCATTCACTGACCAGCACCACGTCGCAAACCCTCACGCCTGTCAGCGAGGAGCCGTTCCAGGTCACAAGATCAGCGACAGAGCCCGTTTACCTCTACCTCGCTTAGCGCTGGAAGCCGTACGCCGACAGGAGGCCCGGCTCTTGAGCCCCGCCATTCACCGCCACGTCGCCATGGCGTCGCCGCCGTGGTCCCTCGGCACCTGCATCGCCGCCGTGCCGGATCGGAAGCCAAGGACCCGTGCCGGTCCCGGGCCTGGGCACGCCACGACGGAGCCGCCACCCGGGGCCGAGGCAGCGCCGTGGTGAACCACACCAGCCCTCCTTGTCGTAAGATCAGGCGACTTCATGAGGGTGGTAGGGCTGTGGACTTCCGTGTGCTGGGCCCGCTGGAGGTCGTCGGCGACGACGGGCGGTCGTGTCAGATCGGCTCGCTGAAGATGCGGGCGCTGGTGTGCGGGCTGGTGCTGGCGGAGGGCCGGCCGGTGGCCCCGAGTGCGTTGATCGACCGGTTGTGGGGCGAGGAGCCGCCGGCCGAGGCGATGGCGTCGCTGCACTCGTACGTGTCCAACCTGCGCCGCCTGCTGGAGCCCGGTCGCCGGGCCAGGGCGCAGAGCCGGTTGCTGACGTTCGGGCCGGTGGGTTACACGCTGGCGATCGATCCGGAGCAGGTGGACTCGACGCGGTTCCTGCGCCTGGTCGGGCAGGCCGAGCAGGCGGCCGAGCCCGCCGAGGCGGAGCGGCTGGCGGGCGAGGCGCTGGTGCTGTGGCGCGGCGAGCCGTACCAGGAGCTGGACGACCAGGCGTATGTGACCGCCGTCAGGGCGCGGCTCACCGAGGCCCGGGAGCGGGCCCGCGAGCTGCGGGTGAGCGCGGTCATCCAGCAGGACCGCCACGGCGAGTTGCTGGGCGAGCTGGAGGCCCTGACCCACGAGCACCCGCTGCGCGAACGGCTGTGGGCGTTACGGGCGCTGGCGCTCTACCGGAGCGGCCGCCAGGGCGAGGCGCTGGAGACGCTGCGCACGGCCCGCCGGATCCTGGCCGAGGAGCTCGGCATCGACCCGGGCGAGGAGCTGCGCGTTCTGGAACGCGACATCCTCGACCAGGCCCCGGCCCTGTTCCCCCACCGGCCGCCGCAGCCGCCCGAGCCGCGGGTGGCCGAGAGGGGGATCACGGGCCGGCAGGAGGAGCTGGCCGCGCTGGACGGGCTGCTGGAAGCGGCGGCGGCGGGCCGGACGGGGTTCTCGCTGATCACCGGGGAGCCGGGGATCGGCAAGACGCGGCTGGCCGAAGAGCTGGTGAGTCGCGCCCGTGCCAGGGGTTTCACGGTCGCGGTGGGGCGGTGCGCGGCGACGGAGGGCGCGCCGGCGTTCTGGCCGTGGGTGACGGTGCTGGAGCGGCTGGCCGACACGCTGCCGCCACTGCCGGCCGACGTGCGCGCGAACCTGCCCGGAGTCGGCTCCGCGACCGGGACCGACCCCGAGGGCGCGAGGTTCCGCACCTACGGAGCGGCGGCACAGGCGCTGACCGCGGGCCGGCGGCCGGTGCTGGTGGTGCTGGACGACCTGCACTGGGCGGACCGGTCCTCGCTGCGGCTGCTGAGCTACCTGGCCGAGTACGTGCTGGACGGCAGGCTGGCCGTGGTGGGCACGGCACGCGACTGGCCGCCGCCGGAGGGCGCGCTGGCCGAGGCGTTCGAGGCGCTGTCGCGCCGGCAGGCGGTGCGGCTGCCGCTGTCCGGCCTTTCGCCGTCCGACCTGGCCGAGCTGACCCCGGCGGGCACGGACGTGTGGGCGATCAGGGACCGTACGAACGGCAATCCGTTCTTCGTCACGGAGCTGATGCGTTACCTGGAAGCCGGATCGCCGGGCCGTGGCACGCTGCCGCTGGGCGTGCGGGACGTCGTGCTCGGCCGGGTGAACCGGCTGCCCGAGCCGTCCGCCGAGTTGTTGCGGGTGGCGGCGGTGGCCGGGCGGGAGTTCGACGTGACGATCGTGGCCGAGGCAGCCGGGCTCGACCTGGACGCGGCGCTGGACCGGCTGGAGCCCGCCATGGCCGCCGCCCTGGTCGCGGAGGGTCGGCCCGGCCGGTTCCGGTTCGTGCACGCGCTGGTGCAGGAGGCGCTCACCGAGGTGGTGCCGGTGCTGCGGCGGGCCCGGCTGCACGCCGCCGTGGCCGCCGCGATCGAGTCGCGTACCGGCGGCTCGGCCTCCGACCGGCTGGCCGCCGCCGCCCATCACTGGTTCCAGGCGATTCCCGCGGGCCACACCGCGCGTGCCTGGCGGGCGGCGTGGCGGGCGGCGGAGGAGGCCAAACGGCTGCGCGCGTACGACGTGGCCGTCGAGCTGCTGGAGCGGGCCGGCCAGGTGGCCGAGGACGACCCCGAACTGGGCCCGGCCGAGCGGATGGACCTGCTGTTCGCGCTGGCCGAGGCCAGGTTCGGGGCGGGCGACTCGATGGGGCAGGAGGCCGAGCTGACGCGGCTGCGCCGGCTGGCCAAGCAGGAGGGCGACCGGCGGCGCTGGATCGAGGCCGCGACCGGGTACGGCGGCCGCATCCTGCAACCCTGGAAGGTCTACGGCGACCACGACGCCGATCTGCTCGCGGACCTGACGGAGCTGGCCGCCGACGAAGGGCTGGAACCGTCGGCCCGGGCCCGGGTGCTGGCCTGCCTGGCGCTCCAGGCGTACTACCTGCCGGGGTGTGACCCCGTGGAGCGGGACCGGTGGAGCGCCGAGGCGACGCGGCTGGCCCGCCAGGAGAACGACGCGACGCTGCTGGGCCGGGTGCTGTTCGCTCGCTACTACGCGCTGCTCGACCCGGATTCGGTGCGTCAGCGGCTGGAGGCGGGGGAGGAGATGGCCCGCGCCGGGCTGGAGGCGGGCGACGACGAGCTGCGCACGATCGGGCTCACCTGCCAGGGCGGCACGCTGCTGGAGCTGTGCCGGGTGCCGGAGGCCCTGGACGTGCTGGCCGAGGCGGAGCGGCTGATCGGCCGTACGCAGATGCCGTACCTGCGGATCATCCTCGACTGGCTGCGGCTCGGCGTCATCGTCCACCGCGGTGACCTGGAGGCGGCCGAGTCGCTGCTCGCGGCCACCGCCGCCGAGCAGCGCGCCACCTCGATGTGGGGTCCGGAGAGCACCGCGGCCGGCGCCACCTACCAGGTCGCGCTCATGCGCCTGCGCCGCGGGGAGGCGGATGCGATGCAGCCGCCGCAGGAGATCTCACACGACCAGCTCGACCAGTTCAACCTGGACGGGTACGCCCACTACCTGGTGGTCAGCGGCCACCTGGAGGAGGCGCGGCGGGTGCTCGGGCCGTGGGAGCGGCAAGCGCCGGTCCCGCGCACGTTCGTCTACCTGTTCTGGCTGGTCATCCGCTGCGAGACCTGGGCGGGGCTGGGCGACCGGCAGGCCTGCGCCGACCTGTACGAGGAGGCGTCCCCGTACGCCGACCGCATGGGGATCGCCGGGCTGAGCCTGCTGATGTGGCCGGTCAGCCGGTCGCTGGCGCAGCTGGCCGAGGCACTGGGCGACGCTGAGGCGGCGCGGCGGCATGCCGAGCACGCCGAGAGCGTGGAGCGGGAGCTGGCTCAGCCCCACAGGTAGCCCGTGCGCCGCCGGTAGCGACCGCCGGCCAGGGTGTTGAGCAGCACCATCGGCCTGGGGGAGGTCCTGCGCAGATGGGCCTCGACCTCGGGCGGCAGCTCGGAGGTGATCCAGCCGACCAGCGTGATCAGCTTGCGGAGACCGTACTGCTTCATGATCGTCTTGTGTCCCTCCGCGTCCTCCTCCGGAGTGATGTGGGCCATCATCAGCGGGATCCCGTCGGTCTCCTCGTGCGCCAGGTGCGCGCCGAGGGTGTCGGCCAGCGCGCGCAGGGCGGTCATGAGCGGCTCGCGCCGCTCCTCGGACGGGCCGGCGTCGAACGCCTGGAAGGCGTCGGTGCTCTCGCGGATCCAGTGGTCGCAGGCCTCGTGCTCGGCCTCCAGCGCGTCGATCGTGCCGATCGCCTCCGGCGCCCGCTCCCGCAGCCGCGGCCAGACCGTCTCGTCCTCGGCGGTGTGGTGGTGGTGCAGCACGAACAGCACCCACGCGTGGTGCTCGCGCAGGGCGGTGATGCGCCGGCGGTCGCCGAGGCGGACCCGGCCGATCGCGGTGATCAGGTGGCCGAGGTCGCGGCGGAAGCCGTAGTGCGCCAGGTACATGTTGGTCATGTCGAGCGGCCCCGGCGCGGCGGCGGCCTGACCGGGCAGCGTGATCTGCGGCACGTTCGGGTGTGCGGCGGTGCGCATTGTCGTGCTCCTTCTGGTTTGTCAGGGTGCCGTCATCGTGGCCTCCCGGTCTTGGGCGGTTCTTGAGAACCGACTCCAAGAACGGCCCAAGACACCGTCATTAGCGTGCGCGGGCATGACCCTCACGCTCCCCACCACGACGTTCCGGAGCTCCGTGGTGTGCGCCTACACCTCGCTCACCCGCGACGGGCGGCCCATCACCTGGCCCGTCACCCCGTACACCGGGTCCCGCGGCACCATCGACGTCAGCACCGGCCTGACCTATCCCGACAAAGCCGAGCGGGCGCGCCGTGATCCGCGCGTCGCGCTGCTGTTCGAGGGCGATCCGGTGGTGCTGGTGCAGGGCCGCGCCACCGTCCGCGACGCCGACCTGCAGGCCAACACCGACCGGTACGTCCGCGAGTCCCAGGCCAAGATCCCGGACGCCTTCGCTGGGCTGCCGTGGTTCCTGGTCAAGCGCTTGGCCTGGTACTTCGCGCGGATCTACATCGAGGTGACCCCTGAGCGGATCACCTGGTGGCCGGGCGGCGACCTGACCCGCGACCCGCTGACCTGGACCTGCCCGCCCGGCACCACGGCCCCCGCCTCGGACCCGGCCCCGTCGGGTCCCCGCCCGCCCGGCCGCTCCGCGCCGCCCGCCGACTGGCGCCCGTACGCCCGCCGGGCCCGCGACCTGGGGCGGCCGATCGTGTCGATGGTGGCGGACGGCCGGCCCGTGACCGTGCCCGCGCGCGCCTTCTCCCGCACCACGACCGGGTACGAGCTGGATCTGCCCGCCGGCGTGGCCGCCGTGCCCGGGCCGGTCTGCCTGACCTTCCACCGGCACGATCCCGGCATGCGCTGGCAGGAGAACGTCGTGCTGCTCGGCACCGCCACCGCCCAGGGCGACGACCGGCTCACCGTCGCGATCGACCGCGCGCTCCCTGACTGGAGCCTGCCGGAGGACCGCCGCCTGCGGACCCGTTCCTTTCTCGGCCGCGGCGGGCAGCTGAGGCGCCGGCTCCGGGCCGAGGCCGCCCGCCGCGCCCAGCAGGTGCCGAAAGTCCGCCTGCGGGCGGATCATTCGTAGCGCCTCGGGCGGTCGGCGCATCGCCTGCCTTGGACGGCTTGCGACGGTGGCGGCGCCGGCGGGCGTCAATCAGCGCCGGGGATCGCCCCGCTGGAGATTGGCCGGCCAGGGCCATGGCCGTGGTGCGTGGCCAAGCTGCCACCAAGCCCTCACCAAGGCCGGGGTCAAGCGCTCGCCAAGAGCGAATTCCTATGTTCGTCGATGCGACCACGACGGACGACATGCCGTTCCGAACGGAACGCATCGCGCCGGCAATTCGGCGCAGAGACTCGACCACGGCAAGGAGAAACATGCGAATCGCTAAATCCGCGCAGATCGTCGCGGCGGTCACGCTGGCCACGGCGGGATTGGTGAGCGTCACCGGTCCGGCCTGGGCCGGCGCGGCCTACGGAGAGTTCCAGAGCGGTAAGAGCCTCGGCGCGCAGACCAGTGGGTACGTGCCGGTGAAGTGCCCGTCCACGCTGCCGTACATCGTCGGTGTCGCCGGCGAGACGACGATCAGCTCAGAGGCGGACGCGCAGCACACGAGCCTCACCAAATTCGAGATCGACGACGCCAATCGGTCGGTGAAGGTCTACTTCTCCAATACGCAGTCATTCGAGGATGCGGCCCACCACCCGATCGATGTCTCGCTCACGGTCACCCTGGCCTGCTCGAACGAGAAACCGGCGCAGCCGCCTGTGCCGATGGTCAAGCAGCGGGTGGATGTGAACCCCCTCGGAACACTGGGAACCTTCATCCTGTGCCCGCCGAGTCATCCCAAGCTCAGGAACGCCATAGAGATCCATGAGCCCGGGCTGGTGAATGTGGGACTCTCGGACACTCCGGGAAGTCCTGGTGCCTCCGCCAGCTGGCGCAACGATGACGCCCTCTTCTACAGGCGAGGTGTGCTTCACGCGTACTGCACGACGTGACGGCCTGTGGACGATCACGCTCTGGGGGCCGGCACGGGCGCTCGACCGGGATCCGGCACGTCGGCACCCCTCAGGCCGCGGGAGAGGGTGGGGCCGGGGCGTGGAGGGTCAGCATGAGGTGCTGGTCCTCGCCGTGCCGCACCGTGCCGGACCGCTGGAAGCCGACCTTCTCCAGGAGCCGGACCGAGCCGGTGTTGCCTTCGTACGGGTCGGCGTAGAGCGGACGGGCCTTCTCCTGCTCCAGGAAGAGCGCCAGGGCCCGGGTGCCGATGCCGCGGCCCCAGAACTCGCGGCCGAACCAGTAGCCGATGAAGCGCCGCTCCTCCTCCCACCAGGCCACGATGTTTCCGGCCGGCTCGCCGTCGACGAGGACCGCCTGCACGAAGACGGCGGGGTCGGCCAGGATCCGGGTGGCCCAGTGGTGGAGGAAGCGCTCCCGGGGGCGGGGCGGGAACCTGGACCTCCGGGCCGCCTCCGGGTCGTGCTCCTGCGCCAGGAAGACCTCCAGATCGGCCTCCACCACATCCCGCAACCGCACATCATCGCTCATGGCGAGCGAGTCTGGCATACGGCACCGACAAACTCAGCGGGCGCGGCGCAGGCGGAGGAAGTCGCTGACCACGTACTCGCCCAGGCGCTCGGCGCTCGGCGAGAAGACGCGGCCGCCGTTCCTGCGGGCCACCTCGTCCACGAACTCCTTCAGCCGGTCGTCGGCGGCCAGCATGAAGACGTTGATCGTCGCCCGCCGCCGGGTCATCTTGTCGACCTCGGCCAGCGTGAGCTCCAGCGTCTCGTGCGACGGCGGCCACTCGAACGCCGACCTGCCGTTGCGCATGAGGTGGGCCGTGGGCTCGCCGTCCGTGACCACCAGCACCACCGGCTCGAAGTCGGGGTGGCGGTCGAGGTGGCGGCCGGCGATCAGGAGGGCGTGGTGCAGGTTGGTGCCCTGGACCATGTCCCAGTCGAGGCCGGCCAGCTCGTCGGGCTGCAGCACCCTGGCGTAGTTGGAGAAGCCGATGATCTGGACCGCGTCCTGCGGGAACTTGGACGCCACCAGCGCCTGGAGCGCCAGCGCCGTCTGCTTGGCGGCGGCCCAGGTGCCCCGCAGGGCCATCGAGTACGACAGGTCCACGAGGAGGCAGACGGCCGCGGCGGTGCGGCGCTCGGTCTCGGCCACCTCGAAGTCGTCCACCGAGAGGCGGACCCTGACGCGCCTGCCCGAACCGGCGGGCCCCGCGTCGCGCACAGCGGCCCCCGCGTCGCGGACGGCGGTGCCCGGGGTGGCGACGCCGCCGCTGCGCACGCCGTTCACCAGCGTCCGGACCACGTCGATGGGCTGCTCGTCGCCGAAGCGCCACGGCCGGGTCGAGCCCGTCAGCTCCCCGGCCGAGCCCGCGTCGTGCTGGTCGTGGTCGCCGCGGCGGCCCGCGTCGAGGGAGGAGAACACGCGGCGCAGCGCCGTCTCGCCCAGGCGGCGGACCGCCTTGGGGGTGAGCTCCAGCTTGCCCCGGCGGCGCAGGAGGTAGCCCTGCTCCTCCAGCTCGCGTTCGATGCGCTTGAGCGCCTCCAGGTCGTCTACGGCCGAGCGGCCGAGCGCACGGCGTATGGCGGACTCGTCGATGTCGTCCAGCCTGGCGCCCGGGTAGTCCTGCCGCAGGGCGGTCTCCAGCTGGGTGAGGTCGGCCAGCTCCTCAAGGGCCGTGACCGCGTCGCCCATGCCCAGGGGCTCTTCGCCGGTGAGGCGTTCGGGGGCGTTCCACGCCAGGTCGGGGCGGCGGGCGTAGAGGGCCTCGCCGAGGCGGCGCATCTCGTCGGAGAGCCCGGCCTGGTCGAGGGTCTGGTTGATCAGGCCGGCGAGCTCCTCGCGCTGACGCGGGGTCATCGAGGCCAGCATGCGCTGCGTGGCGGCGGCGCGGCGGGCCAGGATGTCGACGAGCTCCTCGAGGTTGCGCGGCTTTTCGGGGAACAAATCGCCATATTTCCCCATAAAGTCGTCAAAATCGGCCTGAGTGTGCTGGCCGCGGGAGTCCTTGTCCAGCATCTCGTTCAGGTCCGCCATCATCTGGCGGACGCGTTCCATCGCCTCGGGGTCGGGGTTGGCGAGGGCGTCCCGCAGGCCCCTGAACTGGCTGTCCAGGACCTCGCGCCGCAGCAGGTCGCGCAGCTCCTCGAACGTCTGGCGCGCCGCCGACGAGCGCCACTCGTACGTGCTCAGCTCCTGGATCGCGCTGGCCGTGTCCTCGGGCAGCCCGTCGAGCCCGGCCTCCCGCAGCCGCGCGTCGTCGGACGGGTCGGGGAACAGCTCGGCCCGCTCCTGCCCGATGGCCTTGTCAAGCAGCGCCCGCGCCTTCTCCAGCGTGCCGTCGAGCCGTCCGCGCTCGCGCAGGTCGCGCCGGCGCCGGCGCACCTCCCTGAGCATGTCGTCCAGCCCGCGGCGGTCCTGCGTGCCGGGCAGGCCGCGCTTGAGCAGGTCGCGCAGGGCGTGGACCGGCGTCGAACCGGACAGGATCGCGTCGCCCATCTCGTCGAGGGCCGCCCGCACGTCGTAGGGCGGGGCGAGGGGATCGGGGCCGTCGTGGTACTCACCATAGCGAAAGGCCATCACGCACCCACGCTAACCCGATCCGCCCGTTTACGCGTCCCCGAAGACCTCCCACACCTCGTTGACGCCGCCGGCCTCGGGGGTGTAGTCGATCTTCACCAGTACGGGGTGCTCCGCCGTCTTGAGCGCCTTGGTCAGGTCCGCCGAGGTGCACGACTTCTTGCCGAGCCCCTGCTTGTCGGCGTTGACCGGCCTGCCCGCCAGCCACCCGTCCCGGCAGCGCGCGGTGGCCCGGTAGAAGCTCGTGGCGTGCGTGTACCCGAGCTTGACGGTCTTTCCGCCGGTCGTGAACAGGACCGTCGTGTCGTTGACGCGATTGAGCGTGCCGCGGGCGGTGCGCGTGCCCGGCCACTCGGTGACCAGGAACTCGTTGATCTTGACGGCGTCCGTGCCCCGGTATTCGACGCGGAGCGGGACGGGGCCGCGGGCCAGCCCGTCGGTCAGATCCCCGGGTTCGCAGGCCGTCCGGCCCAGCCCCTTGGCGTCGAGGGCCACCTGGCCCTCGGTCTCCTTCAGGTCGCACGCCACCGTGACCCGGCCGAAGGAGGCGCCGGTGTAGTCGAGCCGCACCTCTTGTGCCCCGGCCACCGGCTTGAGCCGGTAGCTCCGGAACTCGCCCTTCCGCACGAAAGTGGCTGACTTGGGGACGATCCGCAGGTGCCCCTTCCCGTCGGCCCAGGCGTACCCGTACACGACCTTGGCCGCCGTGGTCTCGGCGGAGGCGGGCACGGCGACGAAACCCATGGCAAGAGCGGTGGCACAGGCAAGCAGGCGCATGGGCGGCCTCCCGGTCGGCGTGATCAGCTATCCACTATGACGCGGAAGACCGCCGATATGTTCATGTGCGGTAGACGCTCACTCCGTCAAGGTCTTCCTTGGACAGGCGCCGCATGAGGTAAAGACCCTCCAGCGCGAACTCCAGGGCTGCTGCCGCGTGCCCCGGCGACTCCTCGCCCGCGCCCATGCCGAGCCTGGACATGACCTTCGCCAGGCCCGTGACCGGGCCCATCCGGTGGAGCAGCTCGCCGGCGGGGACCAGCTCGCCCGACTCCACCTGGGTGCCCTCGGAGAACTTGTCGATGATCGCCGACAGGTCCATGCCGCCCAGCCGGGTCCTGAACGTCTCCGCCGTGGCCCGGCGCAGCAGGTGGGCGAGGATCTCGGTCTCCCTGCCCTCCTCGCTCACCTCGAACTCCACCTTGCCCCGCAGGCTGTGGACCACCGAGGCCAGGTCGACCACGCGCGTGACGGCCTGCTCCTCGCCCTGCAGCGCCGCCCTGCGCACGGCCGAGGCCGCGGCGGTCTCGGCGGCGGCGATCGAGAAGCGCGCCGACACGCCGGAACGGGCGTCCACCGCCGTGGACTCGCGTACGAGCCGGGTGAACCTGGCGATGACCTCGATCAGGTGTTCGGGGACGTCGGCCCCGATGTCCGGCACGGACTCCTGGCGGATGAGCGTCAGCTCGTCCTCGACGGTCAATGGGTAGTGGGTGCGGATCTCGGCGCCGAAGCGGTCCTTCAGCGGGGTGATGATCCGGCCCCTGTTGGTGTAGTCCTCGGGGTTGGCGCTGGCGATGAGCAGGATGTCGAGCGGGAGCCGCAGGTTGTAGCCGCGTACCTGGATGTCGCGCTCCTCCAGCACGTTGAGCAGCGACACCTGGATGCGCTCGGCCAGGTCGGGCAGCTCGTTGACGGAGAAGACACCGCGGTTGGTGCGGGGGACGAGGCCGTAGTGGACGGTCTCGGGGTCGCCCAGGGTGCGTCCCTCAGCGATCTTGATCGGGTCGACGTCGCCGATCAGGTCGCCCACGGAGGTGTCGGGCGTGGCGAGTTTCTCGCCGTAGCGCTCGTCGCGGTGCTTCCACGCGACCGGCAGCTCGTCCCCCAGCTCCCGCGCGAGGGCCTGACAGCGCGTGCAGGCCGGCGCGTACGGATGGTCGTTGATCTCGCAACCTTCGACGACTGGGGTCCATTCGTCCAGCAGACCGGTGATGGTGCGGATGAGCCGGGTCTTGCCCTGGCCGCGCTCACCGAGGAGGACCAGGTCGTGCCCGGCGAGCAGGGCCCGCTCCAGGTGTGGCAGGACGGAGTCGTCGAAGCCCACGATGCCGGGGAATCGTGGCTCGCCTGCCCGCAGCTTGGCAAGCAGGTTCTCCCGGACTTCGGCTTTGACGGTGCGATGAACGTGGCCGCTCTCTCGCAACTCGCGGAGAATACGTGGCTGATGCACGGGAACGAGACTACGTCCCCCGCGAGCGATGCGGCAGAGAGTTTCGCATCTGGCGCAGATTTCGGATCTCGACCATTGCGTGACGTTTCGTGCGCGTGCTTGTCCTTTTAGTGGGGAGAATCGGGCCTAGGGAACTTTGACATGTCGAGGGAGGCGAGACTCGTGGCCGTTATGACTAGCCGCTTCGCCGACGGCCTCGCCGTGGGTTCCGACCTGGTGGGGGCCGCGGAGACCGCCGTGGGCCAGGCCCTGTCGAGGCTCAGTGGCCGGGCCGACCTGGTCTGTTTCTTCATCTGCGGCGATGATCCCGAGGACGTCGCGCGGGCCGGTGAGGCCGCTATGAGGCTCGCGCCCGACGCGCACGTGGTCGGATGCAGTGCCACGGGGGTGATCGGCGACGGACAAGGGGTCGAACTGCTGCCCGCGGTGAGCGCGTGGGCGGCGACCTTGGACGGCGCCCGGCTGACGACCTTCCAGCTGGAGACGCTGGCGGCCGAGGACAGGTTCGTGGTGGTCGGGCTGCCCGAGCGGGGCGCCGATGATCATGTGGCGATCCTGCTGGCCGACCCGTACACGTTTCCGACCGACGCCTTCGTCGAGCGCTCCGTCGATGTGCTCGGCGACCTGCCGTTGATCGGCGGGCTGGCCAACGGGTTGCAGGGACGGGGCTCCGTACGGCTGTTCGCCGACGGCGAGGTCTACACCGAGGGCGCGATCGGCGTGCTGATCAGCGGCCCGGTCAGGATCAGCACCGTCGTCAGCCAGGGCTGCCGCCCGATCGGGCCCAGCATGGTCGTCACCGCGTCGGAGGACAACCTGCTGCTGGAGCTGGCCGGGCAGCCCGCGCTGGCCCGGCTGGAGGACATCGTCAGCGAGCTGGACGAGGACGACCGCGAGCTGGTCGCCTCCGGCCTGCAGATCGGCGTGGCCATGGACGAGTACGCCGAGCGCCACGAACGCGGCGACTTCCTCATCAGGGGAGTCATCGGCATCGATCCCGAACGCGAGGCCGTGGCCATCGGCGACATCGTGGAGATCGGCAGGACCGTGCGTTTCCAGGTACGCGACGCGGCCACCGCCGACGAGGACCTGTACGACCTGCTGGACGCCCATCGGGAGCAGCTCGGCAAGGTGGACGGGGCGCTGCTGTTCTCGTGCAACGGACGGGGCTCGGCCATGTTCGGCACGGCCGACCACGACCCGGTCGCCCTGCGTGACACGCTGGGGCCCATCGGCATGGCCGGCTTCTTCGCCGCCGGCGAGGTCGGGCCGGTGGCGGGCCACAACCATGTGCACGGGTTCACGGCGTCCGTCCTGGTGTTCTCCAGCTCCGGCCCGTGACACGCGCCTGAAGGCCCGGCGGCCCCGTCTGCTCGGGAGGGCCACCGGGCCTGGACAGGGCCGGTCGGGCCCTGGTGGGCCCTGGCGGGTGGGTTACTCGGTCGCCGAGTCGGTGCTGGGGCCCTGCCCCTCGTCTCCGGTGCTGGTGTGGAAGCCGCCCCCGCCGTCCTGGGCGCCGGGACCGGGCATCGCGGTCGGCTCGCAGGGCGCGACCGGCCCCTTCACGACGGTGAGCGACATCCCGAACGGCGGCTGGTCGTCGCCGGCCTTGCTCTTCGAGACGGCCATCACCAGCGTCGAGCCCTCCGGAACCTCCCCCTTCTCGATCATGAACGAGGTCACGTTGTCCGACCGGCCGAAGCTCACCGCGAACTCGCCCGGACCGTTCCCGTTCGCGCCACGCGGCATCTTGCAGGTCTGCCCCTCGGGCAGGTAGTCGACGATCGCCTTGACCCCGGCGTCGGCCAGGTCGGCCTGGAGCCCCTCCGGGTCGTCGAACTTGTTGATCTTCACGGTGATCACCCCGTTGGCCCCCTCGGTCACCGCGTACGCCGGGCTGCCGTTGAGTCCGGACAGCACCACCGCCGTCGCTGTGGCGGCCGCCGCGACCCCCGCCAGCGCGGCGGCCAGCCCCACGTAGCGCCGCCGGGAGCTGCCGCGCCTGGCCGGTGTCACAGTCGTCGTCACGTCGTCCTCCGCCGTTCTCGTCGTGATCTCTTCCTTGAGTGCACTGAGAAGGCGCTCCTCGAAATTGCTCATGCCTGTCCCTCCACGTACACGGGTGCCGGCGAAGCGACGTTCTCAAGGGCCCGTCTTGCCCGGTGCAGTCTGACTCGTACGGTCACCTGCCTGATCCCCAGGACCTCGGCGACCTCGGCGACGGTGAGCTGGTCGATCGCGACGAGCTCCAGCACCGCGCGCTCGCCCTCCGGCAGGCCGCGCATGGCCTCCAGGGAGCCGCGCATCCGGCGCTCGGCGTCGATCCGCTCCTCCATCCGCACGAGGTCGTCGTCGTCCATCAGCCGCCGGCCGGCGACGCGGCCGGTCGCCCGCGCCTCCCGGGCCGCCTGCCGATGCCGGGCCGACACGACGTTGCGCGCAACGCCGTACAGCCAGGCGATCTCGGTGCCCCGGCCGGGCACGTAGGTGTGCGCCGAGTCAAGCACCGCCAGGAAGATGTCCGCCGTCAGGTCGGCGGCGAGGTGAGGGTCGCTCACCCGCCGGACCACGAAACGCATGACGGCATCGACGTGGCGGCGATAGAAGGCCTCAAAGGCCGCAGGGTCTTCGTTGAGGCGCACTGGCCTCGCTCCCTTCGTCGTTCGCCTTACATCCGTACTTGGACCGAGCGACGAGAAGCGTTTCCCCGCAGGTCAGCTGGGGCGGCGGGGCTGGAAGAGCCAGGCGTCGAAGAGCGGGCGGAGGTTTTTGCCCGACAGTTGCTCGGAGAGGGCGATGAACTCCTCCGTCGTGACGTGACCGTAGCGGTGGTCGGCGGTCCACGTCTTGAGCAGCCTGAAGAAGGTGTCGTCGCCGATCGCGTCGCGCAGGGCCTGCAGCGTCATGGCGCCGCGCGTGTAGACCGACGCGTTGAACAGGTCGGAGGGCTTGGCCCGCCCCGGCGGGTAGGCCCACATCGGGTCGTCGGCCGGGCGGGCGTGAAGGTCCTTGAAGATGGCCTTTGCGGTCTTCGTGCCCTTGTGCTCCTGCCACAGCCACTCCGCGTACGTGGCGAAGCCCTCGTTGAGCCAGAGATCCTTCCAGCGCTTGAGGGTGAGGCTGTCGCCGAACCACTGGTGGGCCAGCTCGTGCGCGATGATGGTCGCGTCGGGCTCGAAGCCCCCGTAGAGCGGCTTGGTCTGGTTTTCCAGCGCGTAGCCGGCCATGTAGTCGTCGATGACGCCGCCGGTCGAGGAGAACGGGTAGGGGCCGAAGACCGTCGACCAGTAGTCGGTGACCTCGCCGGAGAGCTGGTAGAGCTTGTCGAGCGAGCTCTTGAACTTGGGATCGACGGCGGCGAACTCCGGGATGCCGCCGGGGGTGCGGCCCTGGCGCAGGTCGAACTTGCCGAGCGTGGCGGTCGCCAGGTAGGTCGCCATCGGGTGGAGCTCGCGCCACCGGTAGGTGGTCTTGCCGCCGGCGGTCGTGGGCCGGCCCTGGAGCTCCCCGTTGGACACGGCGGTCAGCCCGGCGGGCACGGTGATCGCGACGTCGAACGTGGCCTTGTCGGCAGGGTGGTCGTTGTTGGGGAACCAGGTCTTGGAGCCGTTGGGCTCGGAGGCCACGAACGCGCCGTCCGGGGTCGGGATGAACCCGTACGTGCCCAGGTTGTCGCTGTCCTCGGCGGCCTTGGGCCGCCCCGCGTAGACGACCTTGACAGTGAAGCGGGACCGGTTGCCGAGCGGGCGGGAGGGGGTCACGGTGAGCTCGTCGCCCTTCCGCCTGAACCTCGCCGCCGCGTTGTCGACGGTGACCTGGCGCACGTCGTAGCCGGCCAGGTCGAGGTTGAAGCTCGACAGGTTCTGAGTGGCGGCGGCCTGGATGGTGGTCCGGCCTTCGAGCTGCTTGGTCTTCGGGGTGTAGTCGACGGCCAGGTCGTAGTGGGACACGTCGTAGCCGCCGTTGCCGTCCTCGGGGAAGTCGGGGTCGCCGATGCCGGCGGCGCCCGGTCGGTAGTCGGTGACGGCGGGCGGGTCGTCCGCGCTCGCCGCCCGGCCGTCGGTGGGCGCACAGGCCAGCACACTCAGCGTGGCCAGCAGCGCCACCCCGCGTCTGTCGATACGCATTGGCAACACGCCCCTTCGGATCGTGACCAAAATCTTACGCTGAGTCAGGCATTCACCACGACCGTCCTGGCGGCCTTGTCATGGACCGCCTGTTTGCGAGCGTCGAAGAGGATCCAGCCGAGGTCCACCAGCGAGCCTACGCAGCAGACCCAGGCGAGCGCGGTCTCGACGATCTGTCTCACCGCGGCCTGCGCCACGGTGATCCGCGCGCCGTTCTCCTGCACGACCCGCATGCCGAACAGCCTCTTGCCGAGGGTCTGGCCGTTCCAGAAGGCGTGCAGGAGCCAGAAGTACAGGAAGGCCACGAGTCCGGCCAGGAAGGTGTGCTCCACCGGGTAGCGGTCCCAGGCCCCTCTGCTCCGGTCCCAGACGTACTCCCAGCTCGACCAGGTGAAGGGGGCGGAGATGACGTTGACGATGAGCCAGTCGAGGACGCCGGCGAACAACCGTCGCCAGCGTCCCGCCAGTCCCGGTGGTGTTCCCATGATGTCCTGATGACCACCACTAAGTCGGGACAAACTATAGATTGCCCCTTCGTTCCTGCTCCCGCTCGATCGCCTCGAACAGCGCCTTGAAGTTGCCCTTGCCGAATCCCAGCGAGCCGTGCCGCTCGATGAGCTCGAAGAAGACCGTGGGCCTGTCCTGCACCGGCTTGGTGAAGATCTGCAGCAGGTAGCCGTCCTCGTCGCGGTCCACGAGGATCTTCCGCCGCTTCAGCTCCTCGATCGGCGCCCGCACCTTGCCGATGCGCTCCCGCAGCTCGGGGTCGTCGTAGTACGAGTCGGGCGTGTCCAGGAACTGCACGCCGGCCGCCCGCATGTGGTCGACCGTGGTCAGGATGTCGTTGGTGGCCAGGGCGATGTGCTGCACCCCGGGGCCGCCGTAGAACTCCAGGAACTCGTCGATCTGCGACTTCCTGCGGCTGACGGCCGGCTCGTTCAGCGGGAACTTGACCTTGCGCGTGCCGTCGGCGACGACCTTGGACATGAGCGCCGAGTACTCGGTGGCGATGTCGTCACCGACGAACTCCGCCATGTTCGTGAAGCCCATCACCTTCTGGTAGAACTCCACCCACTCGTCCATCTTGCCCAGCTCGACGTTGCCGACGCAGTGGTCGATCGCCTGGAAGAGCCGCCCGCCCTTCGTCGCCGGCGGCGCCACCAGCGGCTCGGCGGCCACGTAACCGGGCAGGTGGGGGCCGCCGTAGTTGGACCTGTCGACCAGCGTGTGGCGCGTCTCACCGTAGGTGGCGATGGCCGCGACCTGCACCTTGCCGTGCTCGTCCTCCATCGTGTACGGCTCCGCCAGCCCCTCGGCCCCGTGGGCGACCGCGTACGCGTACGCCGCCTCCACGTCGGGCACCTGGATCGCCAGGTCGATCACCCCGTCGCCGTGCTCGGCCACGTGCCTGGCCAGGTCCGTGCCCGGGCGGACCGCGGCCCGGAACTCGAACGTGGCGCCGCCCGAGACCAGCACGTACGCGACCTCGTCCCGGCTGCCGTTCTCGGGCCCGCGGTAGGCCACCAACCTCATGCCGAACGCGGTCGAGTAGTAGTGGGCGGCCTGCTTGGCGTTGCCCACGGCGAACACGACGGCGTCCATGCCGTTGACCGGAAAGACATCATTCATACTGGCAACTCTCGATATCCCTGAGCTCAGTGCGCAAGAGTTACTTCAATCGGTGGACAACATGCCTAGCAGAGCTCCGGGAAATCGGGTAAATCTGTGCAGTATGACGATCGATGAACTGGACGCCAGGTTGATCACCCTCATGACGGAGGAGCCCCGCCTGGGGGTGCTCGAGTTCTCGCGCCGGCTCGGCGTGGCCCGCGGCACCGTACAGGCCCGGATGGACCGGTTGATCGCCAGGGGCGTGATCACCGGGTTCGGGCCGGACGTGTCGCCGGAGGCGCTCGGCTATGACGTCACCGCGTTTGTCAGCATGGAGATAAGACAGGTCGCCGGGCACGACCCGGTGGCCGACCGGCTGGCCGCCATCCCGGAGGTGCTGGAGGTGTACACGATCACCGGCGACAGCGATCTTCTCTGCCGCGTGGTGGCGCGGACAAATGCCGATTTGCAGCGGGTTATCGACCGAATCGTTGATGTACAGGGTGTGCTCCGGACTAATTCGATCATCGCCCTGGACACCCCGGTTCCCTATCGAGTGTTGCCGTTGGTCGCCGATGTTCCGCGCCGCGGTGACCGGTAGCCGTACTATCGCTAGGGGACGAGGCACCGTTATCGATCGTTTAGCCTTGACATTCGCCCAGCGCATGAGGGGTGACAAGGGGGGTCGAGGGTGCGGAGCGGCGGTGGCAACGGGATGCGAAAACGACGAGTACTCCGACTTCTACTGATTTCATTTGGCGCGGGAATCCTCGTACTCGTCGGGCTTTTCGCGGTCGCATGGGCGCTGACGCCTATTCCCGATTCCACGCAGAAGCAGGCCACCGCGCAGGGTTCGGTGATCTATTACCGCGACGGCAAGACCGTGCTCGCCCGCCAGGGCGTCGACCGCAAGAGCGTCGAGCTGGCCAAGGTGCCCAAGCACGTGCAGCAGGCGGTCATCGCGGCCGAGAACCGCTCCTTCTACGAGGACGGCGGCGTCTCGGTCAAGGGCACCGCGCGGGCCGTCTGGTCCACCGTCACCGGGCAGCAGCTCCAGGGCGGTTCGACGATCACCCAGCAGCTCGTGCGCAACTACTACAGCGGCCTCAGCCAGGAACGTTCCGTCACCCGGAAGTTCAAAGAGATCCTCATCGCGATCAAGGTCGACCAGTCCAAGTCGAAGGACTGGGTGCTCGAGCAGTACCTCAACACGATCTACTTCGGCCGTGGCGCCAACGGCGTCCAGTCGGCCGCCCGCGCCTACTTCGGCAAGGACGTCGGCCAGCTCAGCGTGGCCGAGGGCGCCTACCTCGCGACGGTGATCCAGCAGCCCAGCCGCTTCGCCGACCCCAAGGGCCCCGACCTGGCGGCGGCCCAGGAGCGCTGGAAGTCCGTGATCGACGCGATGGGCCAGACCGGCATGCTGACGCCCGCCCAGGTCGCCGACCAGCGCTTCCCCAAGCTCACGGCGCCGAGGAAGCCGTTCGAGCTCAAGGGGCAGGCCCAGTACATGCTGGAGCAGGTGACGGCCGAGCTCAACCGGCGCGGCTACTCCGACGAGGACATCAACGGCGGCGGGCTGAAGATCGTCACGACGTTCGACAAGAAGCTCATGCAGGCCGCCCAGCGGGCCGTCAAGGACGTGCTGCCCGACGCCACGCCCAAGAAGGTCCACACGGGGCTGGCGGCCGTCGATCCGGCCACCGGTGAGATCGTCGCGTTCTACGGCGGCAGCCCCGCGCAGTCCCAGTACGACAGCGCGTTCTCGGCCAAGGTCCAGGCCGGGTCGACGTTCAAGCCGTACACGCTGGCGGCGGCGCTCGAAAACGGCTTCGACCTGTCCACCAGGGTCGACGGCAACTCGCCGATGCGCGTGGCGTCCGACCCGAAGCCGATCCCCAACGACAGCGACCGCTCCTACGGCGAGATCGACCTGGTGCATGCCACCCAGAACTCGGTCAACACCGCGTTCGTGGACCTCGGCCAGAAGGTCGGCCTGGACAAGGTCGCCGCCGTCGCCGAGAAGGCGGGCATCCCCAAGACGCAGCTCGCGAAGCAGCAGAGCTACGCGTCCTTCCCGCTCGGCGTCTCCTCGGTCAGCGCCGTCCAGAACGCCTCGGGCTTCTCCACGTTCGCCAACAAGGGCGTGCACATGGAGGCCCACGTGGTGATGTCGGTCACAGACGCCGAGGGCAAGAAGAAGACCGTCGAGCCGGCCTCGACGCGGGTGGTCGGCGAGCAGGCCGCCGGGGACGCCACGTACGCGATGCAGCAGGTCGTCAAGTACGGCACCGGCACCGCCGCCCGGCTCTACGACCGCCCGGTGGCCGGCAAGACGGGCACCACGGACAAGTCGAAGAGCGTCTGGTTCAACGGGTTCACGCCGCAGCTCGCCGTCGCCGTCGACATGTTCAGGGAGGACAACGCCACCGTCACGATCCCCGGGTACGGCACGCAGTTCGGCGGCCAGCTCCCGGCGCAGATCTGGCGGGCGTTCATGACCGAGGCCATGGCGGGCAAGCCGGTCGAGGAGTTCCCCGAGCCGTCCGACTACGGCTGGGGCCCCGACTACTCGTCGCCCGACCAGAACCAGGACGGTCCCCAGCAGGACTACACGCCGCCGCGCAACCCGAACGACTGGTTCGACAACACGCCCGAGCCCGACATCACC
Organism: Nonomuraea sp. NPDC052116; assembly: GCF_040680035.1. Taxonomy (NCBI): domain Bacteria; kingdom Bacillati; phylum Actinomycetota; class Actinomycetes; order Streptosporangiales; family Streptosporangiaceae; genus Nonomuraea; species Nonomuraea sp. NPDC052116. The sequence continues at coordinate 236,301 of NZ_JBFAWA010000004.1, read as the reverse complement.
GCGCCTCCGTCCACGGACGGCCCGCCGGTGACGGATCAGCCGAGCGACAACGGGCCGCAGCAGGACCAGCAGCAGCCCGACGAGCAGACCGGCCCGCCGTCCACGCAGCAGCAGACGCCCGACCAGCCCACGACCGGGGGCGACACGATCAACGACACCAACACGGGCCGCCCGCAGTCGGGTTAGCGCGCCGCTCCCAGCTCCGCCCGCAGGTCATCGACCGTCGTCACGGGCAGGCGGCAGGTGAACCCCTTGCACACGTACGCGGCAGGCGCCCCGCCGACCAGCCCGCGCCCCTCCAGCAGCTCCGGGAAGCCGCCGGGGCCGCGGGCGACCACCAGCCCCGGCACGTCGGCCAGCAGCGCCTCTCTGTGCAGCTCCGCCGTGCGCGGGTCGTCGGCCGGGCCGATCACGGCCACCTCCACGGGCCCGTCCAGCGCCGCCCGCGCCACCGCGAGGCCCCAGCCCGCGAACCTGGCGTGCCCCGTGGCCAGCACGGACACCGCGCCGAGCGCGGCCTGGGCGGCCTCCCTGTGCCGTGTGGAGCCGGTCAGGGCGCCGTAGGAGAGCAGCGCGCCCGCGGCCGCGAACTGGCCCGACGGGGTCGCGTTGTCCGTGGGGTCCTGCGGCCGCTGGAAGAGCCGTTCGGAGTCGTCGGCCGTGTCGTAGAAGCCGCCCGTGTCGTCGGCGAACCTGTCGAGCACCGTGTCCAGCAGCGAGCCTGCCAGCCGGAGCCACCTGGCCTCGCCGGTCACGCCGTACAGGGAGATCAGGCCCTCGGCCAGGTTGGCGTAGTCCTCGAGCACCCCGGCGTTGGTGCCCGCCCGGCCGTCCTTGGACGTCCGCAGCAGCCTGCCGTCGGCCACGTGCGTGCTCGCGAGCAGGCCGGCCGCGGCCGTGGCCGCCGCCACGAGGTCGGGGCGCTCGAACACCACGCCGGTCTCCGCCAGGGCCGCGATGGCCAGGCCGTTCCACGAGGCCACGACCTTGTCGTCGCGCCCAGGGCGTACGCGCCGGTCCCTGGCGGCCAGCAGCCGCTCGCGGACGCTCGCGTAGCGCGCCGGGTCGTCTGGATCGCGCGGGAGCTGCAGCACGGACGTGCCGTGCTCGAACGTGCCGGTCACCTCGAACAGCTCCTGCGCCCAGCGCCCGTCGTCCTCGCCGAGCACCTCGCGCAGCTCCTCCGGCGTCCAGACGTAGAACTTGCCCTCCACGCCCTCGCTGTCGGCGTCGAGCGCGGAGGCGAACCCGCCCTCCTCGGTGCGCATCTCCCGCAGCAGCCAGTCGGCCGTCTCCAGGGCCACCCGCCGCGCGAGCTCGCCGCCGCCCGCCTTCCACCAGTGCGTGTAGACGCGCAGCAGGAGCGCGTTGTCATAGAGCATCTTCTCGAAGTGCGGCACGACCCATTCCGCGTCGACGCTGTAGCGGGCGAACCCGCCGCCGAGCTGGTCGTACAGGCCGCCGCGGGCCATCGACCCGAGCGTCTCGCCGCTCATCTCGCGCTCGCCCGAGCGCAGCAGGAACTCCAGCACCATGGACGGCGGGAACTTGGGAGCCCTGCCGAAGCCGCCGTTGACGCCGTCGAACTCCTGGCCCAGGTTCCGCATGGCGAGCGCCAGCGTCTCCTCCTTGGGCACGGCCCCGCTGGGCAGCGTGGTGTTCGTGGTGAGCGCCTCCACCACCTTGGCGCCCTGCTGCAGCACGGACTGCCGGTCGCCGACCCACACGTTGTGCACCTCGGTGAGCAGGCGCTGGAAGTGGGGGCGCGGGAAGTAGGTGCCGCAGTAGAACGGGTGGCCCTCGGGCGTGGCGAACACCGTCATCGGCCAGCCGCCCTGGCGCGTCATCGCCTGGGTGGCGCCCATGTAGACGGCGTCCACGTCCGGCCGCTCCTCGCGGTCGACCTTGATGTTGACGAAGTGCTCGTTCATGAGGCGCGCGGTGCCGGGGTCCTCGAAGCTCTCGTGCGCCATCACGTGACACCAGTGACACGCTGAGTAGCCGACGCTGATCAGGAGCGGCACGTCCCGCCGCCTGGCCTCCGTGAACGCCTCCTCACCCCAGGGGTGCCAGTCCACGGGGTTGTCCGCGTGCTGCAGCAGGTAGGGGCTCGTGGCGTCTTTCAAGCGGTTCATCAGGACCTCCACTGATCAGCCTAGTCCGCCCCCGCCCCGGGCCTCTCCCGCCGCACGGCCCGCCCGCTGCCCCGTTGCTCGGACGGGGCGCTCGCCGAACGAGAGCGGGGGGCGGCTGACTGGGGAGGCCGGGACGGGCTAGGTTACGGGGCGTGGATATGGACTTCGTCTGCGCACACGCCGGCCGCCCGGTCGGCGCCGTCACCCGCAGGGACGTGGCACGCTCCCTGCTGGCCGTTCCCTCAGGGGTGGCGCTGGTGGCGCTGCCCGACCTGCGGCGCGCGATGATGGCGGCGGGCAACCCGCTCTCCCGCCCGTTCTGGGAGTCCGCCAAGGCCACGCTCAGCTCGATCGAGTCGGGTGTCGCCACGGTCGGCGACGTGCAGCGCTGGGTCGAGTCCACCGGCACCGAGCCGATCCTCATGACGCCCAGCTACTTCGTCTGGCCGGAGGAGGACGAGCGCGGGCCCGTGGCGGTGGAGATGTTCGGCCGGCTGGTCGCGTACCTGGAGGAACGGGTCGAGTCCGGTGAGATCGACCCCGACGCGCTGGCGGAAGGCGATCGGGCGGCCCGCGGCGCGTACGAGGAGCTGCAGGAGCGCTGGCTCGGCACGCCGCTGGCCGACGGCAGGGTGCCCGGATTCGCGGTGAGCGACGAGCTGGACGAGGAGTCGTTCGCGATCTGGGACGAGGAGGAGGCGTTCGCGCTGTCGGAGCTGCGGCGGATCGTCGCCGGCCTGCCCGCGCAGCCCGAGCTGCCCGCCGGCGAGCTGGACGCGGCGGCGGCGCGCCTGCGCGCGCTGCTCGCCCTGCCCGGCTACCCCGCCAACGTGCTGCGGGCGTGCGCCGGGTTGGAGGACGGCCCGATGCCGGACGACGACGGTGAGCTGTGGCTGGCGGTGGCGGCGGGCATCGCGGGGCCGATCTCGGACCTGTCGGAGAGCGGGGACCTGCTGGAGGAGTTCGTCGACCTGGACGGGGAGCTCACCCTGGAGGACGCGACGCTGGCCAACCTCTGCGCGATCCAGCACGCCGACTGGCTGGCCGGGGTGGCGGCGCTGGCGAGGCTGGGCCCGGGGGTGCTGGCCTCGCCCGAGCGGATGGCGCGGCTCATCGCCGAGTCGGAGGACATCGACGTCGACGAGCAGGACACCGACGATCTCAACGCGACCGAGAGCCTGTTCGGCTCGGTGGTGAGCCTGTGGGGCTATCTCGGCATCGTGGACAAGGACGAGGTGCTCACCCCGCTGGGCTGGTGGGGCCTGCCCAAGGCGCTGGAACGGGCCTGGTCACGCGCTGCCGAATGAGCTGTCGACCAGGTGCTGGAACTCGGGGTGCCGCTTGATGTACTTCGCCACGTAGGGGCAGAGCGGCACGACGCGTAGGCCGGTGTCGGCGCTCGCCTGGAGCGCGAACGCGACCAGCCTGCTCGCCAGCCCCTGCCCCTCGTACGCGGGCAGGACCTCGGTGTGCGTGAAGACGATCTTGGTGGGCAGCAGGCGATAGTCGGCGAACCCGGCGACCTTGCCGTCCACGAGCACCTCGAACCGGCTCTCCGTCGAGTTGTCGACAACTTCGATCGGCATCTACTCGGCCTTCTTGTCGTCCACGTCGCCCTCGTGGGGGACCTGGATCTTCGACATCTGCTTGTTCATCGACTTGACCAGGAAGTACAGGGCAAAGCCGAGGAAGGCCACGACGAGGAAGCCGAGCAGGCCCGGACTCACATCACCTGCTGCTAGAACGTTCACAGTTCCAGTCTGCCACTGGGGGAGCGTGGTCCCGTCAGTGGCAGGCGGGGGAGACGTCCTCGGCGTGGATGCCCGCGAACAGGTCGTCCTCCGGCAGCTCCGTGTCCACCAGCGAGCGCGCCAGGTGGTAGTCCTCGGTCGGCCAGATCTCCTGCTGCAGCTCGCGCGGGCAGACGAACCACCAGCTGTCGGGGTCGATCTGGGTGGCGTGGGCGATCAGGGCCTGGTCGCGGATCTCGAAGTAGTCGCCGCACGGCACCCGCGTGGTGACCGGCCACTTGGCCGGGCGGTCCTCCCAGCGGGCGATCCAGTCGGCGTACGGCGAGCCGAGGCCACGCTCGGTCATCGCCTCGTGCAGCGCCTCGAACCGCTCCTTGGTGAAGCCCATCTGGTAGTAGAGCTTCAGCGGCTGCCACGGGTCGCCCGTGCCCGGGTAGCGGTCGGGGTCGCCGGCGGCCTCGAAGGCCTCCACCGAGACCTTGTTGGTCATGATGTGGTCGGGGTGGGGGTAGCCGCCGTCGTCGTCGTACGTGATGATCACGTGCGGCCTGAACTCCCGCACGGCCGCCACCAGCGGCGCCGAGGCGTCCTCCAGCTTCTGCGTGGCGAAGGAGCCCTCGGGCAGCGCCTCGTCCTCGTTCTCCGGCAGCCCGGAGTCGACGAAGCCCATGAACCGCTGCTGCACGCCAAGGATCTCGCGGGCCCGGTCCATCTCGGCCTTGCGCACCGCGGCGATGTTCGCCACGATCTCGGGCCGATCCATCTTCGGATTGAGCACGGAGCCCCGCTCACCGCCCGTGAGCGTACAGACCAGCACTTCCACACCTTCGCGCACGTAACGCGCCATCGTGGCGGCACCCTTGCTCGACTCGTCATCGGGGTGGGCGTGGACGGCCATCAGCCTCAGCGGTGCACTCACGGGCTCGATGTCTCCTCAGTAGGGACCGGTCACTCGCCCAGAGAGGTTAGTTTCTGCTGGGCGGTCGCGAGGGCACACCCCCCGCGGGCGACAATTGTCTCGGATAACGCTCAGGGAGTGCAGGGAGATTCCGCCATGGCGACCAGAGATGTCGAGAACCAACCAGTTCTCGGCACACCCGACGACTTCCCCGACCGCCCCAGACGAGGCGGGCGGCTGGTCGTCCACGTCGTGATCGGCGTGCTGGTGGCCATCATCGCGGGTGGCTGGGGTTACGTGATGTGGTCGATGACGGCGGGTGGTTCGGAGGCGCCGTCGCAGGTGGTGACGTTCAACGTCGTCAGCGCGAATCGCGCGGAGATCACCTTTGAGGTGTACAAGCCAGACGATAGGGTGGCTGTCTGCCGGATCAGGGCGCTGGACGTCTATCACGCGGAAGTGGGCAGCAAGGAAGTAAGAATCCCGGCTGGCGGGGGTAGTAAGCAGATCAAGGAAAGCCTCGACACCAGTGGTGAGGCCACTTCCGTCCACATCCAGTACTGCAATCTCGTATAGTGAGACGTTTGGGGAAGCGGTGGAGCGGTTGACTTGTTAGCCTTTCGCAATTCAACCACACGTAACCTCAAGTGATCTCAGGGCCCCCTAGGCAAGCAAGGAGAACCCGTGGCCGACTCTCGCGATGAGAACGTCACATGGCTGACGCAGGAGGCGTACGACCGCCTGAAGGCGGAGTACGAATATCTCTCTGGCCCCGGGCGCGTCGACATCGCCAAGAAGATCGAAGCCGCCCGCGAAGAGGGCGACCTGCGTGAGAACGGTGGCTACCACGCCGCCAAGGACGAGCAGGGCAAGATGGAAGCCCGGATCTTCCACCTCCGGCAGATCCTCGACAACGCCCAGGTGGGAGAGGCCCCCAAGGCCGAGGGCGTGGTGGGCCCCGGCATGACCGTGACCATCCGCTTCGTCGGCGACGACGACGAGGTCACCTTCCTGCTCGCCTCCCGCGAAGAGAGCGGAGCGCCGATCGACGTCTACTCGCCCAAGTCCCCGCTCGGGGCGGCGATCAACGGCAAGAAGATCGGGGAGAAGGCGACCTACTCCATGCCCAACGGCCGCCAGAACACGGTCGAGATCCTTGAGGCAGTGCCGTACATCGGCAACTGACACCCCCGCAGGACGACCGCCGGGCCCACGCTGGCCCGGCGGATTTTTCGCGTACGTCAGGGATCCGGCAGGACCTCAGCTTCCTGGTCAACTCTCGTAAGCGGAGCAACACGTACAAGCTGGTGCCGTTCATCGTGGTGGCGCTGGTCGCGGTGCTGACCGCCGACGTGCTGCTGCTCGCGCGATCCGGGCAGGACGTCGGTCCCGTACGCGCCCAGGCCACGCTCAAGCAGACGCCGCTGGCGCAGCGACGGCCGCAACAGCAGCAGGGGCAGCAGCAACCGCCGCCTGTCTCCACCGTCCAGCCGGTGGAGCCGCTGAAGAAGCTGCACAAGCCCAACCTGTTCGTGCTGACCAGCAAGCCGTTCACCAACGAGCTGTTACGGAAGGTGGCCAAGCTGCGCGGGGTGCGGGCCCTGGAGCTGGCCGACGCGGCGTCCGTCATGCTCGACGACAAGCGGGTGCAGACGCTGGCGGTCAATCCGTCCACGTTCCGCTCGTACACGCCCAAGGTGACCGCTTCGTCCGACGCGCTCTGGCAGAACGTCGCGGCGGGTGACGTGGCGGTGTCGTTCGTGCTCGGCAACGACGGCGGGCTCGCGCTGCACCGGCGCGTGGCGAGCCCGGCCGGGACGCTGCGGATCGGCGCGTACGCCACCACCGGGTTCGGCGCGGTGGACGCCGTCGTGTCCAAGAACGTGGGGCGGACCTTAGGACTCCCGCGCGACAATGCCCTCATCGTGAGCGCCCCCGACACCAACTCCGAGACGCTGCGCAGGGCCATCCTCAAGCGGCTGCCCAAGGGCACGCAGGTGGCCATGGTCAACCCGGTCCTCCCGCAGCCGCAGACTCCGACCCGTACCTGGCCTTCCGGGTCGTTCATGACGGGCGAGCAGATCACCGTGGCGCTGAAGGCCGCCGCCTCCAAGCTCGGCCGGCCGTACGTGTGGGGCGCCGAGGGGCCCGACACCTTCGACTGCTCCGGCCTGGTCCAGTGGGCCTTCGCCCAGGCGGGGGTGCGGATGCCCCGGGTGACGCACCAGCAGTGGGTGGCCGGGCCGCAGGTTCCGCTGTCGCAGGCGCAGCCGGGCGATCTGATCTTCTGGCGCCTCGACCCTACTAATCCCGACTACATCTCCCATGTAGCGATTTATTGGGGTAACGGGAAGATGATCCAGGCGCCGCGTACCGGCGATGTCGTCAAGATCTCGCCCGTGCACACCCGCAACCTGGCAGGCGTCGTCCGCGTAAGCCCCGTCGCCGCCGCCAAGGTCCGCTAACCCCACCCATCCGCCCCCGGTCCCGTCGGCCACCCTGCCTCCCGGCCAGCCCACCCTTGGGCCGGTCGGCTCCGGTCGGGCCCGCCACCCCATCGGCCCCGACCTCGGACGCCCGGCCCCCAGCCGCCTGACGCCGCCCACACGCGCACGGCGTCGCACCACCTGGGGCCGCGGCGCGATGCTGCGGGCGGATGGTGGCATGGCGCGCCTGGGCAGCGGACGGCGCGTACCCCGGAGGGCGCCGCATCGTGTACCCCGGGCCCACCCGCGAGGCCCGCGAGACCGACGGCCCGCCCCCGATGCGCCCGCCGTGCAGCCGTGCCTCTGCCGTGCAGCCGTGCAGCCGTGCAGCCGTGCAGCCGTGCAGCCGTGCAGCCGTGCGTGCGCCGTGCCGCTGCGCCCGCGCCCGTTGCTCAGGGGTGGGCCAGCGATGGCGTGGGTGGATGCGGTGGTGGCGTCGGGAGGCTGTGGCGGGGCGCGCACGATCGGGACCCCGTGAGCACTCTCGCGGCGTAGCCCTTCCGGGGCGGGTGGGGCCGGAGGTGGGCATGAGGGGGGAGGGGGCGGTGAGGTGCATAAACGCGGCCCCGGAGGCGTGCATTTCGCGTGCAACTGTGTAATGGTGATTACATGGCAACAGACGACGACACCGCGCAGATTCACGGCTGGTTCACCGGACGGCTGCCCGAGGGCTGGTTCACCGGTGCGCCCGAGATCGTCAGGGACCGCGAGGAGATCGCGGTGCTCGGCGCCCTCCCCGACCCCCCGGACGACGTGCCGGAGGCCGAGCGGGCCGCTCTGGTCGAGGGGCTGGCCAGGAGGTTCAGGGAGGAGACGCGCGAGCGGCGGATCGAGATCGCCCGGGAGGCCGAGCGCAAATTCCGGCAGAAGGTGTCCTGGGGTGTGGTCTGCGGCGGCGAGACTGTGATGTTCACCACACTCTCCGTGCCCGTGATGACCCGGCTGCGCCAGACGGAGCGGCAGGTTCTGGACACGCTCGTGGCCGCGGGAGTGGCCAGGAGTCGCAGCGACGCGCTCGCCTGGTGCGTACGTCTGGTCGGCAAGCACACCGACACATGGCTCGCCGACCTGCGGGACGCGCTCCAGCACGTCGACCGCGTTCGCTCCGAGGGACCCGACATCAATTCCTGAGACCACGCAGCGGAAACGGGCGCGGAAATGGACTAAACCACTGGGGAAATTGGTTTAGACCATCGGAATTGGACTGGACCACTGCATGTTAATTCTCTTTTAAATCTGCTCGGGCTGGGTAGGCTCCACCAATCGTCAGGGCCGCTGCCTGCGGCGACGGTCAGGCCAACAGGTCTATGCCAATTGGCTTTCATGCCGCTTCGTCGTTAATGATGACTGGGCCCTGAGACAGTGGAGGAGTCGCAGTCGTGTCCGTTTCCGTGGAAGTGCCCGCACCGACCAGCAATGGCGAATTGGCCGCGTGGGTGAACGAGATCGCCGCCCTGACCCAGCCAGACCGGATCGAGTGGTGCGACGGGTCCGAAGAGGAGTGGACGCGCCTGACCAACCTGCTCGTTGATCAGGGGACGTTCACGCGACTCGCCGCCCGGCCCAACAGCTTCTACGCCAAGTCCGACCCCAGCGACGTGGCCAGGGTCGAGGACCGTACCTTCATCTGCTCCGAGCGCGAGGAGGACGCGGGCCCGACCAACAACTGGATCGCGCCCGACGAGATGCGCCGGACGTTCCGGCAGCTCTTCAAGGGCTGCATGCGCGGCCGCACGATGTACGTCGTGCCGTTCTGCATGGGCCCGCTCGGCGGCGAGATCTCGCAGCTCGGCGTCGAGATCACCGACTCTCCGTACGTCGCCGTCTCCATGCGGATCATGACCAGGATGGGGGACAGGGCGCTCCGCCTGATCGAGCAGAGGGGCGAGTTCGTCAAGGCGGTCCACTCCGTCGGGGCGCCGCTGGAGCACGGTCAGCAGGACGTGCCCTGGCCCTGCAGCTCGACGAAGTACATCAGCCACTTCCCCGAGACCCGCGAGATCTGGTCGTACGGCTCCGGCTACGGCGGCAACGCCCTGCTCGGCAAGAAGTGCTACGCCCTGCGCATCGCCAGCGCCATGGCCCGCGACGAGGGCTGGATGGCCGAGCACATGCTGATCCTCAAGCTCACGCCGCCGTCCGGCGAGACCCGCTACGTCGCGGCCGCCTTCCCGAGCGCCTGCGGCAAGACCAACCTCGCCATGCTCCAGCCCACGATCCCGGGCTGGAAGGTCGAGACGATCGGCGACGACATCGCCTGGATGCGCTTCGGCGACGACGGCCGCCTCTACGCGATCAACCCGGAGGCCGGCTTCTTCGGCGTCGCGCCCGGCACCGGCCAGGTGACCAACGCCAACGCGGTCAAGACGCTCTGGGGCAACAGCATCTTCACCAACGTCGCGCTCACCGACGACGGCGACGTGTGGTGGGAGGGGCTGACCGAGGAGCCTCCGGCGCACCTGACCGACTGGAAGGGCCGTTCCTGGACGCCCGGCGGCGACGAGCCGGCCGCCCACCCGAACGCCCGCTTCACCACTCCCGCCGCCCAGTGTCCGACCATCGCACCCGAATGGCAGGACCCCAAGGGTGTGCCCATCTCAGCGATCTTGTTCGGCGGTCGCCGCGCCACCGCCGTGCCTCTGGTCACAGAGTCGCTGAGCTGGGAGCACGGCGTCTTCCTCGGAGCCAACGTCGCCTCCGAGAAGACCGCCGCGGCCGAGGGCAAGGTCGGCGAGCTGCGCCACGACCCGTTCGCCATGCTGCCGTTCTGCGGCTACAACATGGGCGACTACTTCGACCACTGGCTGGAGATCGGCCGCCGCAAGGGCGCCAAGCTGCCGCGGATCTACTACGTCAACTGGTTCCGCAAGAACGCCGAGGGCAGATTCATCTGGCCGGGCTTCGGCGAGAACAGCCGCGTGCTCAAGTGGATCGTCGACCGGCTCAACGGCGAGGCCAAGGCCGTGCCGACGGCGATCGGCCTGCTGCCGGCCGACCTCGACACCAAGGGCCTGGACCTGACCGAGGAGGACCTGCGCACCCTCCTGTCGGTCGACAAGGAAGTGTGGCGCGAGGAGGCGTCGCTGATCCCGGCCCACTTCGACAAGTTCGGCTCGCATCTGCCGAAGGAACTGTGGGACGAGTACAACGCCCTGCTGGACCGCCTCGGCTGACAGTGCGGTACGGCGGCTCCGTCCCACTCGAGGCGGAGCCGCCGACGAAATTCGAATAATCTAAATGAGCAGAACGAAACCTTTACCTCTGCCTTACGCGTCCTTCCGATAACCAGCCTTATTCGGCTGTACGGAGGGAGGCCTAAATGGACCTGTTCCTGCTGATCCTTTCGGTGGCTCTGGCCGCGACAGCCTTAACCACCGCCTCCGCATTCAAACGCGAGCGCGCCGTCCCGACGACGTCCCGTACTCGCGCCATGGGCCGGAAACTGAGCCACTACGAGATCGCCTATCTGGCGGGCGGCCCGCAGCAGGTGGCCGGCACGGCCATCGCTCTCCTGACCGGCTCGGGAGATCTGCGCGTGGCACGCGGGGGGCACGTGCACAGCGTCCACGCGCGGTCGGTGTCGCGGGACCCCGTCGAGCAGGTGGTGCTGGCCACCGTCGCCGACCGTTCCGGACTCACGGCGTCCGCGCTCAAGACCGAGGTGCGCAGGAGCCTGGCGATGGACGAGCTCAAGCGCCACCTCACGGACGACGGCCTGGTCCTGCCCGGCGACCGCGCCCGGCGGCTCGACCGGCTGGCCGCCGGCCTTCAGGTGGTGTCGGCGCTGGCCTTCGCGGGGGTCGTGGCGGCCGTGGTCACCGTGGTCACCGAGGGCACGAAGCCGCTCCTCGCGTTCTCGCTGATCGCCCTGGCGATCACCGGCACGGGCGCGGCCGCCGCCATCGCCAACCGCCGGAAGTCCCGTCGGCACAAGCTCACCGCCCATGGGGTGGAGCGGCTCGGCAACGCCAGGAAGACGCACCCGCTGGGCTCGGGCGGCGGGCGGGTGCACACCGCGCTGTACGGTCCGGGCGCGCAGGTGAAGGCCGACCTGCGCGCGGCCAGGGCGGCGCGCCGGCCCGGGCGGCGGGCGACGTACGGTGGCGGCTACAGCGGATCCAGTGGATGCAGCAGCAGCGGAGGAAGCTGCGGCAGCTCGTCGAGCTGCGGCGGCGGGAGCGGCTGCGGCGGCGGCGGTTGCGGGGGAGGAGGGAGCTGACATGGCCGAGCCGGGAGCACGGCAGCGTACCGGGGTCGAGCTGGGGGTGGGGATCGGCTGGCGGGCCGAGCTGGACCTGTCCATCGAGCGGATGCCCGGCGTCGACTTCCTCGAGGTCGTCGCCGAGAACGTCAGGCCGGCCGACCTCCCCGAGTCGTTACGCGTGCTGCGCACCAGGGGGCTGCCGGTGGTCCCGCACGGGGTGTCGCTCGGCGTCGGCGGCGCCGAGCCGCCCTCCCCGGCCCGGCTGGCCCACCTGGCCGCCTGCGCGGAGGCGCTGGACGCGCCGCTGGTCAGCGAGCACCTGGCGTTCGTACGGGGCGGCGGCATCGAGGCCGGGCACCTGCTGCCCGTGCCGCGCACCCGCGAATCCCTGCGGGTCATCACCGAGAACGTGCGCAGGGCCCAGGACGCGCTGCCAGTGCCGCTCGCCCTGGAGAACGTCGCCGCCATCTTCGGCTGGCCGGACGACGAGCTGACCGAGGCCCAGTTCCTCGCCGAGCTGGTCGAGCGCACCGGGGTCGGGCTGCTGATCGACGTGGCCAACCTCTACACCAACCAGTTCAACCTGGGGCTGTCGGCCACGGACGCGCTCGACGCGCTGCCGCTGGAGCACCTCGCGTACGTCCACGTGGCCGGCGGGTACGAGCACCACGGCATCTGGCACGACACCCACACCACCTCCGCGCCGGAGCCGGTGCTCGACCTGCTCACGGAGCTGTGCGCCCGCGCCACCCCGCCGGGGGTGCTGCTGGAGTGGGACGACGAGTACCCGAGCGACGCCGCCCTGGGGAACGAGCTGGCCAGGATCCGCGCGGCGATGTCCGCGGCCGGGGAGCCCGGATGACGGACCCGCACCCCTCCCCGGCCCCCGAAGCCCCGGCCGCGGTGACGGCTGACGTCCCCTCGGCGGTGTCGGGCGCCGAGGGGCTGGGGGAGGCGCGGCGGCGGCTGGCCGAGGCGCAGGGGCAGGTCGTGGCGGCGCTCGTCGCCGGCGCGGAGCTGCCCCAGGGGTTCGACCCGGAGCGGATGCGGGTGCAGGCGTCGAGCCTGGTCGCCAAGCGGCGCGGCATCGTGGCCAGGATCCGGCCCGACGCCGCCGCCGCGGCCGGCCCCGACCTGCCCGCGGAGTTCGCCGCCTACGCGCGGTCCCGCAGCGAGCCGCCGCCCAACTACCGCACCGACGCGGACGACTTCGCCGCCTGGCTGCGCGAGCGCGGCCGCATGCCCGATCCGCCGCCCAAACCCCGCTGGTGGTCGCGATTCCTGCCCTGAGCGTGGCCGCAACCGGCCAGGGGTGGATCAGGGATAGCCGGTTTAGCAGGCATTCGTCCGGAAACCGTCAGAGAATGGGGGGATTGCGTTGTGTCGACGGCTCTTATCTGACCGTCACGCCAGTGGCATGCAAGGACAGCATCGGCACGCCGTACGAGGTCACCCTCGAGCTGCGTCGCGACGGCACGCCGTACGGGAGCGTCGGAGAGCGGTGCGGCTGGCTGCTCGCGCGCCTGGCGCGCGGCGTGGACGAGGCCCGGCAGGGACGTGGAGCGGCCAGGCGGTGGACCGACCCCGACGACAGGTTCCCTGACGAGGACCCGGACAGCGAGCTCTTCTCCTTCCGCTACCGCACCAGAGCGGGCCTGGTGGGCGGCGGGGAGCTGCGCTGCCAGCTCAGGACCATCCCCGTGTGGCAGGCCGCCGACGGCGAGTGGCGGCTGACCAGAAGGGCCTACGTGGAGGCGTGGGGCTCGACGGGCGTGGGCATGCGGGCGGTGCTGACGTCGTCGGAGCTGTCGGTGTTCGTCCGGAGCCTTGTGGATGAGGCGGAAGGATGTCTGGAAGGTAGAGATCTGGCGAGGAATCCGCTAGACGGAGCAGGCACGGGCGATTCGCGGTGATAATTGCCTGTTGGGTCATGCGACCGAAGGCAACCGCTGGGGAGGCACTCCGTGGGCCTGCGCGATCTGGTCTACCGGCTGTATGAGCACAGGCTGGAGTCCAAGCTGTCGAAGGACATCATCCCCCGGCACGTCGGGGTGATCATCGACGGCAACCGCCGCTGGGCACGCGCGATGGGCATGCGTGACGTCGCCAGCGGCCACCGCAAGGGCGCGGACAAGATCTCGGAGCTGCTCAACTGGTGCCGTGAGACGGGCGTCGAGGTCGTCACGGTCTGGATGCTGTCCAACGACAACCTCAACCGGCCGAAGGAGGAGCTGGAGCCGCTGCTGCGCATCATCGAGGACGTGACGCAGGAGCTGGTGGACGAGGGCTGGCGGATCAGCCCGGTCGGCGCGCTGGATCTGCTGCCGGACCGCACGGCGAATGTCCTGAAAAACGCAAAGGAAGCATCATCACACCGTCCAGGCCTGATTGTGAACGTTGCAGTTGGGTATGGAGGAAGGCGTGAGATTGCCGATGCGGTGCGCTCACTGCTCCAGGAGCAAGCGAGCAAAGGGGCGAGCATCGAGGACCTCGTCGAGGTGCTCGATGTGGAGCACATCGCGGAGCATCTCTACACTCGCGGCCAACCCGACCCGGACCTTCTCATCCGGACCTCGGGCGAGCAGCGCCTGTCCGGCTTCATGCTCTGGCAGAGCGCTCACTCTGAGTTCTACTTCCACGAGGCCTACTGGCCTGACTTCCGCAGGGTGGATTTCCTGCGGGCGCTGCGCGACTACGCTGCGAGACACCGACGTTACGGTTCATGACGCGACAACGGGGCATTCAGAACGTAACGTAGTAAATGTCCGACCGCAGGCCGGACATTTCGGAGAGGGCCCGCCTTTGCACCAAGATCTGCCGAGGGGGCCGGTACCCGGCGCCGACGGCAGCTCGCGGTCGGGGATGTGGGTCCGGTCCGATTCCCGCCTCGTCTGCAGGGCGCTCGCGCTTATGGGCGCCCGGGGGAGAACGTGTGGCAGTGTCCTCGAGCAACCCTACTCACCTGTCGGCCAAGCGCACGTATGTGCTGGACACGTCGGTCCTCCTGGCCGACCCGGCGGCAATGACACGCTTCGCCGAGCACGACGTGGTTCTTCCGATCGTGGTCATCACCGAGCTGGAGGGGAAGCGCCATCATCCCGAGCTCGGCTACTTCGCCAGGAAGGCCCTGCGCTACCTCGACGACCTGCGCATCCAGTACGGCAGGCTCGATGAGGCGATGCCCACGGGGGACGGCACGATCAGGGTTGAGCTCAATCACAGCGATCCGTCGATTCTGCCCGTCGGGTTCCGCCTGGGCGACAACGACACCCGCATCCTGACCGTGGCCCGCTCGCTGGCCGCCGAGGGCTGCGACGTGGTCCTGGTGTCCAAGGACCTGCCACTGCGGGTCAAGGCGGCCTCGATCGGCCTGGCGGCCGAGGAATACCGCGCCGAGCTCGTACACGAGTCGGGCTGGACGGGAATGGCCGAGGTCCAGGTGACCGCGGAGGACGTCGAGGTGCTCTTCGACCAGGGCAGCGCCGACCTCGAGGAGGCCAGGGACCTGCCGGCGCACACCGGCCTGCGGCTGCTGTCGGCCAAGGGCTCGGCGCTCGGCAGGGTGCAGCCGGACAAGTCGGTGAAGCTCGTACGCGGCGACCGCGAGGTGTTCGGCCTGCACGGCCGCTCCGCCGAGCAGCGCATCGCGCTCGACCTGCTGATGGACCCGGAGATCGGCATCGTCTCGCTGGGCGGCCGGGCCGGCACCGGCAAGTCGGCGCTCGCGCTCTGCGCGGGCCTGGAGGCGGTCCTGGAGCGCCGCCAGCACCGCAAGGTGGTCGTCTTCCGCCCCCTGTACGCCGTGGGCGGCCAGGAGCTCGGCTACCTGCCGGGCACCGAGGGCGAGAAGATGGGCCCGTGGGCGCAGGCGGTCTACGACACGCTCGGCGCGATCACCTCGCCCGAGGTGATCGAGGAGGTGCTCGACAGGGGCATGCTGGAGGTGCTCCCGCTGACGCACATCCGAGGCCGGTCGCTGCACGACGCGTTCGTGATCGTGGACGAGGCCCAGTCGCTGGAGCGCGGGGTGCTGCTGACCGTGCTGAGCCGGATCGGCGCCAACTCGCGGGTCGTGCTCACCCACGACGTGGCCCAGCGCGACAACCTCCGCGTCGGCCGGCACGACGGCGTGGTCGCGGTGGTGGAGAAGCTGAAGGGCCACCCGCTCTTCGCGCACGTCACGCTGACCAGGTCGGAGCGCTCTCCGATCGCGGCGCTGGTGACGGAGATGCTCGAGGACATCACGATGTGATCACTTGAGCTCGCCGCAGGTGTGCTGCCCCTCCGACTTGGAGGGGCGGTTCACGTTCTCCCGGACGATCTTCACCATCTCGTACGCCGCGTCCTGCTGGGCCGTGCAGACGATCTGCGCCATGCCGAGCCTGGTGAGCGTGCCGTCGCCCCTGACGTAGACGGTCAGCGTCGAGGTGCGGGGCAGCTGGACCTCGTCGCGCTGCACGGGGTTCAGCGAGTCCTTGATCCCCAGGTACGTGAACCCGCGCAGCGCGGTGTCCCGGCCGCCGTCCAGAGGTTGCGAGGAGGCCGCGAAGAGCGCGCCGAGCAGGCTGGCGACGGTGTCGTTCTCGACGTCGGC
Organism: Nonomuraea sp. NPDC052116; assembly: GCF_040680035.1. Lineage (NCBI taxonomy): Bacteria > Bacillati > Actinomycetota > Actinomycetes > Streptosporangiales > Streptosporangiaceae > Nonomuraea > Nonomuraea sp. NPDC052116. The sequence goes on along the minus strand of NZ_JBFAWA010000004.1, from coordinate 220,233 downwards.
CGCCTCCAGGGCGAGCTTGCCGTTCCTGATCAGGAAGATCGTCTTGGACGGCGGCGGGATCTTGATGGTGGGCGCGTTCCCCCGGTCCTGGACGTCCGTGGGCGAGATGCCGCAGGCCGTCAGGGCGAGCAGGAGAGCGAGGGCGAGAGCGCGGGTCATGAGTGTGGGAGCCAGACCGTGAAGAGCGTGCCGGGATTCTGCAGGCGTACGGAGATCGTGCCGCCGTGGAGGTGGACGTTCGCCCTGGCGATCGCGAGGCCGAGGCCGCTGCCCTGGCTGCGGGCCCGGCCCGCGCCGGCCTTGAAGAAGCGGTCGAAGACGTGCGCCAGCGCCTCGCGCGGGATGCCCTTGCCGTGGTCGCGCACCTTCACCTCCAGGCCGTTCTCCGTGCCTCTGGCGCTCACCATGACGGGTCGCTGCCCGTGCTTGAGCGCGTTGCCGACCAGGTTGGCCACGATGACGTCGAACCTCCTCGGGTCGAGGTTCACCGTCAAGCCCTGGGACGCCTTCACCTCCACCTGATCGGTCCAGCCGCGCACCTCCAGGCAGTCCGCGATGGCGTCGGCCACGTTCACCGGCTCGACGTTGAGCGTGGCCGTGCCCGCGTCGAAGCGGCTGATCTCGATGAGGTGCTCGACCAGCTCGCGCAGGCGCTCGATCTCCCTGAGGACCAGCCGGACGGCCTCGGCCGGCGCGGCCGGCAGCCGGCCCGCCTCCTCGGAGAGCATGTCGGCCACGGCGGTCATGGCGGTCAGAGGCGTGCGCAGCTCGTGCGAGACGTCCGCCACGAACCTGCGTGACATGGCCTCCAGCGAGCGCAGCTCGGACACGCTCAGCTCCAGCGCCGCGGCCGCGTCGTTGAACCTGGAGGTCAGCTCGGCCAGCTCGTCCTGCCCGTGGACGGGCAGGCGCGTGTCCAGCCGGCCCTGGCCGAGCGCCTGCGCGGCCGCGCTCAGCCGCCTGACCGGCAGCAGCACCTGCCTGGCCGACAGCAGCGCCACGACCAGCGCGATCAGCACGATGGCGGCGCCGGCCTGGGCGAGCGTGGCCCTGAGCGTGTTGAGCTGGTTCTCGTCGCCCCGCATCGGGAAGAACGCGAACGCGCGCAGCCCGGTGGCCTGGGGAGCGCCGTCGACGTCGCGGTAGACCTCGGCGCCGACGATCAGCCAGAGCTGGTTGCGGATGACCTTGCGCTGGGTGACCACGCTCTGCTTGGCCCGGCCGTAGAGCTCGTTGGGCACGTCGCTCAGGGTCATGGGCCCCTCGGTGGAGACCAACGTGCCGTACTCGACGATCACGCTGCGGCCCGGCCCGCTCAGCGCGGCGGCGACCCGGTCCAGCTCCTTGATGGTCGGCGCGGCCTCGCCGGGCGCGAGCTTTCCGATGGGGAACGTGATGCTGCCCAGCTCTCTGATCACGAGGTCGAGAGAGGTGTTCTCCTCGCGGGTCACCAGGGCCGTCTTGGCCAGCTCGAAGCCGATGGTGGCGACCAGCAGCGAGGCGGTGACGGCGACGAGCGTGAACGTGATGACGAGTCGGGCGCGCAGTCCCGTGGGCAGGGGGATCACGGAGGGCTGAAGCGGTAGCCGAACCCGCGCACCGTGTGGATGAACACGGGCTCGGCCGGCCTCGGCTCGATCTTGGCCCGGATCCGCTGCACGCAGGCGTCCACCAGCCGCGAGTCGGCGATGTGCGTGTGGTCCCAGACCTCGCGCAGCAGGTAGCGGCGGTTGAGCACCTGGCCCGGGTGCCGTACGAGCTCCAGCAGCAGCCGCAGCTCGGTCGGCGTCAGATGGATCTCCTTGTTGGCCAGCATGACCTTGAGCGCGCCCCGGTCGATCACGAGGTCGCCGAAGGTGATGCGATCGGAGGCGGCGGACTCGGCCCTGCGCAGGATGGCGCGGATGCGCGCGTCCAGGACCCGGGGCTCGACCGGCTTGACCACGTAGTCGTCCGCGCCGGCCTCCAGCCCGACCACCACGTCCAGGTCGTCGCCGCGGGCCGTGAGCAGGATGACGGGGAGCTGGTCGAGCTTGCGTACCCGGCGGCAGACCTCGATCCCGTCGATCCCGGGGAGCATCACGTCGAGGATCGCGATCTCCGGGCGGCGGGCCCTGATGTGGTCGAGTGCCTCCTCACCGGTCGCGTACGAGGTGACCGAATGCCCCTGACGGGTCAGCGCCAGCTCGAGAGCCGTACGCACCGAGGGGTCGTCTTCAACCAGGAGGATGCCTGCCACGCACAAATTATTATTCCATGTCCCGAATGCCCGAACTAAGTCACCAAACTGTGACGTGTCACAGATGGGACACGGAAGTGACCGAGGCAGCCTGGGAGCGGCCCCCTTCGGTTTGCGGGCCTCCGAGGGCGAGCTGTCCTTTGTGTGAGCAATATCACACTATTTCGGAAACGCCACGGTTACCAGCAAGTTAGCCAACGGGGTCCCAAGCGATTCCCGCGTTTCGGTTGCGAACCACCCCCCAGTACAGGGCAAGCTCATGGTTCGTGAGCCCTGGTCCGCAGTTGAGTGAGCGCCCGCCGAAGGAAGACCTTCCCCCGGCGCGCCGGCCCAAGAAGCGCCTGAGCGTGAAAGCGGTGCTGATCACCACCGTCTCGCTGGTGGTCGTGGTCGGTGGTGGCGGTTTCGTCGCCTACCGCGCCATGGAGAACGCCAAGAGGCCGGCCGTCACGCCCTTCACGCCCGAGCAGCTGGGCGCCATCGCGAGCGGCAGCTTCTACGCGCCCGACCCCCAGAACGACGCGCTCAAGAACGCCGCCGAGCAGGCGTACAAGGCGGACAAGCTCAAGGACGGCCGGGCCTCCGCGGGCAAGAACCCCGACATCGACTGGGTGGTGCCGAAGAAGGCGCCGGGCGGTGACGGGTTCCCCTCCATGAACTTCCCGCCGGGCAGCATCCCCTCGCCGGGCAGCAGCAAGGCCACCGCCAAGACCATGCTCGCCTCCATGGGCTGGGGCGACGACCAGTGGGGTTGCCTGGAGCGGCTCTGGCAGAAGGAGAGCGGCTGGAACTCGCGGGCGATGAACCGCTACTCAGGCGCGTACGGCATCCCGCAGTCCCTTCCCGGCAGCAAGATGGCCAGCGCGGGCGCCGACTGGCAGACCAACCCCGCGACCCAGATCAAGTGGGGCCTCGGCTACATCAAGGGCCGCTACGGCACGCCCTGTGGCGCCTGGGGACACTCACAGTCGGTGGGTTGGTATTAGAGGGTCAACTTTCCCTCTCTAATCGGCAAGCCGCCGCGCCCGAACGTGCATGCGGGCCCACTCTGGCCGCATGGGTGTCAAGGTCAGCGTGATCGTCAATGTCCACAACCCGGGGGCCACCGCCGACGCGTGCATCCGCTCCGCCCTGGAGCAGACGATGCCCCCGGACGCGTACGAAGTGATCTTCGTGGACGACGGCTCCACGGACGGGATCGGCGAGCGCCTCGACACCATCGCCACGACCCGTGACAACGTGAGCGTGCTGCACCTGCCGCACACCGGGACGCCCATGCGCGGCCGCAACGTGGGCCTCGCGGCCGCCGCCGGCGACTACGTCTACTTCCTCGACCAGGGCGACCGCCTGGAGAAGGACGCGGTCGCCCGCATGCACGAGCGCGCCGTGGAGACCGACGCCGACGTGCTGGTCGGCCGCCTGATCCGCGACTTCGGGCCGCCGATGGCCGCCTTCGAGCGCGGCACGGCCCGCGCCGACATCCTGCGCGACCGGCTCCTCCAGCTGCTCGTGCCGCAGCAGCTCTACCGCCGCGCCTTCCTGGAGGAGCACGAGCTGGGGTTCACCGTGCCCGGCGGCAGGATGGCCGAGCAGGCGTTCGTGATGCGGGCCTACCTGCACGCCAAGGTCATCGCCGTGCTGGCCGAGCACGTCTGCTGCCACCTCGGCGACCGGCTCGGGGCCGAGGACGAGCCGCGGGCCATGGTCAAGGAGCTGGACGCGCTGCTCACCGACATCGAGACCTGCGTGGGCGAGGGCCGCCAGCGCGACCGCATGCAGGCCCACTGGTTCCGGTACGCCGTCCTGCGCCCGCTGCTGACCGCCAGGTTCGCCGACTCGTCGGTGGACCGGGGCCTGCACTTCCGGGTGGTGCAGGAGCTGGTCGAGGAGCGGTTCCCGGAGCGGCTCGACCGCTATCTGCCCGTCCAGCTGCGCGTGGTGGCCGCGTACGTGCGCATGGGGCGTCTGGACCAGATCGTGCTCCTGTCGAACTCCTCCAAGCGCGCCGGGCTCCGCGCCGACCTGACCGAGATGCGCTGGGACGCCCACGTACTGGTGCTCGCGCTGACCGTGGAGGTCCTGGCGGGCGACGGCACGCCCGACAGGTACCGGGAGGACGGCGAGCGCCTGCACTGGATCCCGCCGCGCTCGCTGGAGACCAAGGCCCTGGACGAGAACGTCACCGACGTCACCGATGCGGTCGAACGGGCCCGCGTCGAGCTGTACGTGCGCCACGCCGAGACGGGAGTGATCCACTTCCTGCCCCTGACCCAGCACGTGGAGCGCATCCAGGACGGCCGCCGCCGGATGCGCGTGCAGATCAGGGGCGAGGCCCAGCTGGACGTGACCGCCGCCGCGGTCGGCGAGCCGCTCAGGCCGGGCCAGTGGGAGGTGCACGTCCGCATGTTCGGCGGCGCCAACCAGGCCAGGAGCCGGGTCGGCAGCTCGGCGGGCCCGCTCAACTGCCTGGGCGTGCTGGCCCAGCGGCCCAGGACGCGCCTGGTGGTGCCGTGCTGGACCGACCACGGCGACCTGGGCCTGGCGGTCGAGCCGCGCTCGTTCTCCGAGTCGATCGCCCTGGTGTCGCGCGGGGCGGAGGTCAAGCGGCTCGACGGGCACGCGTACGTCGTGCTGCCGGTGCCGTACGTGCCGCCGAGCGGGGGACCCCCGCTGGAGCTGGTGCTGCGCAGCACCGGGCGGCGCGGCCGTGAGGTGTGTGCGCCCGCCCTGGTCGAGGCCGGGGTGCCGGGCCGGCTCGCGGGACAGCTCGTGGCCAAGGTGCCGGTCAAGCGGATGATGCCGCCACCCGACCAGCTCGGCCCCGGCGCCTGGCTGACGTCGCTGCGCACGGCGGAGGAGGAGATCGGGCTCAGGTTCGCGCTGGAGGTGCGCGGGGGCAAGATCCTGGTACGGCCCGCCGCCGCGGTCGATCCGGGGCGGCGCTCGCCCATGGGCAGGGACACCGTCCTGCACCGCATCGGCAGGCGGCTGCCCGGCGCGCGTCACATGGTGCGCCTGGCGCGCGCGGGCAGGCATCGCTACCTCAAGGACTGACCCAGCCCTCCAGCTCCTCGAAGGCGCTCCTGAAGACCGGGAGCATGGGCTTCAGCTTGTCGGGATAGACGTCCACCAGGCTGTCCAGGTGGTTGCCACCCTCGACGCGGTAGTAGCGGAACGGCCGGTGCGGGCCGACCATCTTCGCGTAGACGTCGGAGTCGCGGGAGATCGGCAGCAACGTGTCGAGCGTCCCGTGGATCGTGATCAGCGGCTTGGTGATCCGGCCGGTCAGCGCGATCTTCGCCACGGCCGCGTACGGCTTGCGCCGGTCGTAGTCGTAGTCCGCCGCCGCGCCCTGGTAGGACGGGTCCAGCTCCTTCTGGTAGAGCTGCTGGGTGAGCTCCCAGTAGTACTGCCGGTGGAACGGCCACAGGAACTCCGAGCCCGCCGCGAACCCGGCCGCCCGCACCCCGGCCTCGTCCGGGTACGCCTTCAGCGCGGGCGGCAGGAAGTTCAGCAGGTTGTCGCCCTTGACCCGCCAGAGCGTGCCCTCCCAGTCCACGCCGCCGTCGTAGAGCCAGCCGCGGTTCTCCAGCTGCCATCTGACCAGGTAGCCGCCGTTGGAGATGCCCGCCACGAACGTGCGCTGGGCCTTCCTGCCGTACCGCTGCCTGACGACGGCCTTGGCGGCCACCGTGAGCTGGGTGACCCGGTGGTTCCACTCGGCGATGGCGTCGCCGGGATCGCGGCCGTCCTCGTGGAAGTTCACGCCGACGTTGCCCTTGTCGGTGGCGGCGAACGCGTAGCCCTTGGCCAGCACCCAGTCGGAGATCGTGTAGTCGTTGGCGTACTGCTCCCTGTTGCCGGGGGTGCCGCTGACGACCAGGCCGCCGTTCCAGTGCTCGGGGAGCCTGATCACGAACTGGGAGTCGTGGTTCCAGCCGTGGGTGGCGTTGGTGGTGGAGGTGTCGGGGAAGTAGCCGTCGATCTGGATGCCGGGCACGCCCGTCGGGTTGACCGTGGCGGCCGAGTGCAGCCCGGCCCAGTCGGCCGGGTCGGTGTGGCCGGTCTTCGCGGTGCCCGCCGTGGTCAGGTCGTCCAGCGTGGCCACCACGGCCTGCTCCGCGCCCGGCACCGTGAGCTGCGGGGCCGGGGTGAGCAGGCTCGCGACTAAGGTGAGCGCGACGAACATCACGCCTCCCCGAGGTGGGCGGCCAGCAGGCGCCGGAACTCGTCGGGGTGCTCCAGGTGCGGGCTGTGGCCGCAGTCGTCGATGACGGCCTCCCGGTACGGGCCGTAGCGCTCCAGCACGGCCCTGGTCTGGGCCACCATGGGCTGGGCCGGGGTGCCGGGGGAGCCGGGCACGACGCCGAGCGCGCCCAGGTGGGCCAGGTCGAAGAACGACGTGTCGGAGACGATCACGTCGTCGGCGCCCCTGATCCACAGGACGGGCGGCTTGGGGTCGATCTCGTGGAGGTCGTCCAGGCGGAAGTGGGTGGGGGCGATGGCGTTGAGGATGCCGAGCTTGCCGGGGGCCACGCCGGGCCACTGCTCCGAGGCGGCGGCGTCGCCCGGGTAGTTGGCCTCGCCCACGCGGGTGGTGAGCATCGAGCGTACGTAGAAGTCCTCGTCGGCGACCTCGGGGTGCTTGACGTACGAGGAGCGGAAGACGCTGCGCGGCGACGTGGGGGACTCGTCCGACATGTCGCCCGCCTTGAGCCGGGCCACGAAGTCGGGGTTGGCGGCGCCGGCGCCCGCTCCCGTGCCGTCGGGGTGCGTGAGGCGGCCGTCCGGGCCCTCCGTGCCGCCGAAGCCGTACGGGGAGATCGGGTTGACCAGGGTGACGCTCCTGACGACGGCCGGCCGGTCGCGCAGGACCTGCAGCACGATGCCGCCGCCCAGGCTCCAGCCGACCAGGTGCACCCCGTCCAGGCCCAGCGCCTCGACCAGCTCGATCAGGTCGTCGGACCAGTCGCGCAGGCCCCTCGTGGCGTCCACGGGCGCGGGGTCGCTCTCGCCGAACCCGCGCAGGTCGACCGCGAGCGGCCGGTAGCCGCCGGGCAGCGCCGCCATGCTGTCGCGCCAGAAGGCGGCCGAGGAGACGTTCCCGTGCACGAACAGCACCGGCTCGCCGGTGTCCCTGCCCTCGACGGTCAGGACGTTCTGGGTGAGTCTGGGCGTGGTGACCTTCATCGCGCGTGGATCCTTTCGGCCAGGTCGCTGCCCTGGGTCTCGCGGGCGGCGTAGACCGCGCCCAGCGTGAGCAGCGCCGCCAGACCAAGGTAGACCGAGATGGGCAGGCTGCTCGAGTACGTCTTCAGCAGCGCGACCGCGATGATCGGGGCCAGCGCGCCGGCCACGATCGCCGACAGCTGCGCGCCGATGGAGACGCCGGTGTAGCGCATCCTCGTGCCGAAGAGCTCGGAGAAGAAGGCCGCCTGCGGGCCGTACATCATGCCGTGGAAGAGCAGGCCGACGGTGATGGCGAGGGTGATCACCAGGAAGTTGCCGGTGTCCACGAGCGGGAAGAACGCGAAGATCCACACTCCGATGCCGGCGGCGCCCGCCAGGTAGATCGGGCGGCGGCCGATCCGGTCCGACAGCGCGCCCCACATCGGGATCGTGACGAAGTGGATGGCCGAGGCGATCAGCACCGCGCTCAGCACGGTGGAGTTCTCGATCTTGACTGACTTGGCGTACGTGATGACGAAGACGGTGAGCAGGTAGAAGGAGATGTTCTCCGCGAGGCGCGCGCCGATCGCGGTGAGCACGTCCTTCCAGTGGTGCCGCAGCACGCCCACGATGGGCGGCGCCTTCTCCGGCGGCGCCTCCTGGAACACCGGCGACTCGGTGATCGTCAGGCGGATCCAGAGGCCGATCAGCACCAGCACGCCCGACAGCAGGAACGGCACCCGCCAGCCCCACGCCAGGAACGCCTCGTCCGACTGCCAGGCGGCCAGGGCCGCCAGCACGCCGGTGGCCAGCAGGTTGCCGCCGGGGGCGCCGGCCTGCGGCCAGGAGGCCCAGAAGCCGCGGCGGGCCGTGTCGCCGTGCTCGGAGACGATCAGCACCGCGCCGCCCCACTCGCCGCCGAGCGCGAAGCCCTGCACGAGCCGGAGCGAGGTCAGCAGCAGCGCCGCGGACGGGCCCAGGGTCTCGTACGTCGGCAGGCAGCCGATCAGGAACGTGGCCGCGCCCATCGTCAGCAGGCTGACGACCAGCAGCGTCTTGCGGCCGATCCGGTCGCCGAAGTGGCCGAAGACCAGGCCGCCGAGCGGCCGGGCGACGAATCCGACGGCGTAGGTGAGGAACGCCAGCAGCGTGCCGGTGAGCGGGTCGGACTCGGGGAAGAAGAGCTTGTTGAAGACGAGGGCGGCTGCCGAGCCGTACAGGAAGAAGTCGTACCACTCGATGGTGGTGCCGATCAGGCTCGCGGCGACGATCTTCTTGATGGAAGTGGCCATGCCGGTCACGGTAAGGAGTGACCGGCGTCACTCATATGGGGCCGGGGCCCACAGTCTATGGGGTGGATGTGTGGCCGAGCCGGTGCAGGCGGAGCGCGAGCTGGATCTCGAGCGCGCGTTCCGGCTCCAGCCAGCCGTCGCCGAGCAGCTTGCCGATCCGGTCGAGCCGCTGCGTGACGGTGTTGACGTGAATGTGCATGGCCTCGGCCGTACGGGAGGGCGAGCCGCCCGAGCCGAAGTAGGCGGCCAGCGTGTCGGCCAGCGCGGTGCCCCTGCGGGCGTCGTAGTCGATCACGGCGCCGAGCACGCGCCCGACGAAGCCGCGCACGTCGCGGCCGTCGCCCACGAGCAGCCCGACGAACCCCAGCTCGGCCGCGCTCGCGCCGTCGCCCGCCCGTCCGAGCGCGATCAGCGCCTCGGCGCACCTGCGCGCCTCCTGGTACGCCGCGGACACGTCGCCCGCCACGTCACCCGCCCCGGGCTCGCCGCCGCCCGGCGGCCGGACCGGCGCACCGGGGAGGCAGACTTTCGACGCGCCCGCCGTGGCGGGCACCTGCAGCGACGCGCTCAGCTCGGCGGCGACGCGCTGCGCGACGCCGCCCGCGTTGGCCCCCGGCAGCAGCAGCACCACCTCGCCCGCCCGCCCGGCCGCGAGCCCGTGCCGCAGCGTGGCCTGCGACGAGGCCCAGAACGCGGCCCGTTCCCGCTGGCCCTCATGCCGCACCACGACCACGACGTGCGGCGCCGAGAGATCGACGCCCAGCCGCCGGGCCCGGTCGGCCAGGCCGGGGGAGCCGGGCCGGGAGATCAGGTCGTCGAGCAGCTCGCCCCTGACCCGGCCCTCGGCCTCCGCCACGCTCCGGCGGAACAGCAGCAGCAGCGCGCACACCAGCGCCGCCCGCTCCAGGATGCGCCCGTCGGCGTCGTCGCTGCGCAGGATCAGCGTGCACAGCGGCTCCCCGCCGACGTCCACCGACGCGATCAGCAGGTCCCCCCGCCGCACGGTACGCCCCAGCGCCCTGGACGCCTGCGCCGACTCGAACACCCCGGCGTCCAGCTCGCCCACGTCACCCATGAGCGGCCGCCCCAGATCGTCCAGCACGGCCAGCGAGCCGCCGAGCACGTCGGTCACCACGGCCGCCACGTCCTCGATCCCGCCGCCGCGCAGCACCAGCGAGGTCATCCGGTCGTGGGCCAGCGCGGCCCGCTCCACGGCCTCCCCGTGCGCCCTGGCGGTCCTGTGGGCCTGGGAGAGCTCCTCCAGCGCGTTCCTGGTCTCCTGCAGCAGCCTGGCGTTGTCGATCGCGACGGCGGCGTGCGCGGCCAGGCTGGCCAGCAGCGACACCTCCTCCTGGTGGAACGGCCGCGCGCTGCGGTTGGCCGCCATCAGCACGCCGATCACCCGCTGCCCCAGCCGCAGCGGCACGCCCAGGATCGCGACCAGGCCCTCCTCCGTGACGGCCTCGTCGATGTGGTGCTTGTGCCGGAACCTGGCGTCGGCGAAGTAGTCGGCCGTCGAGTACGGGGTGGCCGTCTGCGCGACCAGGCCGCCCAGCCCCGCCCCCATGGCCAGCCGCAACGCCCTGAACTTGGCCGAGATCGACCCGTCGGTGACCCGCATGTACGTGTCGCCCTGCTCGGGGTCGTGCAGCGTCATGTACGCGACGTCGGTGGCCAGCAGCTGCCTGGCCCGGTGCACGATGGCCTCCAGCACGGCGTCGAGGTCGCGCAGCGCGGCCAGGTCGCCGGCCGTGTCGTAGAGGGCCGACAGCTCGGCCTCGCGCCTGGCGCGCCGCTTGAGCAGGTCACGCACCTTGAGCGCCTCGACCTTGGCCTGCTCCAGCTCCTCGATCGTGGCCGGGTCCGCGCCGCGCGCCCTGGCCTCGATGATCGGCCCCTCGAACTCGACCGCCGACGCCTCCCGCGCGAGCAACTCCAGGAACCGCGTGCTCATGGCCTCACTCCGTTCGGCGCCCGGTCGCAGGGATCCGTAGCACTAGTGCGCCGTCCAGCCGCCGTCCATGGGAAGGGAGACGCCGGTGATGAACGACCCGGCGGGGCCGCAGAGGTAGGCGACCAGCTCGGCCACCTCCTCGGGCTCGATCAGCCGCTTGATCGCGGCGGGCTGCAGCATGATGTTCTCGACGACCTCGTCCGGCTCGATGCCGTGCACCTTAGCCTGGTCGGCGATCTGCGCCTCGACCAGCCCCGTCCGTACGTAGGCGGGGCAGACGCAGGTGGAGGTGACCCCGTGCGGGGCCCCTTCGAGCGCGACGACCTTGGAGAAGCCCTCCAGCCCGTGCTTGGCCGTCGTGTACGCCGACTTGAACGGCGAGGCACGCAGCCCGTGCACGGACGAGATGTTCACGAACCGCCCCCATCCCCTGGCGTACATGCCGGGCAGCACCTGCCGCGCGATCAGGAACGGGGCCTCGACCATCACCCGCAGGATCGCCGAGAACACCTCGGGCGGGAAGTCCTCGATCGGCGCGACGTGCTGGAAGCCGGCGTTGTTCACCACGATGTCGATCGGCTCGTCGGGCAGCGCCGCCACGAACCCGGGATCGCTCAGATCGGCCACCACTGCCACGCCGCCGATCTCGGCGGCGACCTTCTCGGCGGGCTCGGCCCGCAGGTCGACGACCAGTACTTTCGCCCCCTCGGCGGCCAGGCGCCGGGCGCAGGCCGCCCCGATGCCGCCCCCCGCCCCCGTCACAAGCGCGGTCCGCCCCGTCAGCTCCTTCGCCATACCCCGAACCCTAGGCGGTGCCCGCGCCCCGACGCATAGGTGCCGGCGACATAGATCGGCGCCGCCCTATGTGGATCACGACGTCTGCTATCTTGAACGCATGACCGCGTATTCGTCCCAGTGGTGGCCCGCCTCCTAGGCGGACCTCCCAGCGCATACGCACCGGCCGCCTCGACGAGGCGGCCGATCGCATGTCGTACGCGCCCCCGTCGAGCACTGACGAAAGGGGCGCTCACCATGACCACCACCTGGCCAGCACTGCTCACCACGCTGCTCGACGGCAGGTCACTCACCTCCCTCCAGGCCAAGTGGGCCATGGAGCAGATCATCGGCGAGACGGCCACGGACGCCCAGATCGCCGCGTTCGCGATCGCGCTCCGGGCCAAGGGCGAGAGCGTGGCCGAGGTGTCCGGGCTGGCCGACGGCATGCTCCTGAAATCGGCCGCGATCAGGGTCTCCGGCGACCCCGTGGACCTGGTCGGCACCGGCGGCGACCGCGCCCACACCGTGAACATCTCCACCATGGCCGCCATCGTCGCCGCCGCCGCGGGCGTCAAGGTCGTCAAGCACGGCGGCCGGGCCGCCTCCTCGCTGGCGGGCGCGGCGGACGTGCTGGAGGAGCTGGGCGTGGTCATCGACCTGCCGCCGGCCGCGGTGGTCAGGGTCGCGGACGAGGTCGGCATCACGTTCTGCTTCGCGCCCGCGTTCAACTCCGGGCTGAGACGCACCGCCGGGCCGCGCCGCGAGCTGGGCGTGCCCACGGTCTTCAACTTCCTGGGCCCGCTCACCAACCCGGCCCTGCCGGCCGCCCAGGCGGTCGGCGTCTTCCACCAGGGGATGGCGCCGGTCATCGCGGGCGTGCTGGCCCAGCGCGGCTGCTCCTCGCTGGTCTTCAGGGGCGACGACGGGCTCGACGAGCTCACCACCACGGGCCCCTCCACGATCTGGGTCGTACGCCGGGGCACGGTCACGCCGACCGCCTTCGACCCGGCCGACCTGTCGATCCCGCGGTCGCGCCAGGACGACCTGCGCGGCGGCGACGCCCGGCACAACGCGGCCGTGGCGCGGGCCGTGCTCGCGGGCGAGCGGGGCCCGGTGCGGGACGTCGTCCTGCTCAACGCGGCCGCCGCCGTGGTGGCCGCCGAGGGCACGCCGCCCGCACCCGACCTCACGCCCGCCCTGGGCATGGCCTACAAGCGGGCCGCGGAGGCGGTCGACTCCGGCGCCGCCCTGTCCCTGCTCACCCTGTGGGCGCACGCCACGCAGGCCCAGGCCTCAGCGGGTCACTGAGGCCGGGTCATCGACAACACATCGAGCGCGGCGTCGAGCTGCTCCTCAGTGAGGGTGCCGTCGGCCACGTGGCCGCGCTCGATGACCACCTCGCGGATGGTCTTGCGCTCGGCCAGGGCCTGCTTGGCGATCTTCGCGGCCTCCTCGTAGCCGACGTACCTGTTCAGCGGGGTGACGATCGACGGCGACGACTCGGCGTACTCGCGCAGGCGCTCGACGTTCGCCGTGATGCCGGCGACGCAGCGGTCGGCGAGCAGCCGCGACACGTTCGCCAGCAGCCTGATCGACTCCAGGATGTTGCGCGCGATGATCGGCAGCTGCACGTTCAGCTCGAAGTTGCCGGACGCGCCGGCGAACGTGATCGCCGTGTCGTTGCCGATGACCTGGGCCGCGACCATGGCCGTGGCCTCGGGGAGCACCGGGTTGACCTTGCCGGGCATGATGGACGAGCCGGGCTGCAGGTCGGGCAGGTTGATCTCGGCCAGCCCGGCGCGCGGGCCCGAGCCCATCCAGCGGAGGTCGTTGGCGATCTTGGTGAGCGAGACGGCCACCACCTTGAGCTGGCCCGACAGCTCGACGATCGAGTCCTGCGCGCCCTGGGCCTCGAAATGGTCACCGGCCTCGACGAACGGGATGCCGGTGGCCTCGGCCAGCTTGGCGATGGTCGCCTGAGCGAAGCCCGGCGGGGTGTTGATGCCGGTGCCCACGGCCGTGCCGCCCAGCGGCAGTTCGAGCACGCGCTCAAGGGCCGTCGCGACCCGCAGGACGCCGTTCTCGATCTGGGTGGCGTACCCGCCGAACTCCTGGCCGAGCCGCACCGGGGTCGCGTCCATCAGATGGGTGCGCCCCGACTTCACCACCCCGTCGAACTCGATCGCCTTCTCCCGCAGCACCGCCGCCAGATGCCTGAGCGAGGGCAGCAGGTGGAAGGTCACCTCCGTCGCCGCCGCCACATGGATCGAGGTGGGGAAGACGTCGTTGGACGACTGGGAGGCGTTCACGTGGTCGTTCGGGTGCACGGGACGGCCGAGGCGCTCCTCGGCCAGCGTCGCGATCACCTCGTTGGCGTTCATGTTGGACGAGGTGCCGGAGCCGGTCTGGAAGACGTCGATCGGGAAGTGGGCGTCGTGCTCGTTCTCGGCGACGTCGGCCGCCGCCTGGGCGACGGCCTCGGCCAGGTCCTTGTCGATCACGCCCAGCTCGCCGTTCACCTCGGCGGCCACCGCCTTGATCAGGCCGAGCGCGGCTATGTGGGACGGCTCGAGAGGGCGTCCGGAAACCGGGAAATTCTCCACTGCCCGCTGGGTCTGCGCGCGCCACCTGGCGCCTGAGGGCACGCGCACCTCGCCCATCGAGTCATGCTCGATTCTGAACTCGCTCATGACTTCCAGTCTGGCCCACGACCGCCCTACGGCCGCGGCGCGGGTCAGCTGGAGAAGAGCGCGACGATGAGTACGGCGATCACCACGGCGGCCGCGGCGGCCACCGCCATGAGCACCAGCATGCCGTTGCGGTTGCCCGAGGGCTGTTCCGGCTGCCCGGCGATGGCGAACAGGTCGGTCCCCAGACCCTTGCCCTGCTGCGGGACCTGCTGGCCTCCAGGCGGGGGCGGCTGCTGCTGGGGCCCTGGCTGCCGGGGGGCGGGCTGCCGGCCCGCGGGCGGCGTGGTGGGCGGATAGACCTGCTGGCCGGGCGCGGGCGGGAGCTGGATGCGCGTGGTGACGACCGCGCCCTCGTCGCCGGGCCCCTGCGGCGGCCTGCTCTGCTCCGGAGCCGGCGGGAACGGGCCCTTGGGGCGCTGGACGCTGACCGTCCGCTCGGGGTCGAAGCCCGCTTCAGGAGAGGCTGCGGCTCCTTGAGGGCCGGATTGCGGCTGGCGCTGAGGCGCGGCGTTGCGCGGGACGGTGGGCGTGCCGGGGCTCGTCATCGGCCCGTGCGGGCCCGACGCCGGCCCTCGGCCCGGACCACCGGGCACCTGGCCGCCTGGCGCGCCGACAGGCCCTCTGGGCGCCTGCGCGCCCGGACCCTGACCTGGACCTGGACCTGGACCCTGACCTGGACCTTGACCTGGACCCTGGCCTCGGCCGGCGGGACCCGGGCCCCAGGGCGGCTGGCCGCCGGGAGCGCCCGCGCCTCCGGGCCCGTACGGCGCAGGGCCGGCCTGGGGGACCGGGGGCTTCTGCACGGGGTTCGTCTGGGCCTGGGCCGGACTCTGCTGGGCGGGATTCTTTTGGGCTGGGTTCTTGCCGGCGAACGGGTCGGGCAAAGCGGCCTCCTGCGCCATGAGAGCCTCAGCCGTGATCGCCGGCATGTCGCTCGTGGGGGTGTCGGCGACCATGCGCAGCAGGGTCTCCGCCTTGGCAGCGTTGAGGCGCTGCCGGTAGTCCTTGTTCAGCAGCCCGTTCAGCACGGGCCGCAGCTGACCAGCCTGGGTGGGCGGGTCGGCGCTCTCGGTGAGCAGCGCCGCCAGCGTCTCCGCGATCGTGGCCCGCTCGTACGCCGGGCGCCCCTCGACGGCGAAGTAGAGCGTCGCCCCGAGCGACCAGATGTCCGACTCGGGGCCGGTGTACTCGCCCCTGGCACGTTCCGGGGCCGTGTAGCCGGGTGAACCGATCACCATGCCCGTTTTCGTCAGCCGCGAGTCGCCCTCGGCCTTGGCGATGCCGAAGTCGGTGAGCACCACGCGCCCGCTCTCCGTGATGAGCACGTTGCCCGGCTTGACGTCGCGGTGGGTGATCCCCTGGGCGTGCGCGGCGCGCAGCGCCCCGAGCAGGTCCACGCCGATCTCCGCCACGAGCCGTGGCGGCAGCGGCCCCTCCTCGTCGATCACCTGCTCCAGCGATCGGGCCTCGATGAGCTCCATGATGATCCACGGGCTGTCGTCCTGGATCAGGACGTCGTGGATGGACGCCACCGAGGGATGGTTGATCCGCGCGGCGATGCGGCCCTCGCGGACCATGCGTTCGCGCAGCTCGGCCCGCTGGTCGTCAGTGAGTCCCGGGTCCTGGCGGATTTCCTTGACCGCCACCTCGCGCCCGAGCGCGCGGTCGCGGGCGCGCCACACGGTGCCCATCGTGCCCCGGCCGAGCGGGGCTATGAGCTCGTAGCGCTCCGCGAGCAGGCGTGTCTGCTGTTCCGGCATGAGAAGAAGATATCGATTCTCGCTTGGGAAGTGCTTTACCCTCGCTTGCGAAGTTCTCTTGGCCAGAACCGCCGAGGAAGGCACAACTTTATCACCGTCGCTTTGAAACGGGCATAAGCGGACGGCGTCGGCCGCGCTTCGACGCGCTTCCTGTGCACGCCCTCACCGGGCTTGCGCTCCTGCCTGGGCACCGGGACAGACAGCGCTGTCGTGGAGACGTCCGCCCTGTGCAGCCCACGATGCGTGGGCCTGCGTGTGAAAGACGGCGGGTTGATGGTCGGCCCGGAACGTACGGGCTTGCGCGGGGCCAGCGGCTCCTCGGCCGAGCCTCCGGCGGCCACCCTGGCCAGCATGAGCGAGGCCCGTACAGAATCGAGCCTGGTCGCGGGGTCGATCCTGAGCAGCGCGTCAAGCACGGGGGCCAGCGGCCCGGCCTTGGTCATCGGGATCGGCTCACCACTGGTCAGCGCCGCGAGCGCGGCGGCGGCCGTACGGCGCCCGTGCAGGCCCCTGCCCTCGACGGCGGTGTAGAGGGTCGCGCCGAGCGACCACAGATCGCCCGCCGGGCTGGCCTTCGAGCCCAGCACCCGCTCTGGAGCGATGTATCCCGCGGACCCCAGGACGATGCCCGCCTGGGTGATGGAAACGTCACCTTCCAGTGCGGCCAGACCGAAGTCGGTGAGCACCGCGCGGTCCTCGGTCACCAGCACGTTGCTCGGCTTGACGTCGCGGTGGAGGATCCCCTTGGCGTGCACGGCGCGCAGCGCCCCGAGAATCTGCCGGCCGATCTCGGCGGCCCTGCGCGGGTGGAGCGGTCCCTGCTCCTGGATGAGCTGCTCCAGGGACTTGGCCCGCAGCAGCTCCATCACGATCCACGGCCGATCGTCCTCGGTGACCACGTCGAAGACGGTGATGACCGAGGGGTGCGCGACCATCGCGGTCGCCCGGCCCTCGCGCTCGGTGCGCGCGCACAGCTCGGCGCGCAGCTCCTCGTCGAGCACGTTGGGCAGGCGCACTTCCTTGACCGCCACGTCGCGGTCGAGCAACTCGTCATGTGCCCGCCAAACGGTGCCCATGCCGCCGCGTCCGACCGGCTCCACAAGCCGGTAGCGCGCGGCGAGTAGGTAACCGGAGGGCGCACGCATGCCTGGCAGCTTACCTATTTGTGTAAACCGACCAGTAGAGGCGCGGCCGATAAATTGTTGCGAACTTAAGTCAACCCGCCTGACTCGTGACGTCAGCAAACCTCCTGGCCAGATCGGCCCAGTTGATGAGGCCCCGCGGATTCTCGGCGCAGTCCGGGCGCACGTTCCGATACAGAGGGTAGCCGGGGAGGCTCCCGGGCCGGCACCGGTGAGGTGTGGCCGCGGGGCCCTGCCGTCTCTTGGCAATGTCGAGGGAGTCAGATTGGTCCCGCCTCGCGGACGGCCTTACCCACGGCCCGCACGGGCCTGCCGTACCGGCTTTCCTGAACGCGTTTGCGCAGCTCGGCGGTGATGTGTGTCGTGCGGCACACTCGCGGGCCCGTTAAATGTGCATGATGCAAGGCAGGGGACTTTCAGGTGTACGGCAGGCTGACGGACAGGAACTGAGGGGCTCCGTCAGCGAGTTGTAAGGGTCCCGTAAGGGGGCGGGGGCATGGTACAGCCATGAGAGAGGGAGTTCTCCCACAGGCCCGCAAAGTGTCGGTGCCCGGCGTCAGAATGAGGGCGAACACCAAGGTCCCACCACTAACGACAGGTCGTTGAAGGACGTGATGAAGATGCGCCAGACCCAGGTTCGCACCCGGCCGAAGAAACCGAGCGGGATCGCTCTGGACCTTCGCACGCCGTCGGGGCGCAAGCTGCCCTTTTGAAAGCCATGAATCAGGAGCGCAATCTGAGAGGTGCGCGATGTGCTGTCACTACCCCGCTTGCCCGAGTGCCGACTCACCCGACCGTGAGGCCTCGCACGTGATCGCGGCCCACCCCGACCAGGGCTGGAGCCTGCTCTGCAACGGCGTCGTGCTGTTCGACGACACCGGTCTGCTGCTGCCCGACGGCACCGTCGTGGCGCCGCACCGGGCCCCGGTGGCCGCCTGAGCCGCGCCTCGCCCGCGCGAGGGGCGTATCCGGCTCACTCGCCGCCACCCTCAGCCCACCGCCTCCGCGGCGACCCGGCCTTCCGGGGTGACACCGCCCCTCGGGGCCGGCGACTCCCGCGCCTGGCTCGCCCGCCCGCCCCCATGCCCCGCCCCACCGGCGGTCGGCCGCGCCGGTGGGTGGAGCCTCAAGGGATCAGGTGGTCAGCGGCGGCCGATCGTCAGCACGGGGCCGGTGCGGTCGGTGAAGAAGTCGTCGCCCTTGTCGTCCACCACGATGAACGCCGGGAAGTCCACGACCTCGATCTTCCACACCGCCTCCATCCCCAGCTCGGGATACTCCAGCACCTCGACCTTCTTGATGCAGTCCTGCGCCAGCCGGGCCGCGGGTCCGCCGATGGAGCCGAGGTAGAACCCGCCGTGCTGCTGGCAGGCCTCCGTGACCTGCTTCGACCGGTTGCCCTTGGCCAGCATGACCATGGAGCCGCCGGCCGCCTGGAAGCGCCCCACGTACGAGTCCATCCGCCCGGCGGTCGTCGGCCCGAACGAGCCCGACGCATACCCCGAAGGGGTCTTGGCCGGCCCGGCGTAGTAGACGGCGTGGTCCTTCAGGTATTGAGGCATCTCGCCGCCGTTGTCGAGCAGCTCGGCGATCTTGGCGTGGGCGATGTCGCGGGCGACCACGAGGGGGCCGGTGAGGGAGAGGCGGGTCTTGACGGGATATTTCGTGAGCTCGGCGAGGATCTCGGGCATGGGGCGGTTGAGGTTGATCTGGACGACGTCGTCCGAGAGGTGCTCGTCCGTCGTCTCCGGAAGGAACCGCGCCGGGTCCGTCTCCAGCTTCTCGAGGAAGACGCCCTCAGGAGTGATCTTGGCCAGCGCCTGGCGGTCGGCCGAGCAGGAGACCGCGATGGCCACCGGGCAGGAGGCCCCGTGCCGGGGCAGGCGGATGACGCGTACGTCGTGGCAGAAGTACTTGCCGCCGAACTGCGCCCCGATCCCCAGCTTCTGCGTCAGCTCGAAGACCTTGGCCTCCATCTCCAAATCGCGGAACCCGTGCCCGGACGCCGACCCCTCCGTGGGGATCGAGTCGAGGTAGCGGGCGCTGGCGTACTTGGCGGTCTTCAGCGCGTACTCGGCGGAGGTGCCGCCCACGACGACGGCCAGGTGGTACGGCGGGCAGGCCGCGGTGCCGAGCGAGCGGATCTTCTCCTCCAGGAAGGCCATCATGCGCTTCTCGTTGAGCACGGCCTTGGTCTCCTGGTACAGGAACGACTTGTTGGCCGAGCCGCCGCCCTTGGCCATGAACAGCAGCTTGTACTCGTCGGGGTGGCCGTGCGGGTCCTCGGCGTACAGCTCGATCTGGGCGGGGAGGTTGTTGCCGGTGTTCTTCTCGTCCCACATGTTCAGGGGCGCCATCTGCGAGTAACGCAGGTTGAGCTTGGTGTACGCGTCGTACACGCCCCGGGAGATGTGCTCGGAGTCGAGCCCGTCGGTCAGCACGTGACGCCCGCGCTTGCCCATGACGATCGCGGTGCCGGTGTCCTGGCACATGGGCAGGACGCCACCGGCGGAGATGGAGGCGTTCTTGAGCAGGTCGAGCGCCACGAAGCGGTCGTTGCCGCTCGACTCGGGGTCGTCGACGATCTTCCGGAGCTGGGCGAGGTGCGAGGCCCGCAGGAAGTGGGAGATGTCGTGGATGGCCGTCTCGGTCAGCAGTCGCAGCGCCTCCGGCTCGACCTCGAGGAACGTACGCCCGGCCGCCTCGACCTTCCGCACCCCCTCCGACGTGATCAGCCGATACTCGGTCTCATCGGCTCCCAGCGGCAGCAGGTCGGTGTAGTCGAACTCGCCCATGTCCATCCTTTCGGTCCCCCAAGAGATTACGCGCCTCCGGGAGATCCCACTTCGCTGACCGCCTGCGACCGTCCGGCGGTCAGGCCGACCAGGATGCCGGCGATCACCAGGCCCGCGCCCAGCAGGTCGTACGCGGTCGGCATCGCCACGCCGAGCACCGCCCCCGTCACGATCGCGCCCACCGGGATGATCCCCGCGAAGAGCCCGGCCCGGCCGGGGCCCAGCTTGGGCAGCGAGCTGTACCAGAGGAAGAACGCCACCACGGTGACCACGGTCGCCAGGTACGCGAACCCGAGCGCCTCCACCCATGTCGGCGGCCGGAACATCCCGGAGCCCTCGTGCGCCAGCCCGATCACGGCCAGCAGCGGTACGGCCAGCGCCGTCGAGTAGGCCGACACCCTGATCGCCCCCAGCCGCGGCAGCAGCGGAATGGCCAGCATGGAGAAGCACACCTCGCCCACGAGTGCCCCCAGCGCCCACAGCAGGCCGGTCAGGTTGCCGCTGCCGAGCCCCGTGGCCAGCGTCGCCCCGGCCACCACCACGCAGGCCCCGGCCAGCAGCCGCGGCGCGGGCCGCCCGCCGGCCAGCGCGAGGGCCAGCGGCACGGTGCCGAGCACGGTCCCGACCAGGGCCGGCCCGGCGGCGCTGGTCGACTCGATCACGCAGACGTTGAAGATGACCAGGCCGAACAGGGTGAGCCCGGCGAGGCAGAGCAGCTCGCGCGGCGTGAGGCGGACGAACCGCAGGCCGAGCGCTCGCGTTATGACAAGCAGGATGACCGACGCCACGAGATACCGAACGGCCTGTCCGCCGTATATGGGATAGCCGTCCACCAGTCCCGACACCCCGGCCAGTGTCCCGACGAGGAACATGGCCGAGGCCGCACCCACGATGCCGTTTCTCATGCGAAGGATGCTAGGGAGACAATGGTTCGCGTAAACAGTCCAATGTCCCGCCAGAAGACAGGACCAATATGGCTGACCTCCATATCCAGATAAATCGCGATAAGGGGGGAATCGCCGGGCAGATCGCCTCCGAGCTGCGCGACTCCATCAGGGGCGGCCGGCTGACGCCGGGCACCCGCCTGCCCGCGACCCGCGACCTCGCCACCGACCTCCAGGTCTCCAGGGGCGTGGTGGTGGAGGCGTACGAGCAGCTCGTCGCCGAGGGCTTCCTGATCTCCCGGGTGGGCGTCGGCACCCAGGTCACCCCCAAGACCGCACCCCGGGCCGCCCCGCGGCAGAAGACGCCTCCCCGGCCCAAGCCGGTGCGCCGCGCGTCGAGCGCCCCCGTGTGCGCGCCGTACTACGGTCATCGCCCCACCTCTCCCGACCTCAGCCACTTCCCCCGCGAGCGCTGGCTCGCCGCCGTCAGGCACGTCCTGACCACCGTACCCTCGGAAGCCTTCGATTACGGGGACCCTGGCGGGGTGCCTGAGCTGCGAGAAGAGCTGGCCGGCTATCTCCGGCGGGTCAGGGCGGCCGACGTGCGCCCCCAGAATCTCGTCATCGTCGGCGGCGTGGCGCAGGGCCTGAGCCTGGTGCTGCACGTGCTGAGCCGGCAGCGGCCGATCCGGCTCGCCGTCGAGGACCCGACGAGCCACCGCCAGGCCCCGCTGCTGCGGCGCGCGGGCGCGCACCTGGTGCCGGTGCCCGTGGACGAGGAGGGCCTGGACGTGCGGAAACTGAGCGGCGACGCCGTCCTGGTCACCCCGGCGCACCAATATCCGACCGGCGTGGTGCTCTCGCCGCCGCGCCGGGCCGCCCTCATGGAGTGGGCGTACGCGGGCAACCGGGTGATCCTGGAGGACGACTACGACGCCGAGTTCCGCTTCGACCGCGACCCCGTCGGCTGCCTCCAGGGCCTGGCCCCCGACCGGGTGGTCCTCTCGGGCAGCGTCAGCAAGGCCCTGGCGCCGGGGCTGCGGCTCGGCTGGGTGGCCGCGCCTCCCGACCTGGCGGAGGCCGTCCGCCGGGCGCGGGGCGAGCTGGACCTGGGCTCGCCGGTCGTCGAGCAGTACGCGCTGGCGCACTTCCTGCGTACCGGCGGCTACGACAAGCACCTGCGCAGGATGCGCCGCGAATACCGCCGCCGCAGGGACGCCCTGGTCAGGGCGCTGGCCGAGGAGCTGCCGGAGGTGCGGGTCAAGGGCATCGACGCGGGCCTGCACGTCTACCTGGAGCTGCCGGCCGGCTGGGACGAGCTGAGGGCCGCGCGCGTCGGGCAGGAGCTCGGCCTGTCCGCCGAGCCCGTGGGGCCGATGCGGGAGTCGGCGGGGCCCGCGGCCGTGGTGGTGGGGTTCGCGCGGCTGCCGGCGCACAAGGCGCTGGACGCCGTACGAAGCTTGAAGGTCAGAATGTCAGGACAAAACGTTGACTGAGGCAGAAGGGCTCGCTTAGAAAGAAAGCCTGGTCCTGATTGGAGGCGTCATGCGTGTGGGACTGCTGGGTCTGGGCAGAATCGGAGCTTTTCACGCCGCGACCCTGGCCGCGCATCCGCTGGTGGACGAGCTGATCGTGGCCGATCCCGTGCGTACGTCGCCGTACGGCAGGCCGGGGGACCCGTTCGAGTCGGACGCCGTGGTCATCGCGACCCCGACCGGCACCCACGCCGAGCTCATCATCAAGGCGTGCGAGAAGGGCATCCCGGTCTTCTGCGAGAAGCCGGTCGCGGGCACCGTGGACGAGACCGTCAAGGTGCTGGAGGCGAGCGCGGGCAACCGGGTGCAGATCGGGTTCCAGCGCAGGTTCGACCCCGGTTACGCGGCGGCGGCGGTCGCGCTGCGCGCCGGTGAACTGGGGGAGCTGCACCGCGTTCACCTGATCACCGCCGATCCCGCGCCGCCGCCCGCCGCGTACATCGCGACCTCCGGCGGCGTCTTCCGCGACTGCCACATCCACGACTTCGACATCCTGCGCTGGGTGACCGGCCGCGAGGTGACCTCCGTGTACGCGACCGGGGCCAACCGCGGCGCCGCGTTCTTCGCGGAGGCGGGCGACGTGGACAACAGCGCCGCGCTGCTCACCCTGGACGACGGCACGCTGGCCACCCTGCAGGGCTCCCGCTACAACGGCGGCGGGTACGACGTGCGCATGGAGCTGGCCGGCACCAGGCGCACCCAGGCCGTCGGCCTGAGCCCGCGCGCCCCGCTGCACTCGGCCGAGGGCACGCCGGGCCCGCGGGATCCCTGGCCCGATTTCGTCACCCGCTTCGAGACGGCCTACCGCAACGAGATCGACGGCTTCCTGACCAGCGAGCAGAGCCTCTGCACGATCGAGGACGCCCTGGAGGCGCTGTACGTGGCCGAGGCGGCCGACCTGTCGCTCCGCGAGCGCCGTACCGTCGAGGTCGCCGAAGTGCGGCGCTGAGGCCCTCAGGCGGCGGAGGGGTTGGGGGTCTGGCGCCTGGGCTCGAAGCCCGGGGCGAGGGCGATGATGACGGCGGCCAGCACGAGTGGCGCGGCGAACGCCCACCGCATGCCCGCCGCGTCCGCGATGCCGCCCACCAGGGCCGCGCCCACGATGAAGCCGATGTAGTTGAAGAGGTTCACCCGGGCGATGGCCACCCCGGTCCCGGCCGGGTCGAGCTTGCCCGCCGCCGAGAACGACTGCGGCGCCACCACCGACAGCCCCACCCCGGTCAGGCCGAACGCGACGATGGCCAGCGGCTGGGTCGGGGCCAGGACGACGCCGAGGAACCCCAGGGTGGCGATCACGCCGCCGATCCTGACGATGGCGGCGGGCCCGTACCGCCGGACCGCGAGGTCGCCGCCGAGCCGGACGGCCAGCGTGGTCGCCTGGTAGGCGACGTAGGCCAGCGGGATCACCTGCGGGCTCGCCAGGAGCTCGTTCTTCATGAACACGGTGTTGAAGTTCGACACGGCGGCGTCGCCGATGTACAGGAAACCCATGGCCAGGCAGAGCGGGATGATCGGCCGCCACGGGAAGCCGCCCTCGGCGGCGCTCGCGGGGGCGTCCTCGACCTTCTCCTCCTCCGGCGCGCACAGGTCGCGTGCGAACACGAGCGAGCCCATCAGCGCGAACACCATCGGGACCGACATGATCACCGGCAGTGGCAGGGCCGCGGCCCCCGACGCCCACACCGCCCCGATCATGCTGAACGCGCTCCACACGCAGTGGAAACCGTTGAGGATCTGCACGCCGTACCTGCGCTCGACCGCTACGCCCTGCATGTTCATGCCGGCGTCCACGGCGCCCACCGCCACGCCGAACAGCAGCAGGACCGGCACCAGCAGCGGCACGCTGGGCGCGAGCCCGACGAGCACCACGGCGAGCGCGACCACGGGCTGGGCGACGCGCAGGAGCAGCCTGCTGCCGAACCGGGCGGCGAACGTGCCCGCCGCCACGCTGCCGACCCCCGCGAACACGGGCACGATCAGCAGCAGGAGCGTCAGCGTGCCCTCGTCGAGGCCGTGCTTGGCCTGCAGGTTCGCGACCTGGATGAGCAGCGAGGCGAAGGACAGGCCCTGTACGGCATAGACGACGTACGTGGCGATGCGGGCCTGACGATCACGCGAGGACGGCACGACGGCCTCCTGATGGGGGGAATCAAACGTGAGGCTGGGTCAGGTTAGCGGCCCGCCACTCCGTTCCGCCAGCCCACAGACCCTGGCATCGACCTGCTTTTCGGGCAGGCGTCCGGTTTGCTCCGTCGTGTCCAGCCGCTTGGCGGCGGCCCAGACGCCGAGCGCGAGCAGGGCGGCCACTTCCGTGACGGCCATCCCCCGCTCCACCAGGCCGAGCGGCATGACGCGCCACCACGCCAGCCCGTTGCGCGCCCCGATGAACATGGCCGCCGCGATGCCCGCCACCCACAGCACCGAGCAGATCCCGAGCCCGAAGGCCACCAGAGTGGCCCGCGACCGCTCGCGGTGCCGCCAGGGCCTGGCGATGATCACCGCGGCCAGCGGCAGGCTGAGGAAGGCGATGAAGCTGCCCACCCGGTGGATGCTCCCGCTCAGACTCGGGCCGACCGACCAGTCGTGCTTCTCGAACCACGCCGTCATGAACAGCCCCACGCTCCACCCCATGAGCGCGATGGTGCCGAAGACCCCCGCCAGCCGCCGGCGTGCCAGCGACACCCCGATGGCCGCCGATCCGACCGCGAGCAGCCCCACCGCCAGCCCGAAGATCCAGCCGTCGGGGCCGAGGCCGTGCTCGCTGATGGTCCGCCTGATCGGGTTCATCTCGTCGAGGCTGGTCAGCTCCAGGCCCAGGATGACCACTATGCCCGCGCCCGCCACACCGAGACCCCATCGCGCCGGTTGATGCACGCACACACCTCCCTTTTGCCGGGATCAACGGCGTGGAAGGGCTTGGGATTCCTCAGGCCTTGAGCCGCGCCCCTCCGTCGACGGTCAGGACGATGCCGGTCGTGTACGCGTTGCGCACCACGTACTCGATCGTGGCCGCCACGTCCTCGGGCCGGCCCACGCGCCTGACCGGCAGGCTCTCGGCGGCGCCTTCCATGAACGCGGCCCGCGCCTCGTCGCCGATCTCCGACCACCAGTCGGTGTCGATCACGCCGGGGGAGACCGCGTTCACCCTGATGGGGGCAAGCTCGACGGCCAGGCCGGGCACCGCGGCCTCGATCGCCCCGTTCACCGCCGCCAGCGTGGCGATGCCGGGCAGGGCCGCGCCGGCCGAGGCCGCGGTCACGAAGGTGATCGAGCCTTCCGGGTGCAGCACGCCCAGCGCGGCCTGCGCGGTCAGCAGGTGGGGGACCAGCTTGTTCCGCACCGCGTCGGTCAGCCCCTCGCCGGTCAGCGAGCTCAGCGGGCCCGCGCCGCCGCGGCCCGTCACGGTGACGATCACATGGTCGACGGTGCCCAGCCCCTCGAACAGCGCCCGCATCGCGCCGGTGTCGCGCGCGTCCACGACCTGCCCATTCACTGGGCCCCGCGCCTGGTCTCCGAGCTGCTTCAACGCCGAGCGCAGGCGCTCCTCCGAGCGGCCCGTGACGACCACCTCGGCGCCGCCCGCGGCCAGCCGGGCCGCCGCCGCAAGGCCGATGCCGGACGTGCCGCCGACGATCACTACTCGCATCTTCGTCGCCCTCTCATTACGAGACATCTTGCCTCGAATATAAAACGAGGCACCGTGTCTTGTAAAGTGGGCGCCATGGTTGGCAGACCACGCAGCGAAGCGGCCAGGAAGGCGATCCTCCGGGCGGCGCTCGACCTGTGCGCCCGCGACGGATACCAGAACGTGACCATGAAGGGCATCGCCCAGATCGCGGGCAGTGGCAGGCAGACCGTCTACCGCTGGTGGCAGACCAGGGCGCAGGTCCTGCTGGAGGCACTGACCGACGTCCTGGCCGAGGAGGTGCAGGGGCTGCCGGACACGGGGGACGCGCGGGCCGACCTGGTGACGTTCCTGGAGCAGACGTTCGCGCTGGCGAGGGGGGTCGCGGGGCAGGTCGTCGTGGGGCTGATGGCCGACGCCCAGTCCGACGCGGAGCTGGCCGCCGAGCTGCGGGAGAAGCTCATCGATCCCCGCCGCGCCGCCCTGCGCGCGGTCCTGGCGCGCGGCGCCGTGCCGGATGACGTGGACCTGGAACTGGCCGTCGATCTCGTCTTCGGCGCGATGTGGTACCGGCTGCTCAACCGCCACGCCGAAGTGAATCAGGAACTGGCCGAGGAAATCGCCGGACTTCTGGCGCGCATCAGCTGATTCCCGCGACTTACGGAGCGCATCTGCTGATTTGGCACGAGCGATCATCGCGGGCGCCGGTTATCGTCGGATGTGTGAACGAACGCGCGCAATCGTGGCTGCCGAAGCTGCAGGAAGTCGGAGAGCGGCTGGCCGAGGAGTGGGTGTCGGCCCGGCGGCCGCACGCGGCGAGCGACGCGCCGCAGCCCCACGAGCTCCGCGCGTCCGACGCCGATCGCGAACGCATCGCCCAGGTGCTGCAGGACGCGCACGCCGACGGCCGGATCACCCTCGACGAGCTCGAGGAACGGCTCGGCGTGCTCTACTCCGCGCGCACGCTGGGCGAGCTGGCCGCGCTCACCGAGGACCTGCTGCCCGCCGACCAGCAGCCGCTCAACCTGGACGGCCGCCCCGTGTCGGCCATCTTCAAGCAGGAACAGCGCGGCGGGCGCTGGGTCGTGCCCGCCGAGCTGGACGTGACGGCCATGTTCGGCACCACCAAGCTGGACTTCCGCGACGCGATCCTGCAGAACCGGCAGATCATCATCAACGCCACCCTCGTCTTCGGCGGGCTGGAGATCCACGTGCCGGAGGGGCTCGAGGTGATCAGGGTCGCCAAGGGCAAGTCCGTACGGCTGACCAAGCAGCCGACCGAGCCCGGGGCGCCCGTCGTCGAGGTGCGCACCACGAACTTCGCGGGAGACGTGAAGGTCAAGGAGCCACCCCGCCGCAAGCGCCGCCGCTGAGTCCTCAGCCGGCCGTGTAGAAGTTGATCGCGCTGTACGCGCGCAGCTTCCAGAGCTGGTGCTCGCTCTCGATCTTGCGGATGGTGCCCGACCGGCCGCGCATCACCAGTGACTCCGTCACCGCCGCGCCGGCGCGGAACCGTACGCCCTGCATGAGCTCGCCGTGCGTGATGCCGGTCGCCGCGAAGAACACGTCGTCGGACTTGACCAGGTCGTTCGTCGTCAACACCTGGTTGAGGTCGTGCCCGGCGTTCACGGCCTTGGAGCGCTCGGCGTCGTCGCGCGGCCAGAGCTTGCCCTGGATCACGCCGCCCAGGCACTTGAGCGCGCACGCGGCCACGATGCCCTCGGGCGTGCCGCCGATGCCCAGCAGCAGGTCGATGCCGGTGCCCCCGCGGGCCGCCATGATCGCGCCGGCCACGTCGCCGTCCGTGATGAACTTGATCCGCGCGCCCGCCTCGCGGATCTCCTTGACCAGCCCCTCGTGCCTGGGCCGGTCCAGCACGACCACGGTCACGTCGGAGGGCGAGCAGTGCTTGGCCCTGGCGACCGCGTTGATGTTCGCGGACACGGGGGCCTCGATGTCGACCACGTCGGCCGCCTCCGGGCCCGTGACCAGCTTCTCCATGTAGAACACGGCCGACGGGTCGTACATCGAGCCGCGCTCGCTCACCGCGATCACCGACACCGCGTCCGGCATGCCCAACGCCGTCAGCCGGGTGCCGTCGATGGGGTCCACGGCCACGTCGCAGTCGGGGCCGCTGCCGTCGCCCACCTGCTCGCCGTTGAACAGCATCGGGGCATGGTCCTTCTCACCCTCACCGATGACCACCACGCCGTTCATCGAAACCGTGTTGATCAGCTGGCGCATGGCGTTCACCGCCGCGCCGTCGGCGCCGTTCTTGTCGCCCCGGCCGACCCACCGGGCCGCCGCCATCGCGGCCGCCTCCGTGACGCGCACCAGTTCCAACGCCAGGTTGCGGTCGGGGGCGTGCTCGCCCGTGGCGAGCGCGGGCGGTACGGATGTCTGATCGGACATGATGGGCAGCCTCCTAAGGGGAATCTACGTCGATCGTAGTTGTCCCCCTCTTCCCGCCCAGAGGCGGATAATCTGCCCATCTCCTGCCCGAGATGACCGCTTCCTCGCAGCAGGGGCGGGTCGGGGGTGACATCGGTAAGCTTCGACAGGGTTGCCCTGCCCTGCCATCACGGAGAACGGATTTTGCGCCATACGCTGTGCGCGCCAAAGATCTTGCCTCCACCATGGAGCCTGGAGGAGATCGCATGAGCGAAGTGGAAAACGTGGTCGCCCAGCCGCGGACGTCCGAGCGCGGCGCCGCCACCCGCAGCTCGCTGCTCGCCGCCGCGAGGGAGGTCTTCGTCTCCAACGGGTTCGCCGAGGCGGGCGTGACCGACGTGGTGGCCAGGGCCGACGCCAGTGTGGGCAGCCTCTACCACCACTTCTCCGGCAAGGCCGACCTCTACCTGACGCTGTTCGAGGAGTTCCAGGCCAGGCAGACGCAGCGGACGAAGCAGGCCGCCCGCTCGGCCCGCGCCGCCGGTGAGAGCGACCCGATGCGCGTGTTCATCAGCGCCGCCCGCGCCTACCTCGACGGGTGCCTGGAGGAGCGGGAGCTGGCCGACCTGTTCCTGCGCGGCGACGGGCCGCCCGGCTTCGACGTGGTCATGCGCGACCGGCTGCGCAAGTGGGCGCAGCTCAACGCGGCGCTGTTCGAGGACGAGAGCGCGCTGGTCGTCGTCGTCACGGGCGCGCTGGCCGCGGCCGTGTCCGAGGTCGTCCGCACGGGTGATCGCGGCCTGGCCGAGGAGGTGCTGGCGATCATCGGCCAGATCCACCCGGCCACGTCGGCGACCGCCTCCTCCAACGGGTAACCTCGCCAAGTGTGCGGTTCACCCAGGGTTTCTACGGTTACGCGGTAGCGCTGTTCGTCTGCCTCGCGGCGGTCGGGCTGTTCCTGCTGGTCGCCCCGCAGAGCCGGGAGCAGCACATACCGCGGCTCGAATACTCGATCACCGTCGCCAACTTCGGCCACTCGGTGCCGTACGGCGTGTGGGCGCCGCAGAAGGACCCGGCGGGCTGGATCCCCAACAGCAACAAGATCGCCAAGGGTGAGAACGGCGCCCAGGTCCTCTTCCTCGGCTACGCCACCGCCAAGCGCGAGCACGCGATGTTCACGCAGAGCAACGAGCAGCCGGCGGCCGGGTTCGCCAGCCGCATGGCCAACTCCGACAAGGCCGTCGGCACGCAGCAGGTGGACGGGGTGCAGTGGGAGCAGCGCTTCCGCGAGGACAAGAAGCAGCGCTCGCTCGTCCGCGTGCTGCCGGAGGTGACGCTCGTGATCTCCGGCACCGCCGACTGGCCGGAGCTCGCCGAACTCGCCTCCGTCCTGCAGCAGCGCCCCAAGGGCTGACGGAGCCGCCTGGTCTGCGGATGTCGGTCGCCCCGTCTAGGGTGGTGGTCGTGGCAGGAGACGAGAAGGCACCCTCATACGAGCAGGCCCGCGAGGAGCTGACCGAGGTGGTGCGCCGACTGGAGACCGGCGGGCTCACCCTGGAGCAGTCCATCGAGCTGTGGGAGCGCGGCGAGAAGCTGGCGGCGGTCTGCGAGGAGTGGCTCCAGGGGGCCAGGGTCAAGCTCGCCGCCGCCATGGCGCGCCGCTCCGAGCCCTCGGGGGGCAACTCCGACGACGCCCCTTTCTGACGCCCCTGGAGGGGTCAGGCGGTCTCGCGGGGGGCCAGCCAGCGGTAGCCGTGGTCGGTCGTCCTCGCCAGCCAGGCGTTGGTGGTGCTCAGCCCGCGATCGTTGAGCTGCGCGTCGTGGATCCCGTACGCCCGCCGTGGCCGCACCGTCCGTACGAAGTCGATCGCCTCGACGGTCTTCAGCCACGACCCCTGCAGCGGCACCAGCAGCGTCTCCACCGGCTCGTCCGGCACGTGCACCGAGTCGCCCGGGTGGTAGAGCGCGCCGTCGACCAGATAGCCGAGGTTCGGGCAGTCCGGCTGGCCCCCGTAGATCAGCGCGTGCCGCCCGCCGTGCGCCCGCACCCGGAAGCCCGCCGCCGAGAACTCCTCGCCCGCGCCCACCGGCGTGTACGGCAGCCCGTCCAGCTCCGCCCCCGCCGGCGCGAACACCGGGACCCCGGCCCCGAGCAGCCGCAGCACGTCCACGTGATCGCTGTGTTCGTGGGTGACGAGCACCGCGTCGGCCCCGTCCAGCGCGGACGGCTCGCTCCAGATCCCCGGGTCGATGACCAGCACACGGCCGTCGATTTCTACCCTTACGCAGGCATGCGTGAACTTTGTTAGCTTCACACCTCCCACGCTAGGTCATCAGGCAGAGCAGGTTTCCCTCGGAGTCCCTGAACGCGGCCATCCGGATCTCCCGGCCCCGTGCGCCGAACGTGCCGTCGTCGGTGAAGATCAGATGCGGCTCCTCGACCATCGCGACACCGTGCGAACGCAGCCGGGCCACGTCCGCCTCCAGGCCTTCGGAGGCCAGGTAGAGCACCGTGGAGGGCGCGCCCCGCTCGATCAGCAGGCGGGGATCGCTCACGTGTCCGCGGTTTCGTCCGGCTCCTCCGCGCGTACGGTCAGGCGGTCGTCGCTCAGGCGGATCGTCAGCAGCGAGCCGGGGGAGACGTCCTTGGCCAGGCGTACGACCTCGCCCGACGGGTGCTGGACGATGGCGTACCCGCGCTCCAGCGTGGCCGCGGGGGACAGCGTGATCAGGCGGGCCCGCAGGTGGGTCAGGTCGTCGGAGGCCCGGTCGAGCGAGCCGGACAGCGAGCGCCTGGTCCGGTCGCGCAGCGACTCGACCTGCTCGGCCCGGCGCTCCAGCTCGCGCACCGGGTCGGCCAGCGAGGGGCGCGAGCGCACCGACGTCAGCCAGGACATCTCGCGGTCGAGCCAGCCGCTCACCACCCTGCGGCCCCGGTCGCGGAGCTGGCGCACCATCGAGAGCTGCTCGCCGACATCGGGCACGACCTTCTTGGCCGCGTCGGTCGGGGTGGACGCGCGCACGTCGGCCACCAGGTCGAGCAGCGGGCTGTCCTGCTCGTGGCCGATCGCGCTCACCACGGGGGTGCGGCAGGCGGCCACCGAGCGTACAAGCGTCTCGTCGGAGAACGGCAGGAGGTCCTCCAGAGAGCCGCCGCCGCGGGCGATGACGATCACGTCGACCGAGGAGTCGGCGTCGAGCTTGCGCAGCGCCTCGGTCACCTCGCCCACCGCGTAGGGCCCCTGGACGGCCACCTCCTCGACCTTGAACCGCACGGCCGGCCAGCGCCTGCGGGAGTTTTCCAGCACGTCGCGCTCGGCCGCGGAGTCACGGCCGCAGATGAGCCCGATCGTGCCGGGCAGGAACGGCAGCCGCCGCTTCCTGTCGGCGTTGAACAGCCCCTCGGTGGCCAGCAACTGCCTGAGCCGCTCCAGCCGGGCCAGCAGCTCGCCCACGCCGACCGGCCGGATCTCCAGCGCGGTGAAGGCGAACGAGCCCCTGTTGACCCAGAAGTCGGGCTTGACCTGCATCACGACCCTGGCGCCGTCGGCCGGCCTCGGCACGGCGGCCTCGTAGACCCCGCGCGGGGTGGTGACCTTGGCCGACACGTTGGCGACCGGGTCGCGCAGGGTCATGAACACCGTGCCGCCACGAGCGCTCAGGTCGGTGATCTGGCCCTCGACCCAGACCGTGCCGAGTCTGCCGATCCAACCGCCCACCATCTGCAGGACCGTGCGGATCGGCAGGGGAGACTCGGGTGAGGTCTTCTCGCTCATGCCGGAAGACTACGGGGTCGGTACGACCTACTCTCCGGCCTGCAGCTTCGCCAGGCGGTTCTCGAACATCTTGATCACCTCGGGCCGGGACTTCGTGGCCTTCTCGAAGGTGAGGAAGTCGCTGATCTGCTCGGCGGTCTTGCCGCGCATCCTGGCACGCAGGGACGCGACGGTGAGCTCGGAGTAGCCGGGCAGCGGCTCGGCCAGATCCACGGGGGCGGCGGCGACCGGCTCGGGCGCGGCGGCGGGCTCGGGGGCGCGGGCGGGCTCCGGCGCGGCCGTGGGCTCCGGGGCCACGGTCGCCTCGGGGGCCGCGGCGGGCTTCTTGGTGGTCCTGCGGGTGCGCTTCGGCTTGGCCTCGACGGCCTCCTCCGCGACAGCCTCCACCTTGGCGGCCTCGTCCTTGACGACCTCTTCCTTGACGGCTTCCGCCGCGACGGCGGCCTTGGGCTCGGCCTCCACGACGGCGGCCTTGGGCTCGATCTCCTCCGCGACGGCCGCCTTCGGCTCGGCCTCCACGGCGGCGGCCTTCGGCTGGGCGACCTCGGCGGGCTCGTCCGTGACGGTGGCCTTGGGCTCGGGCTCGGCGGGCTTCTCCGCGACCGCGGGCTCGGCGACGGCGGGCTCGGCGACGGCGGGCTCGGCGGCCTTCGGGGTCGCGGCGGGCTCCTCCGTGACCACGGGCTTGGGCTCCTCCGCCGCGGCGGGCTTGGGCTCGGCGGCCGGGGCGGCGGTCTCGGGGTTGGCGGTGGCCGCCGACTCCGACTTGCCCGCCGGAGCGAAGATGACGGGGTCGGGCTTGGTCTTGGCGACACCGTTGGGCTCGGCGGCGCTGGGCCGCGGCGCGAAGATCACCGGCTCCTTGCGGGCCGGCTTCTCCTCCTCCGCGGCCGGAGCCGCGGCCACCTGCTCGGCGGCGGAGGGGCGCGAGTCGTTCGACTCCTCTTCCTCCTTGTTGCCAAGGCCCTTGATGGAGTTCTTCACCCGGTCGACGACCAGCAGGGCCTGCCCGGCCGCGCTGAGTGTCGTCTGGATGAACAGGAGCGGAAGGTCCTTGGCCTTCTCCTTCAGCTCGTCCTTGTTGGTGACGGTCTTGGCGATGTTGCGTATCACGTCGCTGAGGGACATGACGTCTCCCTGGGAGGTCAGTAATGGACGGCCAGTTTGGCAAACCGCGGGCAACCACGCACGCGCAGGCCTGATGGCCGCTCCACGTAGCATAGAAAGTATGGAGCCGCAGACCCCCACTTCCCGCCGAGTACTCGTAGCCAAGCCACGCGGCTACTGTGCCGGAGTCGATCGAGCCGTGGTAGCGGTCGAGAAGGCTCTGGAGCAGTACGGCGCGCCGATCTACGTACGCAAGCAGATCGTTCACAACACCCACGTCGTCAAGACTCTCGAGGCCAGGGGCGCCATCTTCGTCGACGAGACCGAGGAGGTGCCCGAGGGCGAGATCGTGGTGTTCTCGGCCCACGGGGTGTCCCCGGCGGTGCACGACGAGGCGCGCCGGCGCAGCCTGCGCACCATCGACGCCACCTGCCCGCTGGTCACCAAGGTGCACAACGAGGCCAGGCGGTTCGCGAGCCAGGACTACGACATCCTCCTGATCGGGCACGAGGGTCACGAGGAGGTCGAGGGCACCTCCGGTGAGGCCCCCGACCACATCCAGCTCGTGGACGGGCTCGACGCGGTCGACAAAGTGCAGGTCAAGGATCCGAGCAAGCTGGTCTGGCTGTCGCAGACCACGCTGTCGGTCGACGAGACCACCGAGACGGTCACCCGGCTCAAGGAGCGCTTCCCGACGCTGATCGACCCGCCGAGCGACGACATCTGCTACGCCACGCAAAACCGGCAGGTCGCGGTCAAGGAGATCGCTGCCGAGGCGCAGCTGGTCATCGTGGTCGGCTCGGAAAACTCCTCCAACTCCAAGCGCCTGGTCGAGGTGGCCAAGGACTACGGGGCCGAGGCCTCCTACCTCGTCGACAACGCCACCTTCATCCGCGACGAGTGGCTCGAGGGCGTCACCACGGTCGGCGTGACCAGCGGCGCGTCCGTTCCGGAGGAGCTGGTCGACGAGGTGCTGGCGCGGCTGGCCAAGCATGGGTTCGACGACGTGACCCAGGTCGAGTCGGTCCAGGAGAGCATGCGCTTCGCCCTGCCCCACGAGCTGCGCAAGGACCTGCGGGTCTCCTAGTCGTCCCCGCGCGGCGTCCCGTAGACCTTGGGCTCGAAGTAGCCCTCCGGCTCGGGCACGAACGGCTGGCGCGGGCGCGGCATCTCCGCGCCCGCCTTCAGCTCCTCCCGCAGCTCGCGTACGTTGTCGCGGAGCCCGCGCCGCCACGCGACGCCCAGCACGACGGCCGACCCCGCGAACAGCCACGGCGCGCCCTGCGTCAGCGACGTGTAGAGCCCCAGCGCCAGCGACTGCACGATGGACACCGAGCCGAACGCGCGCCCCAGCTCGACGAAGAGCGTGGCGCAGAAGAACACCAGCGGCGGCGTCACGACCAGCGACAGCAGCTCGCGCCGGTTGACCAGGAGCACGCCCAGCAGGCTCGACAGCACGAAGGCCGCGCCCACGACGTACTGGATGTCGAGCAGGGCCGCCAGCACGTAGCCCGCCAAGGTGGCGAGCAGGGCGAGCGCGATGGCGCCGCGAGCGGTCAGCCTGACCGCGGAACGCCTCTTCTCACCCAATGCCCCACCCCCGATTTATTGCGACCCGTTGGCCAACTTACCGTTCGAGTGGGAAAGCAGAGGCGAGGTTTCCAGCAGTTCGGGGGATGCCAGGGGTCTGGGCAGGCCTTCGAGCATCTCAGGAGAGTCGAGATCGCCGTCCACGACGCCCAGATCGTGCAGCTTGCGCGCGGTGACCAGGACGCGGCTTTCGAGCGATCCAACCGACTTGTTGTACGCCTCCACGGCCCGCGTCAGCGCCCTGCCGAGCGAGTCGACGTTCCTGCCGAGGGACGAGAGCCGTTCGTACAGCTCCTTGCCCAGCTCGAACACCGCCCGCGCGTTCTCGCTCAGCGCGGCCTGCTGCCAGGCGTAGTGCGCGGTGCGCAGCATCGTGATCAGCGTCGTCGGCGTGGCGATGTGGACCCGCCGCGTCATCGCGTATTCCAGCAGCCCGGGATCGCGCTCCAGCGCCGGGGCCAGGAACGCCTCGCCCGGGATGAACAGCACCACGAACTCCGGCGACGGGTTGAACCCCTGCCAGTAGGACTTGGCCGCCAGCCGGTCGATGTGCTCGCGGACGTGCCGGGCGTGGGCGTCGAGCCGGACCGTGGCGAGGCTCTCGTCGGACGCCTCGGCGGCCTCCAGATAGGCCGCCAGCGAGACTTTGGAGTCGACCACGATGTTCTTGCCGCCGGCGAGCCTGACGACCATGTCGGGGCGCATGGGGCCCTCGGTGACCTGCTCGTCGAAGTCGCAGTGGTGCTGCATGCCGGCGATCTCGGCGACCCTGCGCAGCTGGAGCTCGCCCCACCTGCCCCGAGCCTCGGGCCGCTGCAGGGCCCTGACCAGGGCCGTGGTCTGGGAGCGCAGCTGCTCGTTGCTCTGCCGTACGAACTCCATCTGCTTGGCCAGCTCGGCGCGGGCCGCGCGCTGGCCGGACTCGGTGTCGCGCAGCTGCGACTCGACCCGGGCGAGCGCGTCCTTCAGCGGCTCCACCAGGTGCTCGACGGCCTGCTTGCGCTGGTCCAGATCGCCCGTGGCCTCGGCGCGGCTGGCGGCCAGCCTGGTCTCGGCCAGCTCGAGGAAGCGGATGTTGTTGACGTCGAGGGCGCGCGTGGACAGGGCCTGGAAGCGCTCGGCGAGCTGCTCCTCGACGTAGACCAGCTTGTCGGCGGCCGACTTGGCCCGCGCGTCCGCCTCGGCCACCCGCACCGCGGCCCGCGTCCTGGCCACCAGGAAACCGATGACGAGCCCGGCGGCCAGACCTACGAGAAGCGAGACGACATCCACTTGATCGATGATGCAGGACTCCGGCGCGCCGATCCGGCCCGACACGCTCGTTACGCTCAGCACGTAAACTTGGCGTCCGTGAGTCTCTCAATCGGTATCGTCGGTCTGCCCAACGTCGGCAAGTCCACGCTCTTCAACGCGCTGACGAAGTCCGGCAACGCGCTCGCCGCGAACTACCCGTTCGCCACCATCGAGCCCAACGTGGGCATCGTGGGCGTGCCCGACGACCGGCTGCCCAAGCTGGCCGAGATCTTCAGCTCGGCCCGCATCCTGCCCGCCAAGGTCGAGTTCGTCGACGTCGCGGGCCTGGTCAAGGGGGCCTCGGAGGGGCAGGGCAGGGGCAACCAGTTCCTCGCCAACATCCGCGACACCGACGCGATCTGCCAGGTGGTCCGCGTCTTCAGCGACCCCGACGTCACGCACGTGGACGGCGACATCTCGCCCAAGCGTGACATCGAGACCATCAACACCGAGTTGATCATGGCCGACCTGCAGACGGTCGAGAAGGCCATCCCGCGCCTGCAGAAGGAGGCGCGCAACAACAAGGACAAGAAGTCCGCGCTGGAGGCCGCCGAGGCCGCGCTGAGCGTGCTGGAGACCGGCAAGACCATCTTCGAGAGCGGCCTCGACCGCGAGGAGCTGCGCGAGCTCCACCTGCTGACGGCCAAGCCGTTCCTGTACGTGTTCAACCTCGACGCCGACGAGCTGGGCGACTCCGCGCTCCGGGAGCAGCTGGCGACGCTGGTCGCGCCCGCCGAGGCGGTCTTCATGGACGCCAAGATCGAGTCGGAGCTGGTCGAGCTCGACGAGGAGGAGGCGCTGGAGCTCCTCCAGTCGGTCGGCCAGGAGGAGTCGGGGCTGCGGCAGCTCGCCAGGGTCGGCTTCGACACGCTCGGCCTGCAGACGTACCTCACGGCCGGGCCGAAGGAGACCAGGGCCTGGACGATCCCCAAGGGTGCCACCGCGCCCGAGGCTGCCGGCGTGATCCACACCGACTTCCAGCGCGGCTTCATCAAGGCCGAGGTCGTCTCCTTCGACGACCTGGTCGAGGTCGGCTCCATCGCCAACGCCCGCGCGGCGGGCAAGGCCCGCGTCGAGGGCAAGGAATACATCATGCGCGACGGCGACGTGGTGGAGTTCCGCTTCAACGTCTGAGCACGGCCCTGGCCGGGGTGTCCTGTGGGAAATCACGGAAAGCCGCCGTTCGTTACGGTACGTTACCGATGGTGACGGCGGCGATGCCCCCTCAGACGTCTCATCCCGGGAATCGGTAGGACGTCTGATGCCGGGACAACTGATGCGTCAACCACTTTGGGCCCCCGCGCGTCGAATCGTCACGGCGTTCACGCTGACTCGGGAGGCCCTCAATGATCCGCCGCATCATCCGGAAACGACGTCCCGCGCCCACTCTGGCCGGCATCAGCCTCGAGGAGGAGCTCGCCCTGATCAGGGTCGAGCTCATGTACGGCCTGCGCGTCAACCGCGAGGCGTACCTCCGCAGGAAGGTCGACGAGCGCAACGAGATGGCGACGCGGATGCGAGAGCGGGACGCCGCCGAGATGCTGGCGGACCTGCGCGGCTCTCTGGAGCGGGCGGTGCAGCCGACGGTCGTGTCCCTGGACCGGTCGGCCCAGCAGACGGTCGTGGACCTGCACAGCAGGCGTCAGCCGCGCCCGACCCAGGATCCGGAGCCCGCCTGACGGCCCTGACTCCGCTCCGCGATCCATACCGAATCCGCCTGGCGAGAGTCCATGCCCGGTAGGACAGGAATCCGTGGCTGTCGCGCTATGCCAATTTAGGTATCTGGGCTGGTCAAAAGCTGTTTCCACCGGGAAGTCTCAGGAATCGGCAATGAGGCCTGCCCGCCGACCCGGTTTGCCGTCAGGACGGTCATGCCGCAGCATGGGCGTGGCTTTCCTGGAACAATGGCGGAGACCGGATAGGGTGACTACTTCACCGCGGATGATGGGGATCGGCAACGGACGACACCGCGCCAGCCGGGGGGATCGGCGCGAGCGGAGGCGTGATGGCTCGTAGGTCTACCGTCCAGCACGATCCTCGGATCGCTGGCGACCCCGAGCTTTCCGCGCGCCTTGACACGGCTGACTTCGACGCGCCGCCGCCTCGCAGGCCGCGGCGCGGCGGCTGGTCGGGCGGAGGCGGGCGGTGGCTCGTATGGACCGGCCGTGTCATTCTCTGGGCAGTTATCGTGGTTGTCGTCGTGAATGGGGTTCGTGCCCCATTTGAGCGATTTACCCAACAAACGAGCGCGACGCCCAATAGCGTCGCGCCTGCTCACCATGGTTTTCCGGCCGACCGGGGCATGGCTTTCGCCGCCCAGTTCGCCGGGGTCTATCTCAATTTCAGCCCGGACGACGCCGCGAGCAGGTCGCGCAAGCTGGGCGCTTTCCTGGCCGAGGGCATGGATCCGCAAATGGGCTGGGACGGCTACGGCAAGTTCGCGGCCGTCGCCATCCAGCCGTACGACATCGAGGCGAGCGACGCCCACAACGCCCTGGTCAGTGTGGCCTTCCAGTCAGGCCCGCGCAGGTTGATGCTGTCGGTCCCGCTCTACTACTCGGGCGACGAGGGGGGCGGCAGGTTCGCCGTGGTCGGCCGTCCCGCGGTGCTGCCCGCCCCGGGCCCGGCCGACGTGCCGCAGGTCGCCGCGCCGGAGACCGACGAGGCCACCGCGGGCGAGCTCAAAGAGCAGCTGAAGGGTTTCTTCACCGACTACGCCTCCGGCGACGCGGCCGGGCTGCAGCGTTACGTCGCCGCGGGCCGGACCCTGCCGAGCTTCGGCGGCACGTTCACGTTCAGGGAGCTGAAGAAGGTCGTGGTGCCTGTGGGGGGTGCCACCCGAGAGATCCAGGCGGTCGTGGTGTGGGTCGTGCCGAACAGCGAGACACCCGCCACCCCCGACGCCACCGATCCCGCGGCTGTGGGCGGCACGCTGGAGATGGCCTACCGGCTGACCGTCGAGAAGCAGGGCGACAAGTGGTTCGTCGCCGACATTCGCGGCGCCGGCCGGGTCGTTGGATAGAGGCACGGCCACGCCGCTCATCGGTACCCCCCGGGAGGACAAGAAGTGACCCTGAAGACCGTTCTGCTCCACCTGATCGAACTGACGCCGACGCCCCCGGCGACCGGCCCGGACACCGGAGGCCTCGCCAACTTCCTGCGCGGCTTCTTCGCCCCGCTGTTCCTCGTCGTCGTCTCGGTGGTCGCGCTCTTCTTCCTCTTCACCCGCGAGATCACACGTTTCGTGCAGTTCCTGATACTGGCTGTGGCCATCGGCGTGATCTTCTACGTTCCCAACATCATCGAGGTGACGGCGAAGGCGATCGCGGGCGCTCTGGGCATCAAGTAGAGGGTTGAGACCGCTCCGCGGCGGTCATGTACGAGCGGGTGGAGAGGAGGACCGGCGTGGACCTGCCCACATATACGAACATCTGGCGGATCGAGAAGCGGCTCTACAAGCTGTACGACCTACGGCTGCCGATGCCGCTGCCGATCGTCTGGATCGGCGTTTTCGTCGGGGTGTTCGTTCCGTGGTCGCTCCTGCTGGTCCTGGTGGGCGTGCCGGTGGAGATGCCGTGGCACGTGCTGTACCTCGTGCCGCCCGGGATCGTGACGTGGCTGTCCACCCGACCCGTCATCGAGGGCAAGCGGCTCACCGAGCTTCTCGAGTCCCAGCTCCGCTACCTGGGCCAGCCGAAGGCGTGGTACCGCCTCGCGCCCATGTCGGAGCCCGAGACGATCACGTTCTCCGGCCGCGTCTGGCGCACCACCCCCGCGCGGGCCAAGTCGAAGGCGCCCCGCAAGGCCCGCCAGCCGCAGCGGCGGCGCGAGGGCCAGCGGATCGCCGGTCCGCGCCAGGTCCGCCCGGCCGTCGCGGCCGCTGCCGCCGCCGCTGCCCAGGCTCCCGTGGCGGAGCCGACCACCGGCCGCTGGGGCACCCGCCGCGGCACCGCGCCCGCCCTCAGGGCCCGGGTACGCGAGACGGCCCCGCCTTCGGCACCGAGGTCCGGGGTCGGTGCGTTGCGGCGCGAGGAGGCCCTTCCAGGCGGCCCTGGACGCCGCCAGGACGGTCTGCCGCCCGGCGGCCACGAGAGCCCTGAGCCTCCCACTCGGGAGTTCGTGGACGCGCGGGACGCCGCGACTCGGGATCGCGGGGACGCCCGGGACGCTGCGACTCGGGATCGTGGGGACGCGAGGG
The DNA here is from genome assembly GCF_040680035.1 of Nonomuraea sp. NPDC052116. Classification (NCBI taxonomy): domain Bacteria; kingdom Bacillati; phylum Actinomycetota; class Actinomycetes; order Streptosporangiales; family Streptosporangiaceae; genus Nonomuraea; species Nonomuraea sp. NPDC052116. The sequence continues at coordinate 180,016 of NZ_JBFAWA010000004.1, read as the reverse complement.
ATGCCGCCGCCCGTGAACGCACGGGGCGGGGGGAGGCCACCGCCGCTCTGGCCGACGTCGGGGTCCAGGAGCCCGCTGTCGAGACGCGGGGCCGCGAAGCCGCGGCCGGGGTCCGGGGCCAGGAGGCCGCGGGCCGGGACGGGGACGTACAGGGGCTCGCCTCCGGATCGCCCGACGAGTCGCGGACCGACCGTGAGGCGGCCGGGACGGTCAGCGAGACGGAGACCCACAAGCCTGCTGCGGGGAAGCCCATCGACACCGAGGCGCTGCGGCGGTTGCGCCGGCTCGCGGCGAGCGCCGACGCCCCCGCCGAACCTTCGGGTCCCGCGGAGGGCGAGCGGCGGGACCGGGAGCGGGACGAGGAACGACACGGGGAAGGTCACGAGGAAGGACGCGGGGAGGGCCGCGGGGAAGGACGCGAGGAAAAGCGCGGAGAACGGCGCGAGGACGAGGTCGCGCGGGACCAGCACCGGAAGGGGCAGCCGCCGCGGCTGGGCCCGTCGCTGGTGCTGTCCGGCCCGCAGAGCGTCTGGCCGCCGCTCAACCCCGACGCCAAGCCGTTGCCCCGGCCCCCCGCCAGCAGGCCCGGCACAGAGTCCCCCGACACCACATCCACCGCCCCGCCCCAGCAGGACACGGCACCCGTCACAAGGGCCGACACACCGGGTGCACCGAGCGATGAGCCCAGCACGACGGCCGACGCGCCGGGTGTGCTGAGTACGACGGCCGACTCGCCGAGCACGACGGCCGGAGCTTCGGGTCCGAGCACGACAGCCGACGCGCCGGGTGCGCCGAGCACGACGGCTGACGTGCCCGACGCATCGGGCGACATGCCGGGCGCGGTCGGTGATGCGTCGGACGCGGGTGTGCCGCAGCCGGTGGCCGAGGTCACGGATGCGCGCGGTGGCGTGGACTCGCCGGGTATGGCGGACGACGGGCCGAAGGGCGACGCACCGAAGAAGGCCGACGCACGGGAGAAGGCCGGCGACGTCACGGCTGGCGACGCTGCCGAGATGCGCGACGACGTAAGTGCGCCAAGTGCGCGGGTTGCGGCGCCGAAGAGCGACGCGCCGCACTCGGTCGCTGAGGCCGCCGAAGTGCCCGGCGGTGCCGATACGCAGGAGCCGGGTGCGGCCGATGACCGGCCCGAGCGGCCCACGGCTGAGCGGCCCACCGCTGAGCGGCCCGAGCGGTCGACGGTGCGGCGGCTCGCGGCGAAGGGCGATGTGCCCGGCGCGGGCGTGCCCGGCACGCGTGGCGACCGAGGTGCGGCGATCCCTGGCACACGTGGCGACCGGAGCGGGTCCTTCCCCGGCACGCGCGGCGACCGGGGTGTGGGCGTGCCCGACGCACGCGGTCCGGCGGCCGGTGATCGGCGGGTGGCGGCGAGCGCCGAGGACGGTCGGGTTGCGGCGGCGAATGCCGGTGACTCCCGGAGCGCGGCGGCGAAGGCCGGAGATGGCCGGGGTGCGGCGAGTGCCGGTGACGGTCGGGGTGTGGAGGCGTCGCAGGAACGTGGGGGCGAGTTCGTCGCTCCCGTGCCCGTCCCCCGCCCAGGTGAAGGCCGGGTGCGGCGGGTCGAGTCCGTGGTGGGACGGGACTCCGGCGGGTGGCGGAGGATCGCGCAGGTGGTCGTCGGCGGAGGCGGGGTCAGGACCGACGGGTCCGAGATCGACGAGGCCAGGGCCAGGGGCGTGTTCGGCGGCAGCCGCAGGATCGTGGTCCTGGGCTGCACCGGCGGCGCCGGTCAGAGTACGACGGCGCTCATGCTGGGCCACACCTTCGCCAGATACCGCGACGACAGGGTCGTGGCCGTCGACGCCAACACCGGCGGCGGCACCCTGACGAGCAAGATCCAGCCGGAGACGCCCGAAACTCTCACCTCGCTGCTGTCCGGGCTCGACCGCGTCAGCGGGTATCTCACCATGCGTGGGTACACCACGAGGACCGCCTCGGGGCTCGAGGTGATCAGCGCGGACAGCGACGCGGGCGCCGAGCAGCGGCTGGCGGACCGGTCGTTCTTCTCCGACCATCGGTTGGGCGAGTCCATGCGCCTGCTGGACCGCCACTACAAGCTCGCCGTCATCGACCCGGCCGCCGCGCTGGCGGCCAGGCTCCTGCCGTACGCGGACCAGCTCGTCCTGGTGGTCCCCGCGAGCGAGGAGGCGTCGGAGGCGGTGGCGATGACGTACGAGTGGCTCGACGGGCACGGCTGCGCGGAGCTGCGCAGGCGTGCGGTCATGGTGGTCAACGGCGTGAGCAGGCGTTCGATGGCCGACGTCGAGCAGGCGGAGTCGGTGGCCAGGGGCAGATGCCGGGCCATCGTCAGGGTCCCCTGGGAGGACGGTCTGGCGCCCGAGGGCGCGGAGGTCGTCGACCCGGGGCAGTTGCGCACGGCCGGCAAACGGGCCTATCTCGCCCTCGCCGGCGTCGTGATCGCGGGCTTCGCGGCACAGGCACAGACCGTCCGACCGAGCGAAGAGGAGTTGGCGAGTGACCCCCCGGGCACGAGAATCGGTGAGCGATAAGTGAACAAGCGAGCAGGTCTGGCCCGTTCATGCGCCGAGGGGGCGGCATGAGCAGGGCGGCACGAGCGCACCAGCGCCTGGCGGTCCGGTATTTCGACGACCGCATCCTGCTCACGGACACCTCCGCATGGGCGTACTTCCGCCTTCCGACGGTCAGCTACGAGTTCGTCACACCCGACGAACGCGAGGCCCTGGCCACCAACATCACGATCGCGCTGGCCGCGATCAGGATGCCCGACGCCGAGGTCCACCTGAGGGTCGCGCACCGCACGTACCCCGCCGCCGAGTGGGCCATGGCGCTCAACGCCACCTCCGACGAGGGGCCCGGCTGGCGCGACTACCTGGAGGAGATGTACCGGCACGTCTGGGCGAAGGACTTCTGGTCCAAGGAGGTCTTCCTCGGCGTGCGGCTCGGCCCGCGCGGCAGGCAGCTCGGCGCCGGCGTGCTGTCCCAGCTCTTCGGCTTCTACCAGAAGACCGAGAAGGCGCTCGGTATGGAGGACGACCACGTCCCCGACAGCGAGATCGGGCGCTGGACCGAGCAGGCCGAACGCCTCGGCAGGGCGCTCACGTCGAGCGCCCTGTACGCCAGGCACGCCACCTCCGTCGAGGTGGCGTGGCTGTTCCAGCACGCGGCCTCCGGCGCGCTCGGCGACCCGCCGCCGTCGGCCAGCCCGAAGCGGCGCTGGGGCAAGGGCGAGATCGAGTCGCTGGTCGAGGGGGAGATCCACAACGGCAGGTCGCTGCTGCGCATCGTGCAGCCGCAGGGCGACTCGTACGTGGCCTACCTGTCGTTCGCGAGGTTCCCCGACCTCATGCCGTTCCCGGACGGCGAGCCGTGGATGCACTTCGCGGACCAGCTCGCCTTCCCCGTGGAGATCTCGTCGCGGATGCGGCTGATCCCGCCGGTCAAGGCGTCCAAGGACGTCGCGCGCAAGCTCGCGCACGCCCGCGACATGGACCACCACATCCGCGAGGCCGGCGCGGAGGCGCCGCTGGCGCTGGCCGAGCAGATCGACGCGGCCCGCATGCTGGAGCACGGCATCACGAAGGAACGGCTGCCCTTCGTGTACGGCTGGCACCGCCTGATCGTGTCGGCCCCCACCGAGGACATCTGCGTGCAGCGCGTCGAGGCGGTCGTCGAGCACTACCGCGACATGGGCATCGACGTGGTCAACTCGACGGGCGACCAGTTCTCGCTGTTCTGCGAGACGCTGCCGGGCGAGAAGGTACGCGTCAACGCCTACGCGCAGCGGCAGCCCCTGCGCACCATCGCGGGCGGCATGGCCACCGCCACCGTCGACCTCGGCGACCGGCTGGGCGACGGCACCGAGGTCTGGCTCGGCCCGTACATCGGCGAGACCGTCGGCAGGGCCCGCAGCATCGTGCACTTCGACCCGCTGCTGGCGGCCACCCGAAACCGGCCGACCGCCATCGCGATCACCGGCGAGCCCGGCGGCGGCAAGACCACGCTCGCGCTGCTGATGATCTACCAGATGGCGCTCAGGGGCGTGACGGTCGCGGTGATCGACCCGAAGGGCGACGCCGAGTCGCTGGTGCGGCTGCTGGAGAAGCGGGGCCGCAAGGCCCGCATCATCCCGCTGGGGTCGGCGGCGCCGGGGCTGCTCGATCCGTTCTCGTTCGGCGACGACATCGCGGCGAAGAAGACCATGGCCACCGAGACGCTGAGGCTGCTGCTGCCCCGCATGTCGGAGGAGCGCGAGTCGGCCATGATCCAGGCGGTGGCCGCGGTCTCCAACGCGCCCGACCCGTCGCTGGGCAAGGTCGTCGACTTCCTGGAGCAGGCCGACGACCCCGCCTCGAAGAACCTGGGCGCGGTGCTGCGCTCCATGTCGGAGATGCACCTGGCCAGGCTCTGCTTCGACCCCTCGGGCGGTGACCAGATCGACAGCGAGGGCTGGACGACCGTGTTCACGCTGGGCGGGCTGACCCTGCCCGACGTGGCCACGACCAGGGACGACTACTCCTACGAGCAGCGGCTGTCGGTGGCGCTGCTCTACCTGGTCTCCCAGTTCGCGCGCAGGTTGATGAACGGCCTCGACCGGCGCGCCCCCAAGGCGATCTTCCTGGACGAGGCGTGGGCGATCACCTCCACGCCCGAGGGCGCCAAGCTGGTGCCCGAGGTCAGCCGGATGGGCCGCTCCCGCAACACCGCCCTCGTCCTGGTCTCGCAGAACGCGGGCGACCTGCTCAACGAGCAGGTGACCAACTGCCTGTCGTCCGTCTTCGCGTTCAGGTCCACCGAACGGGTGGAGGTGGACCACGTCATGTCCCTGCTCGGGGTGGAGCCGTCGGAGGAGCACAAGGCCGTGCTGCGCTCGCTCGGCAACGGCGAATGCGTATTCCGCGATCTGGATGGCAGGGCGGGGCGGATCGGAGTAGACCTGATCTCCGAGGATCTTCTCCGTTGGCTCGACACGAACCCGACGCACGACAAACCCGACGGCAACGGGCATGATGATCTTCAGGGGGGCGTGGGCAGGGCGCAGGAGGTACGGTCATGAAGATCCGGCTGTCTCGACGGCTCGCACTGGCACTGGCGCTCGTCACGAGCATTCTCGTGATGCCGATCGTGGTGGGCGGGCTGTCGGCCCCGGCCGCCGCGGCGCCCTGTGACCTGTCGGGCCCGCTCAACCCGGAGATGGTCGGCGGCGGCACCGACGGCCTGATCCAGGCGCCGGCCGTCGAAGGCGCGCCGCAGACGCCGACCACCAACTACTCCCAGTTCGGCATGAGCGGCCAGTTCTGGCACACCCACGACCTGGGCTGCTCCGACTACGTGGCCGTGCTCGGCAACATGTGGGCCAACGGCATCTTCACCGCGGCCAAGGCCATCGACCGGCTGACGATCACCACGTACCAGGCGGCGGCGACGGAGGGACCGCTCCAGGCGATCAAGGACGTGGTCGACGACATCATCACGAACCTCTCCAAGGCCATGTACTGGCCCTTCCTCCAGCCGATCGTCATCCTCGGCGCCATCTGGCTGGCCTGGTACGGGCTGATCCGCAAGCGCGCCACCACGACCGCCGAGGGCGTGATCTGGATGGTGCTCGCGGTCACCGTGGCGGTCTGGTTCCTCAGCCGTCCCGGCGACTTCACGGGCCTGGGCAAGGTCGTGACCGACAAGACCGGCGAGGTCGTCAACTCGGCCTTCGCCGGCCTGCCGGGCGCGGGCGGCGCCTCCTGCCTGCCGCCGCCCGGCGGCGCCGACGCGAAGGTCCAGGCCGGCGGCTACGCCCAGACCGGCACGCCGGGCGTCGACCAGAACGCCGACGCGCTGTGGTCCACGCTGGTCTGCAAGCCGTGGCTGGTGGGCCTGTTCGGCACCGCCGACCCGCAGCAGCCGATCGTGCGCGACTGGGGCCGCAAGGTGCTGGAGATGCAGTCGGTCCCGCGGGCCGTGGCCGGCCAGCCGGCACCCGACGTGGGCGCCCGCCAGTCGGAGTACGCCTCGCTGGCCGACAAGCTCAAGAACGACCCCGTCTACACCGTCTTCTCCGGCCGTGACTGGTCCAACCGGCTCGGCGTGGCGGTCGGCGCGTTCATCGCGGCGATCGTGGCCGGCCTGCTCATCTTCCTGGTGGCGGTCTCGCTGCTGGTGCTGAAGGTGGGCTTCCTGCTGCTGCTGATCCTCGGGCCCGTGTTCCTGCTGATCGGCGTCCATCCGGGCAGCGGCCGGATCGTCGCCATGCGCTGGGTGGAGATGCTCGTCGGCACGCTGCTCAGGCAGGCCGTGCTCACGCTGGTGCTCAGCGTCCTCGTCTACGGGTACGCGCTGATCATCTCCACGGCCATGCCATGGGGCCTGCAGGTGCTGTTCATGGCCCTGCTGACGATCGCGGTGTTCTTCTACCGCAGGCCGTTCCAGCACCTGTTCGCCTCGATGAACGGCCACACGGTCACCACCCGCATGCTGGGCGAGGCGGCGAGCTCGTCGGTCCTCGAGCGGTCCGCGGGCGCGCTGCCGCCGGTCGCCTCGGCCAGGATCGGCCGCTGGGGGCTGCGCAAGGCCGAGCCGATCATCAGGGCGGCCGGCGTCGCCAACGCGGCGGGCGCCGCGGCCACGGCGGCGGCCGGCGCGGGGCAGGCCCGGGTTCGCGCCGAGGAGGGCGACGGTGTTCCCTCGGGCACCCGCGTACCGGCCACGGCCGCGCCGCTGGACACCGACCAGCAGGGCGGCAAGGCGGGCGCCAGGGCTCCGATGGAGCCGCGCAGGGGTACGGCGCCGCCGCTCAACCTGGGCACGACACCCACGCGCACGCGCGGTCCCGCGGCGGGCGGCCCCCGGGTGACCGGCGCGGCCGGTGGCACGGCCTCCGGCGGTTCCAATGGCTCAGGTGGCTCCGGCGGCGGCTCGGGCGGCGGCTGGTTCGGCGGCCGGTCCGGCGGCGGCTGGGCGTCCCGCGGCGGTTCGGCGTCGGGCTCGCGTAGTTCGTCCGGCGGGTCGCGCGGCTCCCGGTTCGGCGGCTCGGGCGGCACGCGTTCGCGCGGAAGCGGCGGCGGGCTGTTCGGCGGCGGCTCAGGTGGCTCAGGCGGCTCTGGTGGTTCCGGCGGCGGATCGCGTGGCGGTTCGGGCGGCGGTTCCCGTGGCGGTTCGGGTGGCGGCCTGTTCGGCGGCGGCGGTTCGAGGTCCAACGGCTCCACCCGGTCGGGCGGCGGCTCCAGGCCGTCCGGCGGCTCGTCCGGCTCCCGGATCTTCGGCTCGGACGAGCCCTCGTCCCGCACCTCCGAGGCCCCGCCCCTCTGGCTGCGTGGCAGCCGCAACGGCGGCTCCGGAGGCGACAGCCCGGATGTGCCGTTCTGGCTCAAGCCGAACAACCCGGACAAGGACTGAACGAACATGGTGCAGGGAGGTGACAGGCGGGGGGTGGCCTTCGCCGTCGTCGTCGTGGTCATCGCCGCGGTCGGCATCTACCTGACCATGTGGCCCGACTCGGAGGAGCAGGCCGGGCCCGGTCAGGAGCCGGCCAGGGTCGTCAGCGCGCCGGCTCCGTCGAGCACGCCGCTGGCGACCGCGAGCGCCGCCCCGTTCGACATCTACTCGTTCCTGCCGATGAAGAAGGAGCAGCTGGCCGCGACGGCGGACCTGGCCGAGCGGTTCACCGCCGAGTACGGCACCTTCAGGTACGACGAGGATCCGGCGGCGTACGCGACCCGCGTGAAGGCGTACACGACGGCCGAGCTCGGCAACGAGCTGACCAGGACCATGACCTCGGCGGGCACCGTCGAGCAGAACCGCAACGACCAGATCGTCTCCAAGGCCACGGCCAGGCTGAAGGAGATCAGGCAGATCGAGAAGAACTCCATCATCTTCGTGGTCGCCTCGGCCAGGCAGGTCACCGCCAAGAGCGGTAACCAGACGGCTCAGGAGGAGTACGCGGTCACGGTGACCCAGTCGGGAGCCGACTGGCGGATCTTCGACATCCGGCCTGCCACGGAGGGCCAGGAGGGGGACACCTCGGGGTGAAGCTCTCACGTACCCGGCTGGCGCTGATCATCGGCGCCGCCGGCGTGCTACTCCTGGTGGCGGTCGTCGTGTCGCCGATGCTGCTGATCTCGATGCCGTCGTTCCTCAGCGACGGCGGCACCTCGCCCGACTGCAACGACAACACGCAGGTGGAGGAGGTGTCCGACTCGGCGACGTCGGACATCCCCGGCGAATATCTGGAGTTCTACAAGCAGTACGGCAAGAAGATCGGCGTCCAGTGGAACATCCTGGCCGCCGTGGGCAAGCGTGAGACCGACCACGGCCGCTCCAACCTGCCGGGCGTCAAGAGCGGCACCAACTACGCGGGCGCGGCCGGGCCGATGCAGTTCCTGATCTCCACGTGGGGCGGCAAGGCCAGGGTCGCGATGTCGTCGAAGTTCACCGGGTACGCCTCCGACGGCGACGGCGACGGGGTGGGCGACATCTACAACCCGGCCGACGCGATCCTCGGCGCCGCGCGGATGCTCAAGCGCAACGGCGCACCGGAGAACGTACGGCAGGCGCTGTTCGTCTACAACCGGGCCTGGTGGTACGTGGACCAGGTCGAGGCGATCGCCAGGAAGTACGCCAAGTCGGGCGACGTCAAGGTGCCGCCGCAGGCTTCGGAGGAATGCGACGACTCGCTGGTGGAGGCCGCGCCGAGCGACATCGTGGCCAAGATTTTGGAATACGCGCTGGCGCAGCGCGGCAAGCCGTATCTGTGGGGCGGGACGGGGCCCGACGCGTTCGACTGCTCGGGCGTCATCTTCGCGGCGTATCGGGAGGCGGGGCTGATGATCCCGCGTACGACGTTCGGGCAGTGGCCGTTCGGCGTGAAGGTTTTAGACGGCCAGGAACAGCCAGGTGACCTGGTGTTCTTCAACGCCGGTCCGGGCACGTCCGCCGACAACCCCGGCCATGTCGGGCTCGTCGTGTCGAAGGGCAAGATGCTGGAGGCCCGGTGCCGGCTGTGCGGGCCGATCAAGGTCACCAGCTACAAGGCCCGGGACAACCGCCTCGGTTTCACCCGCCCCCTGCAGAACCCCGACGTGCTCGAGCAGTTGAAGAAGCTGCAGAATCCTACCCTGTGAATGATTTCGACACGGTCGTGGTGGCCGCGGTGATCGTCGCGTCGGGCGCTCGGGTGCTGGCCGCCCAGCGCGCCGAGCCTCCGGCGCTCGCGGGTGGCTGGGAGTTCCCTGGCGGGAAGGTGGATCCCGGCGAGAGCGAGACGGCGGCGCTCGTCCGCGAGTGCCGCGAGGAGCTCGGCGTGGAGGTCACGGTGGGTGAGCAGGTGGGCGGGGACTGGGAGCTTTCCGAGGGGTACGTGCTGCGCGTGTGGCTGTGCTCGCTGGCCTCGGGGGTCCCGGAGGCCCGGGAGCACCTGGCGCTGCGGTGGCTGGGGCCCGGCGAGTACTACTCGGTCGAGTGGCTCGGGGCGGATCTGCCCGTTATGAAGACTGTGGAGAATCTGCTCCTTTCGCGGGATTAGGTGCCTCCTCTGTGTGACAGAATGACTACCAAGAGTGACATCTGTCGCAACGGGGGAGTTGGGAGTGATGCGGCGTGGCTGGATCATTGCGGGTGCACTGATCCTTGCGGCTGTGCCTTCCGTGCCTTTGGCGGCCTCCCGGGTGTCGCTGGTGCTGGAGCGGGTGAGCACGCCCGGGGTGTGGATCAGGACGGGCGACGTCCAGCGGTTCCGGGTGCGGCTGAACGGGATGGCCGACGGGGTCAAGGTGGCGATCGCGGCCAGCCCGGCGGCGGCGCTGACGCAGGTGTCCTGCGCCTCGGCGGCGCCGGGCACGCCGTTCGCGCCCGCGCCCGGCGCGGAGGCGAGCCTGGGGGCGGCCCGGGGCGGCGTGCGGGCCGCGCGGGCGCTGGCGGCCCAGGCGCTGAGCGTCACGGGCGGCTCGGTGCTGCCGAGCGCGGTCCCGCCCGGGACGCGGGTGTGCGAGCTGGGCGACCTCACCGGTGAGCGGGAGGTGGACGTGACGCTCACCACGCCGTCGGGGGCGAAGCAGGTGGTGCTCGCGGCGGTGGCCGGGATGCGGGCCGACGCGGGCGGGCCGCTGACGACCAAGACCAAGACGGCCGCCACGCGCGTCATGGACGAGGAGCAGGGGTTCAGCGGCCCGGCGGTCCGCGTGAGCCCGGAAGAGCCGCTGCCCGGCGCGGCCCCGGGGAAGAGCCGCGAGTACGCCGAGGCGAAGGAACGACTCCTCGCCCAACTGCAACAGCCCGCCCCGCCCGCACGGGCCTGGGCGAAGGTGCAAGCCGACGCGGAGGCGCCAGAGGTCGCCGGAGCGCAGGCCAGACGCCGGTTGCTGGCCGGGGCCGGCGTGCTGCTCGAGGGGCAGTGGCCCGCCGAAGCGGCCGCGCCGCGGCGTGAGGCGGCCGGAGGGACCGCGCGCCGGCTGAAGGGCGGCGTGCCGCAGGCGCCCCGGCAGCCCCAGATGATGCCGCGGTGGCCTCAGGTCGCGCCGGGCCTTGAGCTGCCCCAAGCTGCGCCGCAGGCGCCCGGGCTGGCTCAGGCCGTTCCGCAACTGCCCGAGGGCCTGCAGCGGCTGCCTCAAGCCGCGCCGCAGTTGCCCGAGGGCCTGCAGCGGCCTCAGGCCGCGCCGCAGCTGCCTCAAGGACTCCCGCAGCTGCCTCAGGGGCTGCCGCAGGTGCCGCAGTTGCCTCAAGGTCTGCCGCAGGCGCCTCAGGGCCTGCAGCGGCTGCCGGAGGCCGTGCCGCAGCCGGTGCCCGGCGCTCCGCCCGCGCTGGTCCTGCCCGGCGCGGCGCCCCCGCTGGGGAGCGCGCCTCTCCTGCCCGGCATGGCGGCGCCGCAAGCCGCTCCAGGAGCGGCCGGGCAGCCCGCGCGCGGCGCCGAAGGTGTGGTGCCGCTGCCGTGGAACGTGGCCGCGGCGCGGAAGCACGCCCGCCCTGTCGCATGGGCGAGCCCGCTGGACGGTCCGAAGGGGCTGCCGGTGGTCGCCGGCGGCATCGGAGCGCTGCTGGGAGCCCTGTGGTTGATTGGCACGGTGCAAAGACGCCGAAAAAGCAAAACGTAGGTTAATTCGGGCTTTACTGTTACTTTGACCCGACTAGTATTCCCTTGACCAAGGTTCCGGAATACGCGGAGGGCACCGGTGGCACGCACGCGAGCGACGGCCGCGTCCGCTGTCGTCCTGGCGCTGGGCCTGGCCGGCGTCGGGGCGACACCGTTCATCGTACAGAGCGCGAGCGCTTCCGTGTCGGCGTACCAGCCGGTCGAGCCCTGTGACATCGGCGAGACGTGCGACACCACGCCGGAGACCACCGTCACGATCACCGAGACGGCGGGCACACCGGAGCCCGAGGAGCCGGAGACGACGATCACGAAGACCGTCACCTCGACTCCGACGAAGGCGAGCAAGACCCCCAAGCCGACCAAGAGCACGACGCCTCCGGCGACCACCAGCGCCCCGCCGCAGCAGAATCAGAACCCCCAGCCGCTGCCCACCCAGACGGTCGAGACGCCCCCGACCCCCTCGCAGGCCACCTCCGAGCCATCCGTCGACATGCCGGAGATCGCGTCCTCCGAGCCCGTCACGGCGCCGTCGGTGCAGCCGAGCGACACGCAGCCCGCCTCCTCCGAGGAGGTGCCGCTGGAGCTGCGGAACGCGGCGCCGGAGTTCGACCAGAAGTCGCTGACGCAGAAGCTCAGCATCCCGGCGCTGGTGCTGGTCCTGCTCGCGCTCTTCGCGGTCCTGATCTTCGAGGGACGCCTCCGCCGCATGGCCCACGTGGCGGCCGTGCGCAAGGCCGGGCCGCAGATGGGCCGGCCGGACATGCCTCCGCCTCCTCCGGGCGGCTACCCCGCGGGGCCCGGCTACTACGCCACGGCGGGCTTCCCCGCGCCCGGCTACCCGGGCGGCACGGCGTACGCGCCGATCATCAGCTTCGTCCCCGTGCAGACGTATCCGAGCGGCCCGGTCCCCGGCTACGAGGAGCACCCGTACCCGTCCCAGGGCTACGCGCAGGAGCCCCCGCCGCCGCCGGTGGCGGAGCCCATGGTGCTGCACCCGGACGAGTTCGACTCCTTCAACCACGAGCCGCCCAAGCCCAAGGAGTTCCGCGACCCGTTCGAGCCGCTGGTCCCGGCGGACCCGCCGCCGGCGGACATCCCGCCGGGCGGCGGCGACCCGTACGAGGTCCCCGGCCAGGAGCGCCCGCTCGGCGCGGTCTCGGCGTCGGAGTCCGGCGACTCGGAGCCGTGGCAGGGCGGCCAGTCCCTGTTCGACCCGCCGGACCGGAACCAGGAGCAGCAGGCGTACGACCCGCCGCCCTACCTGGCGCCCGACGCGGAGGCGACCGCCGTCCAGCCGCTGCCGCCGGAGCCCGGGCAGCCGGAGCAGACCAAGGAGATGCCGGACCCCAAGCGCAGGCGCTGGGGCCGCAAGTAGCCGGGAAACGAAATGAGGGGGGCTGGAGATCCAGCCCCCCTCATTTCGTACGCGCCTACTTGGCGCGCTTGAAGATCTTGTTGCCGAGCCACACCAGCGGGTCGTACTTGCGGTCCGCCACGCGCTCCTTCATCGGGATCAGCGCGTTGTCGGTGATCTTGATGTGTTCGGGGCAGACCTCGGTGCAGCACTTGGTGATGTTGCAGTAGCCGAGGCCGTGCTGGTCCTGCGCCGCCTCCTGGCGGTCGGCCACGTCGTACGGGTGCATGTCCAGCTCGGCGATCCGCATGAGGAACCGGGGGCCGGAGAAGTCGGCCTTGTTCTCCTCGTGGTCACGGATGACGTGGCAGACGTTGTTGCACATGAAGCACTCGATGCACTTGCGGAACTCCTGGGACCGCTCGACATCGACCTGCTGCATCCGGTACTCGCCGGGCCGGACGCCGGCCGGCGGCGTGAAGGACGGGATCTCCCGCGCCTTCTGGTAGTTGAACGACACGTCCGTCACCAGGTCCTTGATGACCGGGAACGTCCGCATCGGCGTGACCGTGATGGTCTCGTCCTCCTCGAAGGTGGACATCCGGGTCATGCAGCCCAGCCGCGGCTTGCCGTTGATCTCCATGCTGCAGGAGCCGCACTTGCCGGCCTTGCAGTTCCAGCGCACCGCCAGGTCGGGCGCCTGCGTGGCCTGCAGCCGGTGGATGATGTCGAGGACGACCTCGCCCTCGTTCACCTCGACGGTGAAGTCCTCGAGCTTGCCCTCACCGCCCTCACCGCGCCAGACCTTGAACTTCGCCTTGTAGCTCATTTCGAAATCCCGTCGAACTCGGTCATCTCTTCGTCGGTGAGGTACTTCTTCAGCTCGTCCCGGTCGAACAGGGTGATCAGGTCGTCGCGCATGCTCGACTGGAGCTTCTCCTCGACCTTGACCGTCGAGCCGTCCTCGGTGGAGCAGACGAGCAGCTTGCGGCGCCATCCCGGGTTCATCCCGGGGAAGTCGTCGCGGGTGTGCCCGCCGCGGCTCTCCTCGCGCAGCAGCGCGGCGCGCGCCACGCACTGCGAGACCAGCACCATGTTGCGCAGGTCGATGGCGAGGTGCCAGCCGGGGTTGTAGATGCGGGACCCGGCCGCGCCGACCACCTGGGCGCGCTCCTTGAGCTTCTCCACGACCTGGAGCGCCTCGGCGACCTCCTCGGCCTTGCGGATGATGCCGACCAGGTCGTTCATCGTCCTCTGGAGCTCGTGGTGGACCTCGTACGGGTTCTCGCCGTCGCGCCCCAGCGGCTCCAGCGCCTCCTGGCGGGCCTCCTCCACGAGCTCGGGCAGGACCCGGGGCCTGGCCTCCAGCGAGTCCACGTACGCCGCCGCGCCCGCGCCCGCCCGGCGCCCGAACACCAGCAGGTCGGACAGCGAGTTGCCGCCCAGCCGGTTGGAGCCGTGCATGCCGCCGGACACCTCGCCCGCGGCGAAGAGCCCCGGCACGGCCGACTCGCCGGTGTCGGCGTCCACCTCGACGCCGCCCATGATGTAGTGGCAGGTCGGGCCCACCTGCATGGGCTCGGCGGTGATGTCGACGTCGGCCAGCTCCTTGAACTGGTGGTGCATCGACGGCAGCCGCTTCTTGATCTCCTCGGCGGGCAGCCGGGTCGAGACGTCGAGGAAGACGCCGCCCTGGGGTGAGCCGCGGCCGGCCTTCACCTCGGCGTTGATCGCGCGGGCCACCTCGTCACGCGGCAGGAGCTCCGGCGGGCGCCGGTTGTTGGCCTGGTCGGTGTACCAGCGGTCGCCCTCCTCCTCCGTGGTCGCGTACTTGTCCTTGAAGACGTCCGGGATGTAGTCGAACATGAAGCGCTTGCCCTCGGAGTTGCGCAGCACGCCGCCGTCACCGCGGACGGACTCGGTGACGAGGATGCCGCGCACGGAGGGCGGCCAGACCATCCCGGTGGGGTGGAACTGGATGAACTCCATGTTGATCAGGTTCGCGCCGGCGAGCAGGGCCAGGGCGTGGCCGTCGCCGGTGTACTCCCAGGAGTTGGACGTGACGACGTACGACTTGCCGATGCCGCCGGTGGCCAGGACCACGGTGGGCGCATCGAAAAGCACGAAATTTCCGGTCTCGCGCCAGTAGCCGAACGCGCCCGAGATCCGTTCCTCGTCCTTGAGCAGCCGCGTGATCGTGCACTCGGCGAAGACCTTGATGTAGGCCTCGTAGTCGCCGTGCTTCTCGTAGTCCTCCTGCTGGAGGGCGACGACGCGCTGCTGCAGCGTGCGGATCAGCTCCAGGCCGGTACGGTCGCCCACGTGTGCGAGCCGCGGGTACTCGTGCCCGCCGAAGTTCCGCTGGCTGATCTTGCCGTCCTTGGTGCGGTCGAACAGCGCGCCCCAGGCCTCCAGCTCCCAGACGCGGTCGGGCGCCTCCTTGGCGTGCAGCTCGGCCATCCGCCAGTTGTTGAGGAACTTGCCGCCGCGCATGGTGTCGCGGAAGTGCACCTGCCAGTTGTCGGCCGGGTTGACGTTGCCCATCGCGGCGGCCGCGCCGCCCTCGGCCATGACGGTGTGCGCCTTGCCGAACAGCGACTTGCACACGATCGCCGTCTTCTTGCCCTGCTGGCGGGCCTCGATCGCGGCCCGCAGGCCGGCGCCGCCCGCGCCGATGACGACGACGTCGTATTCGTGACGCTCTGTGTTAAGCGAGTTATCCACTGAAGCTGGTCCTTACGCGTACGGGAAGGCGATGATGCCCTTGGCCACCAGGCGGACATACAGGTCGGCGCCCATGACGGAGAACATCGAGGCCCACGCGAGGGGTTGGTGCTTGGCGTTGAGCTTGGACACGAACGTCCAGGCCCGGTAGCGCAGCGGGTGGCGAGAGAAGTGGTTGAGCCTGCCCGCGGTGATGTGCCTGCAGGAGTGGCACGACAGCGTGTAGGCGTTGATCAGGACGGCGTTGACGACCAGGATCCAGGTGCCCAGGCCGATCGGCTTGTGGACGAGCGCCAGGACGGCGTCGTAGGCCAGGATGAGGCCGATCACGATGGCCGCGTAGAAGAAGTAGCGGTGCACGTTCTGCAGGATCAGCGGGAAGCGCCGCTCGCCGGTGTACTTGCCGTGCGGCTCCTGGACGGCGCACGCCGGAGGCGAGAGCCAGAAGGAGCGATAGTAGGACTTGCGGTAGTAGTAGCAGGTAAGCCGGAAACCGCCCGGCAGGCCGAGAATGAGCAGCCCGGGCGGTAGTGCGTACCAGTCGCCGAACGGCGCCAGGCCGAACAGCCGGGCTCCCTCGGGACACGACGTCGCCAGACAGGGCGACGAGAACGGCGCGATGTAGGGATCGACGAAATAGCTGTTGTCGATGATCGCCCACACGCCGTAGACAAGGAATGAGCTGAGCCCGAGGAACGTCAGCAGCGGAACAAGCCACCATCTGTCGGTACGCAGGGTGCGCACCTTGACTTGCGCTCGCTGCCTTCTGACCGGAGCGTCGGGCGTAGTCTGGGTCATCGCGGACCTCTCCACCTCCCGCGGACCCGTGTCGCGCAGGGGGTCCGTGGTTTTCGTATTCGCTGGGCGCGCGGCGGCGAGCGACGGCTCAGGCGCGCGTTGGTGGGGGATACGTTACGACGACAGCATGCGAATTTGTGAGCGGGGTCACTCACAATTTCGATGCTTAGCTGTGATTCCTGTCACGTACGCCCGTCAGGGGCGCTGCCCTTGGGCGGGCAACTTAACCACAGTCACGAAAAAATCGTCTATCTGCCGGACAACCCGGATAAATTGCTCAAAGTCCACCGGTTTGGACACATACGCGTTGGCATGCAACCGGTAACTGTGCAGGATGTCCTCCTCCGCCTCAGAGGTCGTCAGGATCACCACCGGGATCGTCCGCAACCCAGCGTCGGCCTTGACCTCGGCCAGCACCTCCAGGCCGCTCATCCTCGGCAGATTGAGGTCGAGCAGGATGAGGTCGGGCCGCGGCGCGTCGGTGTATCCGTCCTCGTTGCGCAGGTACGCCATCGCCTGCTCACCGTCGTTGACCACGTTGAGCCGGTTTCGCACCTTGTTGAAGTCGAAGGCCTCCCTGGTGAGCAGGATGTCACCCTGGTCGTCCTCCACCAGAAGCACCTCGATGGGGCGCCCCTCATTCATCGTCGTCTCCCGCGGCCGGCAGTGTCCAGCGGAACGTCGCGCCCTGGCCCTCGGCATCGCCGTCGAGCCAGAGCTGTCCGCCGTGGTACTCGACGATCTTGCGGCAAAGTGCCAGCCCGATGCCAGTACCCGGATACACGTCGCGGGGGTGGAGTCGCTGGAAGATCAGGAAGATGCGGTCGGCGTACTTGGGCTCGACCCCGATGCCGTTGTCGGAACAGCTGAACTCCCACAGGTCGCCGGACCTGGTGGCCCCGATGTGGATGCGCGGGGACGCCTTGGAGCGGAACTTGATCGCGTTCTCGATCAGGTTCTGGAACAGTTGCGTGAGCTGGACCCGGTTGCCCTTGACCGCGGGCAGCTCGTCCCTGGTGACCGTGGTCTCGGTGTCCTCGATCGTGGCCGACAGGTTCTCCAGCGCCGTGTCGAGCGCCTTTCCCGCGTCGACCGCGGTCCGCTCGCCGGTCACCCGGCCGACCCTGGAGAAGTCGAGCAGGTCGTTGATCAGCAGCTGCATGCGCTTGGCGCCGTCGACGGCGTAGTGGATGTACTGCTTGGCCCGATCGTCGAGCTGGGAGCCGTAGCGCTGCTCCAGCATCTGCGTGAAGCTGGCGACCTTGCGCAGCGGCTCCTGGAGGTCGTGGCTGGCCACGTACGCGAACTGCTCCAGCTCCCCGTTGGACCTACGCAGCTCCTCGGCCTGGTCGTCGGCCGTCCGCCAGGCCGACACGATGCGGCCGCGCATGGAGTCGACGTGGCTGGACAGCTCGGCCAGCTCCGCCGGCCTGTCGACGTGCAGGGTGTGGTCGAAGTCGCCGGCCGCCACGGTGCGGACCTGCTGGGTGAGCTGGTCGATCGGCTTCAGCACGACGTACCGGATGACGAAGGCCAGCGCGATGCCGAACGTGAGCATCACCGCGAAGAGCACGATCAGCGCCAGATTGAGCTGGTCGAGCTGCTGCTCGACGGCGGGCACCTGGGCCAGCGCGCGAGCCCGCGCGCTGAACATCATCGCGACCACGATCCCGGCCAGGAGCACGACGCCGGCCACCAGCCCCATGACCAGGAACCAGCGGGCCACGGGCAGCCTGCCCAGCCCGGTCGGTTCCTTGGGGGGAGGCAGCGGGTTGATGCTCATCTTCTCCTCCTCCGGACGAGGACCACGGCGAGGTCGTCGCTCAGCGTGCCCACGTGCTTGATGAGCCGGTCGAGGTCGATGGCGCCGTGCTCGCGTACGAGATCGAGCAGGCCCTCCACGCCGAGCAGCTCCTGGCCCTCGCCCACCACGGCCTCGATCAGGCCGTCGGTGTAGAGCATCATGGACCACTCGTCGCCCAGCGGCACGTCGATCACCGACCACTCCGCGTCCGAGAAGATCCCGAGCGGCGGCCCGGAGGGCGCGCCGTCGACCACCTGTACGGCGCCGTCGCGCACCAGCACCGGCGGCGGGTGCCCGACCACGCGCATCCTGGCGTGCCGCAGGTCGGGGCTGATCGTGGCCATGCACAGGGTGGTGAAGATCTCGGGGGTTTTGCGCTCGGCCCGCAGCACGGCGTCCATCGTGCGCAGCAGCGTGTCTTCCGTCTGGCCGGCGAGGACCAGCGTGCGCCAGGCGATGCGCAGCGCCACGCCGAGCGCCGCCTCGTCGGGGCCGTGCCCGCACACGTCGCCGACCACGATGTGCACCGAGCCGTCCGGCGCCTGCACGGTGTCGAAGAAGTCGCCGGCCAGCGTGCCGCCGCTGCCCGGCAGGTAGCGGGTGACGTGCTCGATCGCCTCGGTACGCAGCAGGGGGCCGGGGAGCAGGGCGCCCTGCAGCCTGGCGTTCTCCTTGGCCGTGAGCTCCGCCTGCACGAGCCTGATCTGGGCCAGGTCGGCCCGCTTGCGCTCCATCGAGTAGTGGATCGCCCTGGCCAGCAGCCGCGCGTCGACGTCGCCCTTGACCAGGTAGTCCTGCGCGCCGGCCTGGACGGCGGCCACGCCCACGTGCGAGTCCCTGAGCCCGGTGAGCACCAGCACGGCGGTGTGCGGCGCCAGCGCGAGCACCTCCTCCAGGGCTTCCAGGCCGCTCGCGTCGGGCAGCGAGAGATCGACCAGCACGCACTGGATCCGGGGCGTCAGCTTGGCCCTGGCCTCCTGCAGGCTGCGCGCCCAGAAGATCTTCGGCGGCGCGGGGGCCTGCTTGAGCAGCTCCTCCACGAGGAAGGCGTCACCGTCGTCGTCCTCGATCAGGAGCAACGTCAGCGTCTCCGAAAGATGTGCCGTCAAAGCGCCTCGCCAGGGGGGTCGGTCCGTCCAGGTCATTCTGCGATGAGATCCACCCCTTGCGGAAGCGTACCCTCGTGACCGGCCTCCACGACGAACGACAGCAGGGTCTCCCTGAACGCCTGGGCGGCCCTGGTCGGCTCGACGTCCTTGCGCTGGGCCAGCGCGATCGTACGGCTGAGCCCCGGCGGCGCGAGCGGCGTGCCGGACAGCCCGGGGCGCCCGTCGAGCACCATCGAGGGCACCACGGCCACCCCCAGCCCCGCCTCCACGAACCGCAGCACGGCGTCCATCTCGCCGCCCTGCACCGCGAACCTGGGCTCGAACCCGGCCTGCCGGCACGCCGTCAGCGTGGCCTCCCGCAGGTCGTAGCCGCGTCTGAACATCACCATCTGGCGCCCGCGCAGGGCCTCGATCTCCATGTACGGGCCCTTCGGCCGCTCGTGGGAGGGCGCGGCCACCACCAGGTTCTCCCGCAGGATCTCCTCGGTGACCAGCGAGGGGTCGTCGCTCTGCAGCGGCATGATGATCAGCGACAGGTCGAGCTGCCCCCGCGCGAGCGCCCTGACGAGGTCACGCGAGCCGCCCTCCTCCACCAGCAGCTCGATCCCCGGGTACGCGCGGTGGAACCGGGCCAGCGCGTCGGCCATCAGCCCCGCGCAGAGCGACGGCGTGGCGCCGAGCCGCACCCGGCCCCGGCGGAGCCCGGCGAGCTGGGCCACCTCCTGCCTGGCGGTGTCGGCGTCGGCGAGGATCCTGCGGGCGAGTGGCAGCAGCGCCTCACCGGCCGGCGTCAGCGTGACGTTGCCCCGGGCCCGGGAGAACAGCGGAGCGCCCAGATCGGCCTCCAGGGCCTTGATCTGCTTGCTGAGCGACGGCTGCGCGACCCTCATGCGCTCGGCCGCCTGGGTGAAGTGCCTGGCCTCCGCGACCGCCACGAAGTACGCGAGCTGCTGCAACTGCATGTGATTTTCCTCGCACCGAGCGGCGTCGTTTCCGTGGGGCGACCGTACAAACCAGACATCATAGCCGGTGGCTATCGAAACCAGGCCCGTGATGACTTGGACGGATGATTGCTGGATACCTAGCGTCTGAAGGCGTGACTGCCACGATAGAGCGCGGCGCAGCCACCGCGCCTGTTACCGCTCCCAAGAACGCTCCAACGAGCAGGAGGCCCGGCGGGTTCCTGCGCTCGTCGAACGGCAAGAAAGCCGTCATGGCCGTCACCGGGGCCGTGATGGTGCTCTTCCTCGTCCTCCACATGCTCGGCAACCTCAAGATCTTCCTGGGCAGGGACTCGTTCAACGAGTACGCCCACGCGCTGCGTACGCTCCTGGAGCCGATCGCGCCCTATCGGACGGTGCTGACCATCCTCGAGGTCGGCCTCGTCGTGTCGGTCGTCCTGCACATGTGGGCCGCAATCTCGCTGGCCCGCCGCGCCCGCCACGCCAGGCCGGTCAAGTACGTCGCCAAGAAGTCGCAGGCGAACGGCTACGCGACGCACATCATGCGGTTCGGCGGCCTCACGATCCTGCTCTTCCTCGTCTGGCACCTGCTGGACCTGACCTTCGGCGTCGTGAACCCCAAGGGCTTCGACTCCGCGCCCGCCGACCGGATGATCGCCGGCTTCGACGCCTCCCGGTGGTGGGTGACCCTGATCTACGTGGTCGCCGTCGTCATGGTCGGCCTGCACCTGCGGCACGGCATCTGGAGCGCCTTCCAGACCCTCGGCTGGGCCAACCGCACGCGGAACAAGGCCCTCCGGCCGGTCGCCGGGCTGGTGTCCGCCGTGCTGGTCATCGGGTTCCTGGCGCCGCCGCTCGCGATCACCTTCGGAGTTGTGAAGTAATGAAGTTCACGGAAGGCCCGGAGATCCGGGACACCAAGGCTCCGGCCGGGCCCATCGAGGAGCGGTGGGAGAAGCGGAAGTTCGGCGCGAAGCTGGTCAACCCCGCCAACAAGCGCAAGCTCAACGTGATCGTGGTCGGCACCGGCTTGGCGGGCGGCTCGGCCGCGGCGACGCTGGGTGAGCTGGGCTACAACGTCACGTCGTTCTGCTACCAGGACACGCCGCGCCGCGCGCACTCCATCGCCGCGCAGGGCGGGATCAACGCCGCCAAGAACTACCGCGGCGACGGCGACAGCATCTACCGGCTCTTCTACGACACGGTCAAGGGCGGCGACTTCCGCGCCCGCGAGTCGAACGTCTACCGCCTGGCCCAGGTCTCGGTGAACATCATCGACCAGGCCGTGGCCCAGGGCGTCCCCTTCGCCCGCGAGTACGGCGGCCTCCTCGACACCCGCTCCTTCGGCGGCGCCCAGGTCTCCCGTACGTTCTACGCCCGCGGCCAGACGGGCCAGCAGCTTCTGCTGGGCGCGTACCAGGCGCTGGAGCGGCAGATCGCGGCCGGGACCGTGACCATGCACACCCGGCACGAGATGCTCGACGTGATCGTCTCCGACGGGCGGGCGCGCGGCGTCATCGTGCGCGACATGGTGACCGGCGAGATCGAGCGCCACCTCGCCGACGCCGTGGTGCTGGCCACGGGCGGCTACGGGAACGTGTTCTTCCTGTCCACGAACGCCAAGGGCTGCAACACGACGGCGATCTGGCGGGCGCACGAGCGCGGCGCGTACTTCGCCAACCCCTGCTACACGCAGATCCACCCGACCTGCATCCCCGTCTCCGGCGAGTACCAGTCGAAGCTGACGCTGATGTCGGAGTCGCTGCGCAACGACGGCCGCGTCTGGGTGCCGCTGCGCAAGAAGGACACCCGCGCCCCCGGGGACATCCCGGACGAGGAGCGCGACTACTACCTGGAGCGGATCTACCCCGCCTTCGGCAACCTGGTCCCGCGTGACATCGCCTCCCGCGCCGCCAAGAACGTCTGCGACGAGGGCCGCGGCGTCGGCCCCGGCGGCCTGGGCGTCTACCTGGACTTCCGCGACGCCATCGGGCGTCTCGGGCGCGACGCCGTGGAGAAGAAGTACGGCAACCTCTTCGAGATGTACGAGCGCATCACCGGCGAGAACCCGTACGACGTGCCGATGCGCATCTACCCGGCCGTCCACTACACGATGGGCGGGCTATGGGTGGACTACGACCTGCAGTCCACGATCCCGGGCCTGTTCGTCGTCGGCGAGGCCAACTTCTCCGACCACGGCGCGAACCGCCTCGGCGCCTCGGCGCTGATGCAGGGCCTGGCCGACGGCTACTTCGTCCTGCCGACCACCCTCGGCGACTACCTGGCCGCCGGGCCGTTCGGCGACGTGGACGAGGAGGCCGTGGCGGAGGCCGAGATCAAGGTCCGGAGCAAGATCGACCGGCTCCTGGCCGTCAACGGCACCCGTACCCCCGACTCCTTCCACCGCGAGCTGGGCAAGCTCATGTGGGACTACTGCGGCATGGAGCGCACCGAGGAGTCGCTGCGCAAGGCGCTGGAGCGCATCCCCGAGCTGCGCGCGGAGTTCTGGCAGAACGTCAAGGTCAGCGGCACGGCGGAGGAGCTGAACCAGGTCCTGGAGAAGGCCGGCCGCGTCGCCGACTTCTTCGACCTGGCCGAGCTCATGTGCCTGGACGCCCTGGTCCGCACGGAGTCCTGCGGCGGCCACTTCCGCGCCGAGTCCCAGGACGCCGACGGCGAGGCGCTGCGCGACGACGAGCACTTCGCGCACGTGTCGGCCTGGGAGTCCACGCCCGACGGGCCGGTGCTGCACAAGGAAGCGCTCGAGTACGAGTACGTCAAGATGAGCCAGCGGAGCTACAAGTGAATCTGACCCTCAAGGTCTGGCGCCAGAGCGGCCCTACCGATTCCGGCCGGATGGTGACCTACCGAGTCGAGGACGTCTCCCCGGACATGTCCTTCCTGGAGATGCTGGACGTCCTCAACGAGCGTCTCATCCTGGAGGGCGACGACCCGATCGCCTTCGACCACGACTGCCGCGAGGGCATCTGCGGCATGTGCGGCATGGTCATCAACGGCGTCGCGCACGGCGAACAGCGCGCGACGACGACGTGCCAGCTGCACATGCGCCACTTCGAGGACGACGCCACGATCACCATCGAGCCGTGGCGCGCCGCCCCCTTCCCCGTCGTCAAGGACCTGGTCGTGGACCGCAGCGCCTTCGACCGGATCATCCAGGCGGGCGGCTTCGTCTCGGTCCCGGCCGGCTCGGCCCCGGACGCCCACAGCATCCCCGTACGCAAGGAGGACGCGGACGCGGCCTTCGACGCGGCGACCTGCATCGGGTGCGGCGCGTGCGTGGCGGCCTGCCCGAACGGCTCCGCCTCCCTGTTCACCGCCGCCAAGATCACCCACCTGAGCCTGCTGCCCCAGGGCCAGCCGGAGCGCCTGTCCCGCGCCAAGGCCATGGTGGACCAGATGGACGCGGAGGGGTTCGGCGGCTGCACGAACACGGGAGAGTGCACGGCGGTGTGCCCCAAGGGCATCCCGCTGGACACCATCGCCCGCATGAACACCGACTACCTGAAGGCCAACGCCAAGTAGCAGGTCGCCCCTCTGGAGGGTGGACCGCCTGACTCCCGCCCCGAGCAAAAAGGGCTTCCCAAAGGAAGCGCTTCGCGCTCGGGGCTCAGGCCGTTCTCATTTAGGCGCCTATCGGCGCACCCCACGCCTTCGGCGGCTGGTCAGGCCCACCCGTTGCCTGGTTACCGGCTGGGCCTGCTGGAGCCCACCCCGGACCGAAGTCTTCGCCATGTCACTGGAGTACTAGAACAAGGCGATCGGCCTACGACGTCACCTCAGCTGTATCGACTTACCAACCGCGTAATAGCCGCAATTGGCCACCGAGAAGGCAAACCAGCCTGGCTTCTTCCAAGGGCCATAAACTATTCCGTCTCCGTTATCGCAGTGGGCCACGGCCCGGAACTCTCCCTGACCGTCACTGCAGCTCGCGAACGCGCCGATGTTGTCTCCCTGGGCATCCTTGGTGTAGATGACGCTGCAGCTGGTCGGAAGGGCGAACGCGGGCGCGGCGACACCCACGGACAGTGTTCCTGCAGTGGCACAGACCAGCGCGATCCTCTTTGCGGTCCTGCCTGGTGCCTTCATAAGAGAGCCTCCGTCCTTTTGATCCGATAATCCTCTTATCCGACATGAAGCAGCTCCATCAAGCCTTTTAGGCGCATTCGCCTGAATTCTGCTGCTTTATCATCGATTTCCTTCGCGTCTCGATAGACAATCATGGCGCTGTCATAATCCCGTCATAACGGCCTGCTGCTCGGGTCGATTCGGGCTCCGGACCACGCTGATCAGGGGCCAGTACCTGGTGCCGCACGCGGCGGCGTCACTGAACTGGTACTCCAGTGACATTTTCGCGGCTCTGGCTCACTTTCGATGATCTCGGTGACAGAGCGTGCAGTTGTCATGTGCGGCGGCCCGCTCACCAGGCCGGGGTGATCGCCTCGTCGCGCTTGTCTGTGCTGACACCGCCGTGCTCGGCGGGTGGCTCTTCGGTTGGGCAGGTGGTGCCCGGCTTGGGCAGCGTCAGGTTGGTCAGGTAGGCAGTGGCGTGCCGGATCGGACATTTCTTGCCCGACAGGTAGGCGACGTGTCCGGGTCCGTCGTAGGCGACGGTCACCGATCCCGGGATCATGCTGGTGAAGCTCTCGGTCAGGGGGTAGCCGCCCCATGTGGTGCCGACCCCCAGCATGGGCGGCAGGTCGCGGGTGGGCAGTGGGCGGGCCGGGTTGGCCACCGGCAGCGGCCAGCCCGTGCATCCCAGCAAGCTGATCGCCGCTCCTGCGTACTCGGGTGCGATCTTGCGCGCTTTCCAGCGGTAGTCCTCAAGCTGGGCGTAGCTGGAGTACCCGCGCTCATCTCCGCAGCTCATCGCCAGTGCGCCGGGGGTGGCTGAGTACTGTGCGGTGAACAGCGCCGCGTCAGCGAAACCCGAACCGTCTCCGCGTCGGGCCTTGTCGACGGAGGTCGCGAAGGCCGACCAGTCGGCGTTCTGCGGTCCCGGATCCGGGGGGACCAGGGCTCCCAGCAGCCAGCCGGTCAGCTTCCCGGCACCGTAGTGCGGCGAGGTGACCGGAATCGGATGGCGATCGGCCGCCCGCAGAAGCCTGCGCCATACCGCCTCGGCGTCTTGGCCGTGCAGCGCGCAGGCTGGGGTGCCCGCGCACCACTCGGCGAACCTGGAGATCATCCGTTGCGAGACGGGCAGGAGTCGGAGATGGTGAGCGGGCCAGCCCTTGGTCTGATTGCCCACGCTGTCGACGTACATGGCCCGGATGCGCTGCGGGAAAAGCCGGGCGTACGCGGCTGCGGCTACCCCGCCGAGGGAGTGGGCCGTGAAGCTCAGCCGCTGCTCGCCCAGCGCCTGGCGGATCGCCTCCACGTCCCGGGCGATCGACAGGGCGTCCAGGTGCGCGAACAACCCCGTCGCGTCGGCCTGCTGACATGCGGTGAGCGCCTTGGTCATCGCCGCGGCCTGCGCGGTGTACTGCTTCTTGCTGGGCGGGTCGTGCAGAATTGCTCCCGGCTGCTTGCAGGCCTCGGGCATCTGCGTGATCCACACGGTGGTTCGGGTGTTGAAGCCGACGAGATCGAACCTGCGTCGTAGTTCGGTGAGGTTCGCCGCGCCCCGGCTCAGGTCCTCGATCCCGTAACCGCCCGAAATGCCCAGGACACTGCCGAGCCGGCCCGCCGGCTCGGTGGTCGGCAGCCGGGCCAGATCCAGTGTGATCTTCCGCCCGCCCGGTTGTGCCCAGTCCACGGGCACCTCGATCGCGGCACACTGCAGGCCCGCGGGCGTGCCCGCGCCCTCGCACGCTCGCCACGTCAGCCCCCGGTCATCGCCGGCGGCGGGCGCCGCCGGCGATATCGCCGCCAGCGCCGCCACTACGGCGATGACCAGCCGCCTGCTTCTCGCGTACAGGCCGCTGTGGCGCTTGCCCAGCTTCATTGCCCGAATCGTGATCATGATCCCAGCGTGACGGCACGGACAATCCTTCTCTTCCTACCCGGGAACCGTTTCCACAGAGGCGATCTGGGGCCCTGGTCCTACTCTCTGCGGTGGACCAGGGGCCGCCTCGTAGGAGACGGTTACGGTGACAGAGCCTGGCGTTGTCAGGAGTAGCGGAGCACGCGGGCCCGCAGAAGGTCGAAGTTGGCGCGACCGAACATCTGCCTCTTCAAGAATTTGATCTTGTTCACGGTCCCCTCGACGGCACCGCTGCTGTGGGGCAGGGTCAGCCCGGCCTGCACCGCGGCGTGGTCGCGTCGGAGTCCGGCGGCGAAGGTGGCCAGGTAGGACGAGGCTCCGGCTTCAGCGGCGGCGATCCACTCGTCGAGGAGATGGCCGTCGCGGTTGGTCATCATCGTGGCGAAGCTGCGGACCAGCCCGGCGGCGTCGGCGAGCTCGGGACAGCGAGCAAGGATCTGCTCCAGTCCAGCCTCCCCCTCGCTGCCCAGACGGTCGGGATGCGTCATGAGCCAGTCGGTGACGCGGCGGGGTTTGGGCGGTGGGCATGGCTCCTGCTGTACTTCCTGGTGCCCGCGCAGTGGTTGGAGCCAGCCCTGGACGGCGCGGCAGCTGCCAGTGAAGCCTTGGGCCTTGATCTCGGCATGGAGCTGGACAGCGTTGCAGCAGCCTTCGTTCCATCGGCGGGTGAGGTAGGGCTTGAACTCATCCAGTTTGCTGGAGCGCTCGAGGGTCGGGACCAGGAGTTCGTCTGCACTGGTGGCGTTGGCATACTTGCGGACGGTGCGGAAGACCAGGCCGAGTTCGCGACTGATGGCGTTCAGCGATAGGCCCTTGGCCCTCAGCCCCTGGACCTGGGCGTAGCGTTCGTGCGTCCGCGCCACCATCGGCCGCTCGTTGCCGTAAGAATCCAAGGTCTTGGGCCGTTGAGCGGGTTCGGTCTCTCTGCCGATGTCGTCCTTGATCCCGATATCTTGATCGAGGACTTCCTGCAGGCAAGATCGGTGCGCGCGGATCGTCTTCTCCAATGCCGTAGCCAGGTTTTGCCACAAATGGAAGCGATCGGCGACCTGCGTGGCCTCGGGGGCGCCCTCGCGGGCGCCGTCGGCGTAGGAGCCGGCCCTATCTCGGCAGATCACCTGCACCCCGCGATGGCCCTTCAGCCACGTGGCCAAGTCCTCGGCAGTCCAGCCGTCCAGCAGATCGATAGGACGGTGGGTGTCCATGTCCACCAGGACGGTGCCGTATGAGTTTCCGCGCTTCTTGGCGAAGTCGTCGACACCCAACACCGTGACCTGCCCTACTTCAGGATCAGGCAACGCCCGCAGTATCCGTAGCAGCGTGGATCGGCTGACCGGCGCGCCGGCCAGGCAGGCCATACGGGCACCGGCTCGCCCGGCCAGTGCTATCGCGATCGAGGTGAGAAGAGCGCGCAACGCGTTGCTGCGCCGGGCATGCCGCTGGGTCAGCCCGCCGACCTGCTCGGCGAAGATCTCCCGGTCACAGGAGGGGTCGCCGCAGAAGAAGCGGCGCACCTCCAACTCGACCTTGACCGGCCGCCCGCCCGTCGCCAGATCCCACACGGTCCGGCGATACCGGCTGTGCACTCGGGTCGAGAGCAGCCCACACTCCGGGCACGGGGCCTCACTCGCCACGGTGCGCGCCGCGATCAGCATGGTGTCACCGAGGTCCTCAACATCGAGGACATCCATCTCCCGCAGAGCGGGGCAGAACAAACGAAGGCAGCAGGCGTTCTCGCCCGCCGACGCATGCAGCACAATGAACCCCAGGCCGCTCGTTGATGATCAGGTTCTCGACAAACCAGATCGTTGACGAGCGGCCATCTCCGTGTGGGGCCTGTTACACGATCGCGATAACGAGAAGCAGCGCCAGGGTCCTCTCGCCGAGCTCACCCTGAGTAGCTGATCATCGAGAGTGAGCCAGAGCCCATTTCGCGATCATGGTTCGGATCTGCGCTGGTAGTGGCAGTGCCGGGCCGTGGCCTGGTGGCGTCGGCGCCAGTGTGACCAGCGCAGAACGTTCGTGATGGAGCGGTGCTGGGCCAGCCTGGTCTTCGGCTGAACGAGCGGTAGCCGATTTTCAGGAATTCCGCAGAGGACCTTGCCTGGTCGGGGCACGAACTGATCATCTTGCGGGCGCAGGCTCATCCCCCTGTCGAAGGAGACGCCCGCTGCGCCGCTGTATCGCCACTGCGCAAACAGTCGATTCGGTGGGCGAGTTCTGTGCGGGGGAACTCTTTGGTCGACGCCGTACGGATGTAAGGACTGAGGCCGCTGATCTCGCGGGTGTTCACGGCTTCGAGAAGGCGCGGGAGGAGTTCATCCTCGGCTTGGGAGCAGTGCGTGAAGCCGGGCCCGGTGACGGCGAACCCCAGCACCTCGAGCAGCAGGCGGGTACGGGGCTGCTGGCCACCGGTCGTCAGACCGCGCCACAGAGCGGTGACGGTCTCCGCGGGCGAGTGACCGGTTCGCTGCCGCTCGGCGAACAGAGCGGGGATGTCGGGTCGGGCCGCCGCGAGCGCCTGGCCCCCGCGTTCGGCCGGATAGCGCATCATGGCGTCGAGCAGCTCGGCGCGGCGGGTCGTCGGCTCAGAGAAGTCGGCGTTCGCGTGCCCACCGCGGAAGTTCGCGTCCAGTACAAGGCAGACGCATGCCGGTATCCCTCAGCGCGTCCACATGTCCGCAGATTTCTACAAGCGTCATCTTGCCCATTCCGTGAAGTCGCGTCAGCAGCCACACTGTTCCGTGGACGTCAAGCCCCCCATGCACGTCCGACCTTGGTGGCATCCCGGTCATCCGTGATGGCAACCAGCCGGTGGATCTCGGCAGCAGTGAAAACGCTGGCTTCACCTAGGTCGTGCTCGCCGGCGCCCAGCAGATTGACCCAGCGTTCGAAGGCGATCAGTTCCGCATCGGTGTCCTGAGGGAGAACGCGCAACCACTCAAGCTCTCTGATCGACCTAAGGGTTGGATACAGGTGGCAGTACTTGTCCACCGCCCCGGCGACGATGTGCGTGGTCGACAGCTCGGAGACGCTGGCCCCAAGAACATCGAGGCGGTCCGATTTGGCGAAATGGTGGATCACCGTGGCGTCGGCACGAGCGGGGGCAATCGGTCGCCCGGCGTCGCGGTCGTCATGGGGCCTCGTCCTCATCGAACCTCGGCGGCAGGTCCGACACCGTTTCGAGCTGCCCATGCATCAACTCCAGGGCGCGACTGCTGGTGATCCGGCCGAGCCGGTAGGCCGTCATGACGGCGTGCGCGAAACCCGGTGGCACGCGGATGGAGTTGAGATCCGGTTGTGGTGTCCATCCCACTGAGTCCCTGAATTCCGCATAGGTCGGCGGGCATGCGCGCAGGCGCTTTTCTTCGGACGGATTTATCAGCTCGGCCGCTCGGGCCTGCCGAAGTGCCAGGCTCCAGGACGTGCGGTATTGAGCCGCCAGCCCGACAAGTGTGGATCGGATCGGCTGCGCTGTTCTCTTGGCACGCCGAATAGCCTCCAGCGGCAAGAGCAGTTCTGCCGCGAAAGCGTCGATCGCTTCTTCGCGTTCCATACGCGAAGCGCTGACTCCCACATCGGTTGAGTACTCGTCACCAAGTATGAGATGCCCGAGTTCGTGCGCCGCGGTGCTTCGCCGCCGGCCGGGGTCGCCGTTGAGACTCACCACCGCCGCCGCCACCTCGCCGTCCACGGCAGACGCGCCGTCTCCTGGGAGGTCGATCACCAGAATGTACTGGCCGCACTGCTCGCAAAGGCCTGCCATCGATTCGATGGCAGCCATTCCCAGGCGGAGTTCGCCTCTCAACCATTTGGCGGCCTCAATGGCAGCGGGAACGCCGTTGACCTTACCCGGATACTGCTTGATCGGCTTTGGCTGAAGTACGTCCAACGACATCAGCATGCGAATCTCGCGGATCCACGTCGCCAGCGTACTGTCGATGCGATAAGAGGCCTGGGTGGCATTGCTCGCTGTGTCCTCGGCCAAAGGTGTGCGGTGCGACATGACCGCCGGCGGCGCGTTGAGGAAGTGGCCGATGGGCATGTCCAGCGCACGGGCCACCCTGGCAAGCTCCAGTGCGTCGAGCCGCCTCGAACCGGCCTCGATCTTGCTGATCATGGTCCTGTCGAGATCGGTCTTCCGGGCCAGCTGGTCCTGCGACAGCTGCATGGCTAGTCGCGCTTCGCGGACTCGCTCTCCGATCTCGTTCCAGTCGAGCGTGCTCATGGTGCGATAATCGCACATCGAATGATGCGCGTACATGGACCGCCGGTATCCTGGGGATAACTTTGCTTTCTGCGGCATGCGCGGTAGTGAGAGATCACGCATGCCCTCAATGAATTGTCCGCTTTTCGCCCGCTTGGGTGGATGAGGGCTCTGCAGAAGGCCGTCGGGACAGGGAGAACGCTGATCTACGGCGTGGCGTTGAGCGCCGCCGAACCGGCGGTACTTGTCCGAACGAAGCGATGATCAAGACCTGTGGATCGGCAGTTTCCAGGCGGCTGTCCTCGTGCTGGGCGATGCACGCGACGGTCTCGGCCGGTGGCCGCCAGGGTGACGTGCGAGGCGATCGCGAGTCCCCGGGGGCGCTTTGGCGAGCCGCTCGTCCAGGGCGGCACCGCGTCGGCCCGCCAAGTCAGTGACGGGAACAATGATAGGTCTGGCTATCATAATCCTGGCTATCATTATCTGCCGGAGGTGACGGCCATGCTTCGTAAGCCGGAGCGCCTGTTCGGGCGTGAAACGGAGTGGGAGGAACTGGCTGATTTCGCCAGTGCCCCCGCGAACGGTGCCACCTTGGGGCTGATCTACGGGCGTCGGCGTCAGGGCAAGACTCTCATGCTCGAACTGCTCGCCCAGGAAACCGGCGGCCTGCTTTTCGCCGCCACCCAGCAGACCGAGGCACAGAACCTGGCCGATCTCGGCGCCGCCTACGCCGCCTATCGCGGGCTGCGGCAGCCGGTCTCGTTCGGCAACTGGCGGGAAGGGCTCGACGAACTGCTCCGGCTCGGCGAGGAGCGGGCGACGCCGGTGATCATCGACGAATTCCCCTACCTGGTCTCCGCGACCCCGGCGCTGCCGTCGTACCTGCAGCAGGCGCTGAGCCCGACGGGATACGCGAAGGAGCACACTCGTACCCGTCTGATCCTCTGTGGCAGCGCGTTGACCACGATGGCTCAGTTGCTGGGTGGAGGTGCGCCACTACGAGGCCGAGCGGTGCTCGAGCTGATCGTGCGGCCTTTCGGGTTTCGCGATGCCGCTGCCTTCTGGGGCCTGACCGGCGACCCGGAGCTGGCTTTCCGGGTGCATGCTCTCGTCGGCGGTACCCCCGCCTATCTGGAGATGTGCGGTGGGTCAGGTCCGGCTGATCTGGATGGGTTCGATCGATGGGTGCAGCGGCGGTTGCTGAATCCCGCCTCGGCGATGTTTCGGGAAGGTGGGCTGCTGCTCCGGGAGGAGCCCTCGATTTCCGACCCCACCTCGTACGCGGCCACGCTGAGCGCCATCAGCGCGGGCAACCAGCGTCGCTCGGAGATCGCCGCCGCCCTCAGCCGCCCCGTGAGCGCGTTGGCACATTTGCTCAACGGGTTGCGGAGCATCGGCCTCGTCGAGCAGGTCGACGACGCGTTGCGTGACAAGCGAAGCGTTTTCCGGATCGCCGAGCCGATCGTCCGCCTGCACCAGTTGATCACGCAGCGCCGCGAGCCCGAGCTCGTCAGCGGCCAGGCCGCCCGCGTCTGGCGTGCCAATGCCGACACGGTGGCCTCGAAGATTTACGGCCCCCATTTCGAAGACCTCGCCCGGGAATGGTGCTTCCTTCATGCCTCCGGCGACACGCTCGGTGGAATGGCCAGTGCCGTGCGCCCGAGCGAAATCCCCTGCCGAGCGCACCGCAAAGGACATGAGCTCGACATCGTGGTGACCGAGACAAACTCCCTCACCACCGATCGGATCATCGCGATCGGCGAGGCCAAGGCCACGCTCACGCCCATGGACATCTCCCAGCTTCAGCGGCTGGATCACCTGCGCGCGCTGCTTCCCGACGCCCGGATCGGCACGCAGCCCAAACTGCTGCTGTTCGCACGCTCCGGATTCACCGGCGATCTGGTGGAGGCGGCGCGCGGGCGCGCGGACGTTGAGCTGGTGGACCTGAACCGCATGTATTCAGGGGACTGACATGCGCGCCGCCCGTCCGCCTTTCGCGGGGCGGCCATCCCGCCAACGGCGGGAACGATCAGAAACGGAACATCTCGGCGAATCGATCGAGTAGCGCGGGATCGCCTTCTATGCGGACGCTGCCGTCGTGGAGTACTTCGTCGGGGGTCCTGCTGCCACTCATCAGTTCGCGGATGGGGTGGCCGGTGAGCCGTTCGATGACGAGGTCGGGGGCGGGGTGCGGGCCGATGCCGACCGTGAGCATTCCATCGATGATCTGCAGGCGGAGCGTGAAATCGCCCATTCGGACCTCGTAGCCGACGGTGACTCCCAGGGTTGCTTCCGGCCGGTAAGCGGTGCGGAAGGACATGGCGACCGATTCGGCGGTGACGAGCTCGCCGGGGCGAGGCTCGGTGAGTGTCCGCGCGCCCCAGCGGCCCAGTGCGATCAGCGCCGGTTCGAGGTCGCGTCCGTAGTCGGTGAGCTCGTAGACGACTGCGCGTTCGGGATGCGGGAGCGCGCGACGGGTGGCCAGTCCTGTCTCTTCGAGTTGTTTGAGGCGGGCCGACAGGATGTTGGTCGGGATGGCGGGCAAGCCCTTGTGCAGGTCCGTGAAGCGCTTGGCCCCGGTGAGGAGGTTGCGGATGATCAGCATGCTCCACCGTTCGCCGACCATCTCCATCGCGCGGGCCAGGCCGCAGAACTGTCCGTACTCCCGGGACGCCATGATGCGGATCTTACATCATGCTTCAGTTGACAAACCATACTTGTAAAAGACAAGCTTCCTGTTCACAGGGCCTCCTCGTGAAATGGAGAAACGCATGTCGTTCCAGGCGTACCTCGACAACATCGAGGACAAGACCGGACTGGCTCCACGTGAGTTCATCGCTCTGGCGAAGGAGCGCGGCTTCGACGAACCGTCCGTGAAAGCCGGGGTGATCATTGACTGGCTGAAGCAGGACTACGACCTTGGACGTGGGCACGCGATGGCGTTGGTGCACGTGATCAAAAAGGGGCCGAAGATCGACGCCAAACATGTCGGCGGCTCGGGTTCCCATCGCGATGAGTCCGACACGCTATGGCTGGACGGCAAGAACAACCGGCCCTGACGAGTTGACCCGGTAGCCCGGAGCAAGGGCATCGGCGTCTGGGAGCCGCACCTGCTCGCAACCGCGAAATCACCCTGTCCTCGATAAATGGGTGGGAAATCCTTCCTGGTCACGCCACACTGATCAAGAACCAGTGAGGAGATTTCATCCCATGCCTAACCAGCCCGCACCGAACCTGCTGTCGTGGGCCAGCGAGATCGACGAAGGCGCGATCACGCAGGCCGCGCGCACCGCACGCCTGCCGTTCGTCTCCGGCCACGTCGCTCTCATGCCCGACGCGCACGTCGGCATCGGTGCGACGGTCGGCTCGGTGATCCCCACGGAAAACGCGATCATCCCGGCCGCCGTCGGCGTGGACATCGGCTGCGGCATGGTGGCCACCGAGACGACGCTCACGGCCGCCGACCTGCCCGAGACCCTCGCCGCCCTGATGCCGATGGTGGAGCACCGCATCCCCGCCGGCGTCGGCAAGGGGCACGAAGACCCGGCCGTCGACCGTGCGCTCAGCGACCTCGGGCTCCCGCACACCGACCTCACCCCCAAGCAGACCAAGAAGGTGAGCGAGCAGTTCGGCACGCTCGGCTCGGGAAACCACTTCGTCGAGGTCTGCCTGGACGAGCGGGACCACGTCTGGACGGTGCTGCACTCGGGGTCGCGCGGCATCGGCAACCAGCTCGCCCAGATGCACATTACGGGCGCGAAGAAGCTGATGAAGGAGCAGGCCGCCGGCCTGGAGGACCCGGACCTGGCGTATCTCGTGCAGAGCACGCCGGAGTTCACCGCGTACATCGAGGACATGCTGTGGGCGCAGCACTACGCCATGGCCTCGCGGGCGCGGATGGACCGGGTCCTGATCAACGCCCTGTTCAGGGTCGTCGGCAAGGGCGAGCGGGTCCGTACTATTAATTGCCATCACAACTTTACGCAGCAGGAGAGCCACTACGGCAAGACGTTGTGGATCACCCGCAAGGGCGCCATCAAGGCCGACACCGGTGACGAGGGAGTGATCCCGGGCTCGATGGGCACGCGCTCGTACATCGTGCGCGGTCGCGGTAACCCCGAGTCGTACAACTCGTGCTCCCACGGCGCGGGCCGCCGCATGTCGCGGACGAAGGCGAAGCGGGAGCTGTCCGCGGCTTCGCTCAAGGCGGCGATGGGCGGCCGCACCTGGAACGCGGATCGGGCCGCCGCGCTGGTGGACGAGCACCCCGATGCGTACAAGTCGATCGACCAGGTGATGGCGGACCAGCAGGATCTCGTGGAGGTCCAGCACACGCTCCGCCAGATCTTCAACTACAAGGGGTAGGACACTCGGTTCCCCGCCGAGCCGATCACCTTCAGCGTGAGCTCGTGGAGTCGTTCCGCGGCGGCCGGGTCGAAGGACCCGGGGTCGAGGGCGATCCGGCGCTCTCGCATGAAGGCGCTGAGCGGCTCGGCGGGCGGGTCGTCGATGCGGGCGACGATCGGTTTGATGCCCTCCTCTACCGGCAGTCCGTGCTTCTTGAGCGCCTCCACGTGCGCGGCGGTCGCCGCGTCGTACTCGCCGGCGACGCTCGTCGAGACGCCTCCGGGGTGCATGAGGACGTAGCGGGTACGGCTGCCGTGCCGGGCGGCGAAGGCCACGCCGAGCAGGTCGTTCGCCTTGCCGGCCTGGAACTGGGCGGTCATGCCGTCGTACCCGCGTTCGAGCATGAGGTCGTGCCAGCGGATGAGGTCGGTCGGCTGTCCGGGGCCTGAGACGTTCACGACGAGGCGGGGCGCGGTGAGGCCGTGGCTGAGGAGGAAGCGGCTCAGGTAGTCCAGCGCGAACGTTCCCTCCAGGCCCTCCGCCGTCACGAACCGGTGCGTGCGGAAGTAGCGCGCGCACAGCACGAGCGCGTCCACGGCCGGGAATCCGGCGTTGATTTCGGCGATCACCCGCCGGTTCTCGCTGATCAGGCTCAGGTCCGCCGGGATGAACACCGCTCCGGGCAGCGCCTTGGACCTGTCGCGGCCGATGACGACCACGGTGTCACCCCGATCGAGGTAGGTGCGGGCGAGGGCCCGTCCCATGCCGTCCGTTCCGCCGCTGATCACCAGTGTCCTCATGACGCGCTCCTCGCGGGCTCCGCTTCCGGTACGGCCTCCGTACGGGGGCGGCCCGGAAGCAGCGGGACGGCGGCCAGGATGATCACGATCGCCGCCACGACGAGCCAGAAGATGCCGTGGAAGCCGGTGATCACGTCTCCGGAGGTCTGGAGGATGAGCGTGACCACGGCGACGCCGAGTGCCGCGCCGAGCTGGTTGAGCATGTAGAGCACCGAGCTGCCCTGCGCCACCATGGACGGCGGCAGCGCCCGGTAGAGGGAGCCCATCGTGGGCGCGCTGAAGCACCCGCTGCCCAGCCCGATCGTGAACGCCGCCAGCGCCGGCCAGAGCTCGGGCGTGTCCGCGCCGATCCGGGTGAAGGCCAGCGCGCTGAGCCCGGCCAGGAGGGCGCCGCCGGTGGCCAGGCCGCGGGCGCCGAGGCGGTCCGAGAGCCGTCCGGCCAGCGGCATGGCGAGCGCGCCGCCGAGCCCCAGTGGCGCCATCAGCAGCCCGGCGGCGAGCACGCCGTGCCCGTGGGCCTGCTGGTAGTACAGGGGCAGGGCGAACAGGGCGGCGAAGAGGGCCAGCCCGCCGAGGCCCATGATCGCGACGCTGGCGGTGAAGCCCCGGCTGGTGAACAGCCGCAGGTCGATCAAGGGCGAGGTGCGGCGCCGCAGCGCATGTACGGCGTAGGCGAGCAGCAGCGCGAGCCCCGCGCCCAGCGGGAGCAGCGCCTGCCAGGCGGTGAACGCCCCCTGTTCGGCCGTCTGCGACAGGGCCAGGACGACGGCCGCGAACCCGGGCCCGAGCAGCGCCAGCCCCACGACGTCGAGCCGCGCCGACGCCCCCTCGGACGGCTCGTCGGCGGGGATCACGCGCAGCGCGAGCAGCAGCGCCACCAGGCCGACGGGCACGCTGAGCAGGAACATCCAGCGCCACGACAGGCCGGCCAGCACGGCGCCGCCGGCGATCGGCCCGAGCACGGGCCCCAGGGACAGGACCACGCCCATCAGGCCCATCACCCGCCCGGCCCGGCGCGGCCCGGCGGCGCGGGCCAGCAGGATCAGCACGAGGGGGTCGAGCAGCCCGGCCCCGAACCCCTGCACCACGCGGAACACGATCAGGGCGCCCACGTCCCAGGCCACCCCGGCCCCGAGCGATCCGGCGAGGAACAGCGCCAGCCCGGCCAGCCACAGCCGTTTGCCGCCGAAGCGGTCGACGGCCCAGGTGGTGAACGGGATGGTGGCCGTCACGGCCAGCAGGAACCCGGTGGACGTCCAGCCGATCGTGCTCAGCGAGGTCTCGAAGGTCGCGGCCAGGGTGTCGATGGCGACGGCGGCCATCGTGCTGTTGAGGATGCCCAGCAGGCCGCCGAGCAGGATCACGCCGATCATGCCCAGCAGCCGGGCGTCCAGCCGGTCGTCCGGCATATTTGAACTCATGGGTTCAAACTAGTTACCTCATGCGTTCGCTCGCAACCCGTACGTCCATGAAGTTGAACTGACGGGTACAATTCGGAGGCATGGCCACCACCACGCGCGGGCGCATCGACAAGCGGCAGGCGATCCTGGAGGGCGCGTTCGCCGTGTTCGCCCGGCTCGGCTACGCGCAGGCCTGCGTGCAGGACATCGCGGACGAGGCCGGCGTGGCCAAGCCGACGGTCTACAACCACATGACGGACAAGGCCACCCTGTTCAGGAGCGCCGTCGAGGCCGCCGCGCAGATGACGCTGAACGCCCGCCTGGCCGCCCTGGAGCCGCTGGCCGACCCGGGCGAGGACCTGCGCGCCGCGCTGGAAGGCGTCGCCGACGAGCTGCTGCGCCTGCACACCGACGGGCGCTCGTGCGCGCTGCGCCGGCTGCTCTACTCGGAGATCATTCGCTTTCCCGACATCCTCGACATCGTCAAGGAGAGCGGCCCGGACCGCCTCAACCAGGCCCTCGCCGACCGGATGGCCCGGCTCGCGCTCGCGGGGCGCCTGCGCGCCGCCGATCCCGACATCGCGGCCGAGCAGTTCATGGCCCTGCTCGTCGGCCCGCTGGAGGCCCGTTCCCAGATGGGCACCCGTACGATCCCGGAGGCCGAGCTGCGAGAGCTGGCCCGCGCCGCGGTCCGGGCGTTCCTCGACGCCTGGGGTGCTGACTAATCTCGCCGACAAGGTCCCTTGTCGGTGGCGGGCAAGCTATATAGTCTGCCGCGTGTGGTGGAACGAGACGACTATGCGGCCATCCGCGATCGGATCATCGGGCTCTCCCACACCCATGGCTTGCGCTGCGACTGGGCGGAAACGACGAAACGCCAGCGATTCCTCCTGCTGTGGGACGCCGAGGGCCGGGTCGCGGCCCGCGCGATCGTCCCGCTCTACCCTGGGGAGACCCCGCACCTGGTGGACTCCCTCGAACGGGGGCTCGCGCACCTGTTCGGTGACGACTGGCTGGAGGATCCATGACCGCGGACCGCGTTGACGTTCACATCACCCTGGCGGGCAGCCTGTGGCTGGCCCAGGTGGACGGCGTGGCCGGCGGCATGTCCGCCCGCACGTTGAAGGAGCTGCACGGGGACGTCGCCGAAGGGCTGCCGTTCCTCTTCGCCGACCGCCCGCAGGCGCCCAAGCCCGCCTACCACTACGCGCTGCCCGGCCTGTCGGAGCAGGACCTCGACGACTTCGCCGCCCTCCAGCGCCAGGCCGCCGCGATCGCCGAGGACTACACGCGCACGCTCAAGAAGCGCGTCAAGCACATGCACGAGCTCGGCCTGTCGGACGGGGACATCGGCGAGCTGCTCGGCCTGACCAAGCAGCGCATCCAGCAGATCCGCAGCAGCGCGAACGACGAGTCCCGCCAGGTCTCCTAGAGCGGCGTCCCGGCACGCGAACGGCGCCCCCTCTCGCGAGGAGGCGCCGCCGGGAAACGGGGACTACCTGACCCAGAGGTAGTACCAGCCGGTGCCGTTGAGCGAGCACTTGTACTCGTTCCAGCCCTCACGCTTGTACGACTGGCCCATGTCCACACACTTGCTGTAGCTGGTGTATTCGCCGATGTATGTCCAGCTGGCCGCCTGGGCGGGGGCGGCGATGCCGATGGCGGCCAGGGCCGCGATGCCCGCGGCGACGATACCTGCACGAACGCGCATGCGTGATCTTTCCTTCCTCCGGGGGGTTCCGCATACAACGATCATGGACGGCCCTACAAGACCGCTATAGAGCGGCCACAAATGCGTCAGGAGGACAACGCCTGGTAGGCGGCCAGCAGGAAACCCATGCCGCGCTCGTCGCCCTGGCTGAGCATCCGGTTCATCACGTACGCCACCGTCATGCGGGCGTCGAGGTCGATCACGACCAGCGAGCCGCCCATCCCGCCCCAGAAGCAGGTACGCGGCTCCAGCAGCCCGTAGCCCATGCCGTACCACATCCGCGTGCCCAGGACCCGGTCGAAGCCCCGGAACTGCTCCTCGACGGCCCGCGCGCAGCCCTCCTCCGACAGCAGCCGCACGCCGCGCAGCGTCCCGCCGCAGGCCAGGACCGACTGTACGAGGCCGACCGAGCGGGCGTTGCCGTGCCCGTTGCCGGCCGGGATCTCGGCGCGCCGCCAGGGGGTGGTGTTGGCCTCCTCGGGCCGCAGCGCGGGATTGGCGGGCAGGTCGGGCGGGGCTTCCATGGGCGTCGGGGGCGGGATGACGGGGGCGACCCGGGGGTCGTGCTCGGCGGCGAGGCCGATGTGGAAGTCCGCCCCCAGCGGCCCGGCCACCTCCTCGGCGAAGAAGGCGCCCAGGCTGCGCCCGGTGACGCGGCGGACGACCTCCCCGACCAGGAAGCCCTGGGTGATCGCGTGGTATCCGGCCTCGGCGCCCGGCTCCCAGCGCGGCGCCTGCCCGGCCAGCCGCGTCGTGGCCAGCCGCCAGTCGTAGAGGTCCTCGACCGTCATCGGCTCGTCCCAGCTGGGCAGGCCGGCGGTGTGGGAGAGCAGGTGGCGTACGAGCACGCGCTCCTTGCCCGCGGCGGCGAACTCCGGCCAGTAGGCGGCGACCGGCGCGGCCAGGTCGAGCTCGCCGCGGTCGGCGAGGATCAGCGCGCACAGCGCCGTCATCGGCTTGGTGGTGGACCAGACGTTGGTGATGGTGTCGCGCTCCCAGGGGACGGTGCGGGCCGCGTCGGCGTACCCGCCCCAGATGTCCACCACCGGCTCGCCGTCCACGTGGACGGCCACCGAGGCTCCGACGTCGTCCTTGTCCAGGGAGGCGGCCAGCAGGTCGCGCACCTCGCCGAAGCGGTCCTCGCACACACCATGGATCTCGGCCATGGACGGAACGTAGCCCGGCTCCCCGCGGGCGGGCCACGGATTATTTGGCATACTCCTGCTCATGGTCGTGCTCGAGACGGAACGACTTGTCATGAGGCCGCTGACGGGCGATGACTTCGACGACTACGCCAGGATGCTCGCCGATCCCGAGGTCGCGGACGGGCTGGCGGAGAGCGTGGGGACCTCCCGGGCCGACGCCTGGCGGAGCCTCGCCACGTTCATCGGGCACAGGGAGATCCGCGGCTACTCGCATTGGGCGCTGGTCGAGAAGGCCACGGGCCGGTTCGCCGGGCGGGCGGGGCCCTGGCGGCCCTACGGCTTCCCGGGGCTGGGAGTCGGCTGGTGCCTGGCCCGCGACCACTGGGGCAAGGGCTATGCCACCGAGGCGGCACGGGCGGCCCTCGACTACTGCTTCGGCACGCTCGGCGCGACGGAAGTGATCTCTCTCATCCTGCCCGGCAACGCGCGGTCCGTCTCCGTCGCCGAACGCATCGGCCACTCCCACCTGCGCGATACCGAGTACCGAGGACAGCAGGTCCACGTCTACGGCCAGCGTCGGTAGGCTGCGCCGCATGGAGGTCGGCGAGCTGCTGGGGTCCGGGCGCACCGCGGACGTGTACGCGATCGACGACGAGCGGGTCCTGCGCCGCTACCGGATCCCGATCGACGCGCGGCGGGAGGCGGCGGTCATCGCGCACGTGGCCGGCCACGGATATCCGGTGCCCGAGCTCTACCCCGACGCCGGGGCGTCCGCCGATCCCGGTGACCGGGTGCTGCATCTGGACCTGCACCCCGACAACGTCATGCTCACCGCCCGGGGTCCGGTCGTGATCGACTGGTGCAACAGCCAGGACGGGCCGCCCGGGTTCGACTGCGCGATGTCCGCGGTGATCTTCGCGCAGGCGGCCGTGGACGAAGTCGAGGTCGCCGAGGTGGCGCGGCGGGGTCTCGTCGCGCTGGTCGCCGGGCTGGGCTCCGCGATGGACTTCGGCGAAGGGCTCGACCGGGCCGGGGCGCGGCGGGCCGCCGACAGGGCGCTCACCGAGCGGGAGGCCGGGCTGGTGGACGCGGCGGTGGAGCTGATCCGCGGCCTGCGGTGAGGCGCCACTACTCCGTCCAGGCGGCCGTGGTTTCGAGGCGTTCGTGCCAGAGCTTCTCGCCCGCCCCGCCGGGCTCCCAGCGGGCGCAGAAGTCGATCAGGTCGCGGCAGCGCGCCGCCATGGCCTCCCGGCGCTCCTCCCACGAGGGGACGGGCCCGTCGTAGGCGGCGAAGAAACGCGAGAGCAGCGGAACGTGCTCCGGGTGGTGGCTGCGGATGATCCACTCGCACCACGCGAGGTCCTCGACCGGACGCCCGGGGTGGGCCCACTCCCAGTCGAGGATCGCGGTCGTCCGGAACGTGGCCGGGTCGAACAGCATGTTCTGCGGGCCGAAGTCGCCGTGCACGATGCCCAGCCGGTGGATGCCGGACAGGACCCGGCCGCACTCGGCGAGCACCTCGGCGCCGTGCCCCTCGTCGATGAGGTCCTGGCCGTGGGCGCCGGAGACGAAGCGGGTGGTCAGGCTGGTCGAGGTGACCTGGTGAACGCGGGGGACCGGGAGCCGGCCGCGCAGCCGGCGCAGGTATCTGCTCTCCGTGACCAGCCGGAACGCCGCCTCCGGGCCCTGGTAACACTTCACGACCAGGGCGCCGTCGCCGACTGTGCTGTTGGTGTACCCGTGCTTCACAAGGGTCGATTCTGGCCTACTCCCACCCCTGCCAGACGCCCCGGCACGCTATCGCGTGCGACTCCGATACACGATGTAAGGACGGAACAAATAGCCCAACGGGGCGGAAAGAGCATGCACCAGGCGGCTGAACGGGAAAAGTACGAACAGTGCCATCCCGATGAGCGTGTGCACCTTGTAAAGGACGTCGGCCTGACGCATCGCGGCGGCGTCCGGCTGGAGGATGAAGATGCCGCGGAACCAGGGCGCGACCGTGGTCCGGTAGCTGACGTCGCTCGGCACGTACCCCGCGACCGTCGTCACCACGCCCGCCACGATCGAGGCGGCCAGCACCGCGTACATCGCCTTGTCGTTGGCCGTGGTCGCCATGAACACCGGGCCGGTGG
The DNA here is from genome assembly GCF_040680035.1 of Nonomuraea sp. NPDC052116. NCBI lineage: Bacteria > Bacillati > Actinomycetota > Actinomycetes > Streptosporangiales > Streptosporangiaceae > Nonomuraea > Nonomuraea sp. NPDC052116. Next base: position 138,442 of record NZ_JBFAWA010000004.1, on the reverse strand, counting down.
CGCGGCGGCGGTAGATCAGCAGGGCCAGCCCCACCAGCGTGACCAGGCCCGCGAGCCCGCCCCAGACCAGGGCGTTCAGGTGGTAGGCGGCGTTGGAGACGCCGATGGCGTCGGTCCAGCTCGCCGGGATGAGCAGGCCGGTCACGTGGCCGACGATCACGAAGACCAGGCCGTAGTGGAACAGCGGGCTGGCCACGCGCAGCAGCGGGCTCTCGTAGAGCTGGGACGAGCGGGTCGTCCAGCCGAACTTGTCGTACCGGTGGCGCCAGATCAGCCCGCCCACGAAGACCACCAGGGTCAGGTACGGCAGGACCACCCAGAGCGTGCTCTCCGCCCAGCTCACAGGTAACCTCCCACGGTCTCGGCCGGCGGCCCGGCCTGGGCCAGGCGCGTGGCCTGGAGCCGCTCGGCGGCGGTGATCGGCGGCAGGGCCGCGCACACCGCGCCGATCACGCATGCGTACGGAGAGTCGCAGTCGGTCAGGGCCGTGAGCAGCAGCTCCAGCCCCGGCCTGTGCTCCCTGAGCAGCTCGGCGCCCGAAGGATCGAGCGCGGCGAACTCCAGCAGCACCGGCAGGAAGTCGGGCAGTTCGTCGTCCATCAGCTCCCACCCGGCCGCCCGGTAGCGCTGTTTCAGCGCGGCCAGCGACCGGCCGCGGCGGCGGGTGTCGCCGTCGGCGTAGTAGGTGAGATAGAGGCAGCAGCGCCGGTGCAGGTCGAACGTCTCCACGTAGTGCGCGGCCAGCTCGCCGGGCCCGAGGTCGGAGACGCGCGACAGGAACGGCCCGAAGTGCGGCTCGGCGGCCTCCTTGATGAGCGGGAGCCGGTGCCAGAACCGCTCGTCGGGATAGGCGAGGAGGTGGGCGGCGGCCTGCCAGACGACGGCCCCCACGACGGCGCTGCTCATGGTCTTCTCCTCTTGGTCGGGAACAGACCGGCGGGGGTGCCGCGGCCGTCCCAGTTGAGCAGGTTCACCCGGTCGTGGGTGACCTCGTCGCTGGTCTGGCGTTGCTTCAGGCCGTGGAAGGTCTCCACCGATACCGGGACGGGCCGGCCCGACGCCTCGCCGAACGGGCCCTGCATCCCAGGCCCGCCGTCGTAGTCGAGGCTGCAGCCGCCCTCCTCCACGATCCCGGGCGGGATGTTCCCGTAGGCGGTCGGGATCACGTACCGCTCGTCGTACTTGGCCAGCGCCAGCAGCCGGTACATGTCGCGTATCTGCTCCTCCGACAGGCCCGCGTCCGCCAGGACGGGCGGCTGCCCCAGGTTGACCGAGCGCATGTACGAGCGCATCGCCGCCAGCCGGCGCAGCGCGGCGGTCACGGGCGTCGGGTCGCCGGCGGAGAACAGTTCGGCCAGGTAGCCGACGGGGATGCGGAGCGACTCGATGGCGGCGAACAGGTTGACCGCGTCCTCGCCGTCGTGGCCGCCTTCGGCGAGCGCGTCCACGACGGGGGAGAGCGGCGGGACGTACCAGACCATCGGCAGGGTCCGGTACTCCGGGTGCAACGGCAGCGCTATCCGATATTTCTTGATCAAGTCGTACACGGGGGATCGCCGCGCGGCCTCCACCCAGTCGGCGGGCAGGTCCGCGGCGTCCACCGCCGGGTCGTACGGGTCGACGAACAGGTCCAGCTGGGCCTTGTACAGGTCGCGCTCATTGGCCACCGAGGCGGCCGCCGCCACGCGTTCGGCGTCGTACAGCAGGACCCCGAGGTAGCGCAGGCGCCCGACGCAGGTCTCCGAGCAGACCGTCGGCAGCCCGACCTCCACGCGCGGGTAGCAGAACGTGCACTTCTCCGCTTTGCCGGTCTTGTGGTTGAAGTACATCTTCTTGTACGGGCAGCCCGTCACGCACATGCGCCAGCCCCGGCACTTGTCCTGGTCCACGAGCACGATGCCGTCCTCGGCCCGCTTGTACAGGGCGCCCGACGGGCACGAGGCCACGCACGACGGGTTGAGGCAGTGCTCGCAGATGCGCGGCAGGTAGAACATGAACGCCTGCTCGAAGGAGAGCTTGACCTGGTCCGACACCTTGGCGAGCACGGGGTCGGGCGAGGGGTCGCCGCCGAGGTCGTCGTCCCAGTTGGCGCTCCACTCGATCTTGGTGGGCCGGTTGCTGATGAGCGACCTGGGCGGCGCGACGGGGACGTCCTCGGAGAGGGGCGCCCTGATGAGGTTCTCGTAGTCGTACGTCCAGGGCTCGTAGTAGTCCCGGAGCGCCGGCATGAGGGGGTTGGCGAAGATGGTGAGCAGCTTGCGGAGGCGGCCGCCCGCCCTGAGCTTGAGCCTGCCCCTCCTGTCGAGCGTCCAGCCGCCGCGCCATTGTTCCTGGTCCTCGTAGCGCCTCGGGTAGCCCTGGCCGGGGCGGGTCTCGACGTTGTTGAACCAGACGTACTCGACGCCCGCCCGGTTGGTCCAGGTCTGCTTGCAGGTGACCGAGCAGGTGTGGCAGCCGATGCACTTGTCCAGGTTCATTACCATGGCGATCTGGGCCATGATCGTGGCCATCAGAAGCGCACCTCCTGTGATCTGCGGCGGATGGTGGTGATCTCGTCGCGCTGGTTGCCGGTGGGGCCGAAGTAGTTGAAGCCGTACGAGAGCTGGGCGTAGCCGCCGATCATGTGGGTGGGCTTGATGAGCACCCTCGTCAGCGCGTTGTGGATGCCGCCCCTGCGGCCGGTCGCCTCCGACTTGGGCACGTCGATCAGGCGCTCCTGCGCGTGGTACATGTACACCGTGCCCTTCGGCATGCGGTGCGAGACGATCGCCCTGGCCACGACCACGCCGTTGCGGTTGACCGCCTCGATCCAGTCGTTGTCCGCGATCCCGAGCCCGGCGGCGTCCTCGACCGACATCCAGATCGTCGGGCCGCCCCTCGACAGCGAGAGCATGAGCAGGTTGTCCTGGAACTCGGAGTGGATCGACCACTTGCTGTGCGGGGTCAGGTAGCGCAGCGTGCCCGCCTCGCCGAACAGCGCGGCCAGGTCCAGCGGCGGGCGGTAGATCGGCAGCGACTCGCCGTACTCGTGCATCCAGTCGTGGTCGAGGAAGAAGTGCATGCGGCCGGTGAGCGTGTGCCAGGGCTTGCCGTTCTCGACGTTGATCGTGAAGGGGGAGTAGCGGCGCTCGTGCGACTCCTTGCCCGACCACTCGGGGCTGGCGGTGACCTGCACCGGCCTGGCCTGGGTGTCGGAGAAGACGATCCGGTGCCACACGTTGACCAGGTCCTCGAAGTCGGTGCCCGTACGTTCGGCGAGCTGCCGGAAGCCCTGCGCGGCCAGCCTGCCGTTGCTGACGCCCGACAGCGCCAGGATCGCCTCGCACGCCTTGGCGTCGGTGTCGAGCTCCGGCCGGCCCTTGGCCGCGCCGCGCGGCACCAGGCCGCACGCCTGGCCCAGCCAGGCCACCTCCTCGTCGGGCATGAACGTCACGCCCTTGACCGGGATCCCCAGCTTCTCCGTGAGGGGGCCGAGCGCCGCCAGCTTCTCGGCGATGGCGCCGTAGTCGCGCTCCACCACCTTGAGCTCGGGCCCGCCGCCCATCGCGAGCTCGCCCGGGGTGTCGTGCTGGTACGCCGTCGCGACCACGTCCCTGCGGATGCCGAGGTGCTTCTCGCCGAGCTTGCTGAAGGTGCGAGCGATGGCATGAAAAGCCGAAAAATCGGTCTTTGTCTCCCAGGGTGGGCTGATGGCCGGGTTGAACGCGTGCACGAACGGGTGCATGTCCGTGGACGACAGGTCGTGCTTCTCGTACCAGGTGGCGGCCGGGAGCACGATGTCGGAGAAGATCGTCGAGGACGTCATCCTGAAGTCGAGCGTGACCAGGAGGTCCAGCTTGCCGCTCGGGGCCCGGTTGTCGGGATCCTCCAGGTTCGAGATGGCGCCGAGGAGGTGGTGCTGGAAGTACTCGCTGCCCTTGGCGGAGGAGCCGAGGAGGTTCGAGCGCCAGAGCGTGAGGATGCGGGGCCAGTTGCGCGGGTCGTCCGGGCGTTCGGCGGCGTAGCCGAGCCGGCCCGAGCGGAGCTCCTCGCGCGTGTACGCGATGGGGTCGTCGGCGTCGCCCAGCTCCAGGGGGTTGCGGTCGAACGTCGGGGCCATCGGCATCCAGCCGTTCCTGACGGCCTCCGCCACCAGGTCCGCGGTGCGCTTGCCGCGGAACTTGCCGGGGCCGAGGGGCGAGGCCAGGTCGCCCGCGTCGAAGTGGTCGTAGCGCCACTGGTCGGTGTGCAGGTACCAGTACGGCGTGCCCGGGACCTGCCGCGGCGGCCGCGCCCAGTCGAGGGCGCCGGCCAGCAGCGCCCAGCCGCCCAGCGGCCGGCACTTCTCCTGGCCCACGTAGTGCGCCCAGCCGCCGCCGTTGCGGCCCTGGCAGCCGGTCAGCAGGAGGAGCGACAGGAACGCCCGGTAGATCGTGTCGCCGTGGAACCACTGCGTGGTGCCCGCCCCGAGGATGATCATGCATCTGCCCCGGGTCGACTCGGCCGTCCTCGCGAACTCTCTGGCGATCTTCACCGCCCTCCCGGCGGGCACGCCCGTGATCTCCTCCTGCCAGGCCGGCGTGTACGGCTCCCCGGCGTCCTCGTAGCCCGCCGGCCAGACGCCGGGGAGCCCGTCGCGCGCCACCCCGTACTGGGCCAGCAGCAGGTCGAACACCGTGGTCACCAGGTGCTCCCCGACCCTGGTCACCGGGACGCCCCTGCGTACCGAACCGCCGCCGTCGAAGCGGGGCAGCAGGACCTCGGCCGGCTCGCCCCCGTACAGGGTGAGCTTGGGGTCGGTGCCGAGGTCGAGGTTCCAGCGGCCCTTGCCGGACTCGGTCCAGCGGAAGCCGGCCGAGCCGTTCGGCACGACGGGCTCGCCGGTCTCCGACATGAGCACGGTCTTCCACTCGGCCGCCTCCTCCTGGGAGCCCAGGTCCCTGGCGGTGAGGAACCTGCCGGGCACGTACGCGCCCGCGCGCTCCTCGAGCCGGACGAGGAACGGCAGGTCGGTGAAGCGCTTGACGTAGTCGGTGAAGTACGGCGTCGCGCGCTCGACGAAGAACTCCTTCAGCAGCACGTGCCCCATGGCCATGGCCAGCGCGCCGTCCGTGCCGGGCCGCACGCTGACGAACTCGTCGGCGAACTTGGCGGCGTCGCTGTAGTCGGGGGAGACCACGACGACCTTCTGGCCCCGGTAGCGGGCCTCGGCCATCCAGTGCGCGTCGGGGGTGCGGGTGACGGGGACGTTCGCGCCCCACATGATCAGGTACGCGGCGTCCCACCAGTCAGCCGACTCCGGCACGTCGGTCTGGTCGCCGAACACCTGGGGGGAGGCCACGGGCAGGTCGGCGTACCAGTCGTAGAAGGAGAGCATGGCGCCGCCGATCAGCGACAGGAACCGCGAGCCGACCGCCTGGGAGACCATCGACATGGCGGGGATGGGGGAGAAGCCGGCGATCCGGTCGGGGCCGTACCGCTGGATGGTGTAGACGTGGGCGGCGGCGATCATCTCGGTGGCGAGGTCCCAGGTGACGCGGACGAGGCCGCCGGTGCCTCGGGCGGACTGGTAGCGACGCCTTTTCAACGGGTTTTTCACGACATATGCCCATGCGTCCACGGGGTCGCCGTTCAAGCGTTTCTTCGCTTCCAGGTACATCTCGACGAGGACGCGCCGCGCGTACGGGTAGCGGACCCGGGTCGGCGAGTAGGTGTACCAGGAGAAGGCGGCGCCGCGCGGGCAGCCGCGCGGCTCGTACTCGGGGCGGTCGGGGCCCACACTCGGATAGTCGGTCTCCTGCGCCTCCCAGGTGATGATGCCGTCCTTGACGAACACCTTCCACGAGCACGAGCCCGTGCAGTTCACGCCGTGCGTGGAGCGGACCACCTTGTCGTGACTCCACCGGTCACGGTAGTAGATGTCTCCCTCGACGCCGCCTTTCAGGTAGAGGGTGTGCAGATCGGCGCTGGTAACCGACCTGCGCAGATAGCGACCGGTCTTCAGCAGGAGCTCCTCCGCACTCATACCCCCACTTCATCACACATAGTGACTCTCTGTTACACAGGGTGTATGTCTGAGCTTCGTAAAGGTCAGGTGTCGAACCTGGCCCTGGCCACTGCGGCGTTCGCGGTGACGTTCTGGGCGTGGAACCTCATCGGGCCCCTGTCCGGGAGCTACAGCAGGCAGTTGGGGCTGTCGCCGACCCAGACCTCGCTGCTGGTGGCGATCCCGGTGGTGGTCGGGGCGCTGGGGCGGATCCCGGTGGGGGTGCTCACCGACCGGCTCGGCGGGCGGCGGATGTTCGCGGTCATCTGCTTCGTGTCGATCGTGCCGGTGCTGTTCGTCGGGTGGTCTGGCTCGTATGGGTGGCTGCTGTTCTGGGGGTTCCTGCTGGGGATTCCGGGGACGTCGTTCGCGGTCGGCATCCCGTTCGTGAACGCCTGGTACGAGCCCGCGCGCCGGGGGTTCGCGACCGGGGTCTTCGGGGCGGGCATGGGTGGCACGGCGCTGTCGTCGTTCTGCACGCCGCGACTGGTGGAGGAGTTCGGGCGGGCGGGGGCTCATGTGCTGATGGCGGCGGTGCTGGCGCTGATGGGGGTGATCATGCTGGGCGGCAGCCGGGACTCGCCCGCGTGGTCGTCGGCAAGGTCCTCCGCGGGGTCGGCCGCGGGGGCGCCGGTCGGATCGGACGTGGGGGCGTCGGCGTTGGCTGGGATGCGGGAGGCGGTGCGGATCAAGGCGACCTGGCAGTGCGCATTCCTCTATGCGGTGACTTTTGGCGGCTTCGTAGCCTTTTCCACCTATCTCCCGACATTGCTGCAGAACGTGTACCGCTTCGCTCAGACCGACGCCGGGCTGCGTACGGCCGGGTTCTCGATCGCGGCCGTGCTGTCGAGACCGCTGGGCGGGGCGCTCTCAGACCGGATCGGGCCGGTCAGGGTGCTGTTCGTCGCGCTCGGCGGGACCGTGGTGATGGCGCTGGTGCTGGCCCTGCGGCCGCCGCCCGAGGTGCCCGCCGGGGTGAGTTTCGTGCTCATGGCGTTCTTCCTGGGCCTCGGGACCGGCGGCGTGTTCGCGCTGGTGGCCAGGCTGGTCGAGGCGTCCAGGGTGGGGACGGTGACCGGGCTCGTCGGGGCCGCCGGAGGGCTGGGCGGGTACTTCCCGCCGCTGGTGATGGGGGTCGTCTTCACCGCGACGGGGGCGTACACGGTGGGGTATTTGCTGCTGGCGGTGACTGCGCTGGCGGCGCTCACGTACACGTACCGGGCATTCCGGACGCTCTAGTGGCGGGTTTTCGTACGTTCCAGCTGCTCGAAAACCGTTTGCCGAGCCGGGGTGCGCCTTGTCAACCTTGTCAGGCCATGCGATCCCTTCCTGAAGCCGATCCCGGCGTGCCCGACATTCGCAGCCCGTTCCGCTACCTGTGGTGGAACGCGCGGCGGCAGTCGGCACACCTTCTCGTGGGCATCGGCTTCGCCACCCTGTGGTGGCTGGTGCAGGCGCTGATGCCGGCGGCGCTCGGGAAGGGCATCGACGCCGTCACCGCCAAGGACACCGGAGGGCTGCTGCTCTGGGCGTCGATCCTGTTCGGCCTGGGGCTGATGCAGGCGTTCACCGGGATCATGCGGCACCGGATGGCCGTCTACAACTGGCTGGCCGCCGCGTACCGCACCGTGCAGCTGACCGCCGGGCAGTCCGCCCGGCTGGGCGCCACGCTGCCGAAGCGGCTCTCGACCGGTGAGGTCGTCAGCGTCGGCAACTCCGACATCGCCCACATCGGCAACTCCATCGACATCCTGCTGCGCGGCACCGGCTCCATCGTGGCCATCGTCACCGTCACGGTGATCCTCATCTCGACCTCGCTGCCGCTCGGGCTGCTGGTCCTGTTCGGCGTGCCGCTCATGACCGCGGCCGTGGGGCCGCTGCTCAGGCCCCTGCACAGGCGCCAGGCCAGGCAGCGCGAGCTGTCCGGCGACCTGTCCACCAGGGCCGCCGACATCGTGGCGGGCCTGCGGGTGCTGCGCGGGATCGGCGGGGAGCAGGTGTTCGCCGACCGCTACCGGGCCGAGTCGCAGCGGGTCCGGCGGGCCGGGGTGAGCGTGGCCGGGATCGAGTCCGTGCTCGAAGGCGCCCAGATCGTGCTGCCCGGCCTGCTCATCGCGGCCGTCACCGGCGTCGGCGCCTCGTTCGCCGTCGCCGGGGAGATCCCCACCGGGCAGCTCGTCGCGTTCTATCTCTACGCGGTCTTCCTGATCGGCCCCATGCGGACGCTCACCGAGGCCGCCGACAAGCTCACCAAGGGCCACGTGGCGGCCGGACGGGTGATCCGGATCCTGGCCATCCAGCCCGAGGTCACCGGCGGCACCGGCACCAGCGCGGGCGGCGTGCTGCGCGACTCGTACAGCGGCGTGACCCTTCAGCCCGGCTGCCTCACGGCGGTCGCGGCGGACACCCCCGATGACGCCATCGCCATCGCCGACCGGCTCGGCCGCTATGCCGACGGCGACGTCACGTTCGGCCCGGTCGACCTGTCCACGCTGCCCATCGACGAGGTCCGCGCCCGCATCCTGGTCGCCGACAACGGCGCCCGGCTGTTCACCGGCCGCCTGCGTGACGAGCTCGACGTGCGCGGCGAGGCCTCCGACGCGCAACTGCGCGAGGCCCTGCACGCGGCCTGCGCCGAGGACATCGTGGAGGCGCTGCCCGACGGGCTGTCCGCCACGGTGGCCGAGGCGGGGCGGGAGTTCTCGGGCGGGCAGCAGCAGCGGCTGCGCCTGGCCCGGGCGCTGCTGGCCGACCCGGAGGTGCTCATCCTGGTCGAACCCACCAGCGCCGTCGACGCCCACAGCGAGGCCCGCATCGCCGAACGCCTCGCCAAGGCCCGGGTCGGCAAGACCACGCTGATCTGCACGACCAGCCCGCTGGTGCTCGACCGTACCGACCACGTCGTCTATGTGCGGGACGGGCGGGTGCTCGCCGAGGGCACGCACCGGCAACTGCTGGACAGCTCGCCACATTACGCCGCCACAGTGACCCGTGGAGAGGACTGACCTCATGCCCCTGACCCACGGGAAGCGCTGCCCCCTGCCCGCCCTCGGCTCTCGACTCCGGGACGGATGGGACCACCGGCGGGCACGGTGCACATTCGGAACGCTCGCTCGCTCGTTCGTTCGGAAGGGGTGAAGCAGGATGGCCCGCGAGATCTTGCCGGTCGCCGATCGAAAACAGGTGCGCGCCTACGCCAGGCGGCTCACCCTCCGCTACCCGCGACAGCTCACGATCGCGCTGACCCTGCACGGCCTGGCGGCCGTCGCGGGGCTGGCGGTGCCGTGGCAGCTCGGCGGGCTGGTGGAGGACGTCCAGTACGGCGTCGAGGTCAACGTCGCCGTCGTGGCCGCCGCCATCGGGGGCTTCCTGCTGCTGCAGGGTGCGCTCATGCGGTTCGCGGTGCTGGCCTCCGCCAAGCTCGGCGAGAAGGTGCTGGCGGAGCTGCGCGAGGAGTTCGTGGACCGGGTGCTCGGGCTGCCGCTGTCCACCGTCGAGCGGGCCGGGTCCGGCGACCTGATCACCCGCACCTCACGTGACGTGGACGCGCTGTCCCGCACCGTACGGAACGCCGTCCCGGAGACGCTGATCGCCCTGGTCACCTTCCTGATCACGATCGGTGCGCTGCTGCTGGTCAGCCCCCTGCTCATGCTGCCGATGCTGATCGCCGGGCCGGTGATCTGGGTCTCCACGCGCTGGTACCTGAAGCGGGCACGAGACGGCTATCTCCGCGAGAACGCCGCCTATGCCGACATGACGGAAGGGCTGGCCGAAACCGTCGAGGGCGCCCGTGCCGTGGAGGCGCTCGGCCTACAGGCGCGCCGCCGATCGCGTACCGATGACGACATCAGCCGCTCCTTCGCCGCTGAGCGCTACACGCTCGGGCTCCGCACGGTGTGGTTCCCCGCCGTCGAGCTCGGCTACGTGATCCCCGTCGTGACCACGCTGCTGGTCGGGGGCCTGTTCTACACCAATGGCTGGGTGGCGCTCTCCCAGGTGGCCACCGCCACGCTCTACGCGCAGCAGCTGATCGACCCGCTGGACAGGTTCCTGATGTGGATCGACGAGCTGCAGGTGGGCGGGGCGTCCATGGCCCGGCTCCTGGGCGTGGCCAACGTCCCCGACGACCGTGCGGCCGGCTCCTCGCGTCCCTCGGGCGAGCTGCTGGAGGCGTCCGACGTCCGATACGCGTACCGGGAGGGCCGGGACGTGCTGCACGGCGTCTCCCTGACCGTCCGGCCCGGCGAACGACTCGCCATGGTGGGCCCTTCGGGGGCCGGAAAGTCCACACTGGGCCGGCTGCTGGCGGGCATCCACGGACCGCGTACCGGCTCGGTGTCGGTGGGCGGGGTCCCGCTCGTGGACCTGCCGCTGGACGAACTGCGAGGGCACGTGGCGCTGGTGACGCAGGAGCACCACGTGTTCAAGGGCTCGCTGCGCGACAACCTGCTGATCGCCCGCCCGGACGCCTCCGACGCGGCCGTACGCCAGGCGCTCGAAGCCGTGGACGCCCTGGGCTGGATCCTCGCCCTGCCTGCGGGCCTGGAGACGGAGGTGGGCTCCGGCGGCCTGGCGGTGTCACCCGCCCAGGCGCAGCAACTCGCCCTGGCCCGCCTGGTGCTCGCCGACCCGCACACCCTGGTCCTGGACGAGGCCACCTCCCTCATCGACCCCAGAGCGGCCCGCCACCTCGAACGCTCGCTGGCCGCCGTCCTCGACGGCCGCACCGTGATCGCGATCGCCCACCGCCTCTACACGGCCCACGACGCCGACCGGGTGGCGGTCGTGGAGGACGGCCGGATCAGCGAGCTGGGCTCCCACGATGACCTGGTGGCGGAGGGCGGCTCCTACGCCGCCCTCTGGACCAGCTGGCACGGCACCCCAACCACCACCTCCTCCTAAACCACCCACCCAACCGAAAACCCGGGTGCGCTGGGCGTCGAGCGGGGTGGCGGCCTCCGCGCTGCACTCGGGCGTCGGGCAGTGGAAACGCGCCGCGCCTGGACATCGGGCGCCGCTGCGCTGGGTGTCGAGTGGTGTGGCGGCCTCCGCGCTGCACTCGGGCGTCGGGCAGCAGGGGTTACGCGCCGCGCCAGGACGTCCGAGGAGCGCCGCGCTGGGTATCGGATGGCGCCGCTGCGTTGGACGTCGGGTGGTGTTGTCGGCCTTCGCGCTGACACTCGGACGTCGGGCAGTGGGGAAACGCGCCGCGCCGGGACATCCGGCGCCGGGAAATGGGGGCTACGTGTCGCGCGGGGACATCGGGCGGTGAGGTGGTCTATGCGCTGCACCGGGGGCATCAGACGGCGGCGCGGGTGTTAGGCAAATGGGGGTCATGCTACGGGCACCCAGGTCGGGCCGTCGTCGTCGGTGGTGTGGTCGACGCGGCCGAACACCACGTCGGCGAAGTGCACGCCGAAGCCGATCGTGTCCGGACGCTGCAGCTCGTTGACCAGCCGGTGCCGGTGCACCGTCGACTCCACCGAGTCCAGGTCCGAACCGGCGAACCAGTCGGGATGCCGGATCTGGGCTGAGGAGTGGAGAGCGTCGCCGAACGCGATCAACCGCTGACCGCCGGACGTGATCGTGTACGTGGCGTGCCCGAACGTATGCCCGGGAGCCAGCGCCACCCGCACCCCCGGGAAAACCTCCTCGTCGTCCCGCACGGTATGGACCCGGGGTGCCAGCGCGGCGAGCATCTCGTCGGTCGTCCCCTGCTCGAGGCTCAGCTGCCGCTGCTCCCATTCGGGCTCAGAGATCAGGTAGTCGGCCTCGGTGAACGCGGGACGGTTGCTGGCGGGTGCGGGGTGCCAGGCCCAGCCGAGGTGGTCGAGGTGCAGGTGGGTGAAGGCCACCGCCTCGATCTCGTTGGGCCGCCGACCCAACTTGGCAAGGTTGTCGAGCAACTCGCCACCACGGATGGAGCCGATCTTCGGATTCTCCGGATCGTCGGGTACGGATACCGGCCCAACGCCGGCATCGATCAACAAGGCCCTCTCGCCGTACTCCACCAACAGCGCACCGATGCTGCCCACGAGGTTCCCCGTGTGGTCGAGGAAGGCGGCGTTGTCCTTCCAATCCTGCTCTGTCGTTTCGAGCAACCACCCGTACGGCTTGAGCTGCACCGCGCCGTCAGGCACATAGCTGATCTTGAGCTCGCCGAGTTGCAGGGAACGGGCAGAGGACGGCCGACGCAGACGCTCTTCGTAGCTGTTCATGGCAGAGAAACTTACAACTAGAACTATTAAAGCTGCAAATATGCATACTTGAGCTATCCTGACGGTGTGAAGTCGCCCGAGTCCGCCACAACTGCCAGCCTTGCCACCACCAGCGGTGACGCCGCCAGCCCTGCCACCACGAGTGGTGATACCGCCAGCGATGACGCCACCAGGCTTGCCATCACGAGCGGGGACGCCGCCAGCGGCGACGCCACCAGGCTTGCCACCGCCAGCGGAGATGCCACGAGCGATGACGCCACCAGTGTGAATGTCGCGCGTGTGGATGCCGCCAGTGGCAACGCTGCCGGCAGTGCGGAGCGTGCCCTTGCCGAGCGGAACCTGTGCGGCCTCGTCGGTGCGTTGGCCAAGCAGATCGAGGGCCATATCAGGGAGCGGGCCGCCGCGCTGGACCTGACGGCGGCCCAGGCGGTGGCGCTGCGCGAACTCACCGGCCCGATGACCATGCGCGACCTGGCCGATCGGATGAGTTGCGAGCCGTCGAACGCCACCTTCGTCGTCGATCGGCTGGAGGAGCAGGGCATCGTCGAACGGCGCCCTCATCCCGGTGACCGCCGGGCCAAGCAGCTCGTGCTGACCTCCGAAGGCGTCGCGCTCCGCGAGCGACTGATCGACCTGCTCACCGAGGCCTCACCCTTGGCCCGGCTCACTTCGGAAGAGCAGGCCGCCCTCAACGACCTCCTCACGCGGGTGGTGCGATAAGCGGGTGGTGCGATAACCGGAGCAGCTTGCCCTCCGGTTGACGTCCGCCTCGACGCGTCACACACCCGCGTCGTCCCAACCACCGCGCAGGCGGCCCAGCTGGCAGGTCGCCTGTCCGAGTTGTCCTAACCGCTGAGCGTGCGGCCCAGCCGGCGTCCCCTGCCCGAATTATCCCAACCGCCACGGGGGCGGCCCAGTCGGCGTCCCCTGCCCGGACTGTCCCAACTGCCACGGGGGCGGCCGAACCGGCGTGCCACTTGCCCGAGTTGTCCTAACCGTCACGGGGGCGGCCCAGCCGGTGGGCCCTGCCCGAGTCATCCCAACCGCCACGAGGGCGTCCGATTTGTGGGGTCAGGGGTGTGGGGTCAGCATTCTGTTTTGGTGGGGGGCATGGTGCGGTCGGTGAAGTAGCGGTTGATGTGGTCGCGGGCGCAGGGGTTGGCGCCGTAGAGCGTGTGGCCGGGGCCGTTGTGGCGGATGGTGGCGCTGCCGGGCACCTGGGAGAGGACGCGGGTCACCGCGTCGGACTCGCCCCAGGCGCCTGCTCCCAGCATGGGTGGGAGGCCCTTGGGGAGAGGGGTGGGCGGGTTGGTGACCGGCTGGGGCCAGCCGATGCAGCCCAGGGTCGCTGAGGCGAGGGTGTTGGCCGTGCCGGTGTTGGGGGCCACGCGTTGCAGGCGCTTGATGGCGGCGGTCATCTCCTTGCGGTTGGCGAAGCGGGGCCAGTCGGCGCATTCGGTGACGCCGGTGGCCTGGTCGGGGTAGCGGGCGCCGCGTTGCGGGACGAAGTCGGAGGCGTCGCCATCGGCGGCCTTGCGGATCGCCTGGGCGAGCTTGGGCCAGGCGGCGGTGCCCTGGCGGGCCAGGCCCAGGGCGAAGCTCTGGAGGTCGCGGGTCTTGTAGGCGACGTTGGCGGTCTTCGTGGGGATGGGGGTGTGGTCGGCTCGGGCGATCAGTGTGCGCCAGAGGGCGGGGACGTCCGCGCAGTCGTTGGAGGCGCACCAGGTGAAGAAGCGTCGCAGGAACTGCTCGTTGGACTTGGCCATCTCCTCCAGCTCGCGCTCCCAGTCGGCGGCGCTGTGGCTCCACGTGCCGTCGAGGACCATCGTGCGGATCCGGTCCGGGAAGAGGCGGGCGTAGTCCTGGCCGTAGAAGCCCGCGTAGGAGGCGCCGTAGTAGTTGAGCTTGTCGTCGCAGAGGGCCTTTCTGATGGCCTCCATGTCTCTGGCCTGGTCTGCCGAGCTCATGTTGGCGAACAGCTCGGGATCCTTGAGCCGGCAGGCCTCGGCGTAGCCGCGGTTGGTGTCGGACAGGCGGCCGAAGTCGGCGTCGTCGCGGGGTGCGTCGGGGATGGGGACGCGGGTCCAGGCGCACTGCAGGCCCGTGCTGAGGCCCCCGAACTGCTCGCCGTAGCCGCGGGTGTCCCACGTGACGATGTCCATGCGTTCGCGGAGCTTGGTCCACCAGTCGGAGGCGGACTGCGTGATGCCGATGCCGGGGCCGCCGGGGCCGCCGTAGGCGATCAGGACCGAGCCTTCGGACTTGCCGGTGGCCTTCAGCCGGCCCAGCTTGAGGGTGATCTTGCGGCCGTCCGGCTTCTGCCAGTCGGCCGGGACCTGGAGGTCGCTGCACTCCATGCCGATCTTGTCATTGGGGCAGGTCTGCCACTGCTGCGGCCCGCCGGCGGTGGCCGCCGCGGACGCCGAGGTGGTCGGCAAGGTCCCCATGCCCAGCAAGGCCAGGGTGATGGTGAGGGGCTTGAGCATGGCGTTCACGATGCCGGAGGGGGAGGTGGAAGCGCGTCGGACCAGGGTTTGGTCTTTTGGGGGTGCGGGTCCTACCAGGGGTTGTCAGACCGCTGCCCGCCCCGACCGGTTGGCGAGGGTCTGTGGGGACACCTCGGCCCAGCGCCCGCCGGGCTCGGCCTGGAGGCGGAGGCGACCAGACGGGCCCTTGCGGGTGGGATGGGTCTTGCGGCGGTGGGGTGGCGTTGTCACGATCGACGGCGTGGGCAAATGGCAGTGGGTCTGGGAAGGCGCGCTCGGGGTCGTCACGGTGCTGGGGCTGGGGATGGTCCTGTTCACCGCTCCCGGCGGGCACCTGCTGAACATCCTCGCGTCCTCCGCGCCGCTCGGCCTGGTCGCCGTGGCGCTCTCCCTGTCGATGCGCGCCGGCACGCCCAACCTGGCCGTGGGCTCGGTCGCCGCGCTGTCCGGAGTGCTCATCGCCTCCGTCGTGGTCGTCCTCGGCATGCCGCTGGTCGTCGGAGTGCTCCTCGTCATCCTGCTCGCCGTGCTCTCGGGGCTGGTCATGGGGGCGTTCACGGTGCTGCTGGAGGCGCCGGCCTGGGCGGTCACGCTCGCCGCCGCCGTGGTCTGCGACGCGTTGTCGCTCGCGTTCACCCAGGCCAGGACGATCCTCCTGCCGGCGGCGCCGTCGCTCTCGCCCGTGGTGGGGTTCGCGGTGTTCGCCGTCGTCTCGGTGGCGGGCGGGCTGCTGTGGGCGCGGCGGGAGTTCCGGCAGTGGCTGACCAAGGGGTGGGTCGGCCCTCTCGTCGGGCTGGCCGGGTCCTGTGTGCTCGCTGCTTTGGGCGGGTTCGTGCTGCTGTTGCGGCTGGGAGCGGCGCAGCCGGGCTCTCAGGGGCTGTTCACCATGGTGTTCGCGCTGGCGGCCGTTCTCCTGGGTGGCACCGGCCTTCCGAGCCTCTCGAGCCCTTTGAACGGCACCGGCGCGGCGAGCGCGGTGGCCGACGGGGGACGTGGGGGCGTCGCCGGCACCCTGCTCGCCGTGCTCATCCTGGCGATCGTGCAGGGTGAGCTCACCCTGCTGGCGGTTCCCACGTACGTCATCATGATCGTCCTGGGTGGCGTCGTGATCGCCGGCCTGGCCGTGTCCCGAGCGCTCGACGCCTTACGTCAGTGAAGCCCACGTCGGCAAAGCCCCACGTCAGCAAAGCCCCACGTAAGTGGAGCTCTGCGTCAGTGAAGCTCTGTGCAGGTGAAGCCCCCGCGTCAGTGGGTCAGCCCAGCGACTTCTTCAGGAAGTCGACCTGGAGCAGCAGCAGGTTCTCCGCCACGACCTCCTGGGGCGTCATGTGCGTCACCCCCGAGAGCGGGAGCACGCTGTGCTGCCGGCCCGCCGCGAGCAGAGCGGACGACAGGCGCAGCGTGTGGGCGGCCACCACGTTGTCGTCGGCCAGGCCGTGGATCAGCAGCAGCGGGCGTTCGAGCTTGGGCGCGTCCGCGAACAGCGAAGAGTTCTCGTACACCTCAGGCTGCTCGTCCGGATGGCCCAGGTATCGCTCGGTGTAGCACGTGTCGTACAGCCGCCAGTCGGTCACCGGCGCCCCCGCCACCGCCGCGTGGAACACGTCCGGTCGCCGCAGCACCGCCAGCGCGGCCAGGAAGCCGCCGAACGACCAGCCGCGAATGGCCACCCTCGTCAGGTCGAGATCGTCGGGATACTGCTCGGCCACCCCCTGCAGGGCGTCGATCTGGTCGTCGAGCGCGGGGGTCGCCAGGTCGTTCAGCACGGACCGCTCGAACTCGGGGCCCCGGCCAGGGGTGCCGCGCCCGTCCGCGACGATGACCGCGAAGCCCTGCTCGGCGAACCACTGGCTCTCCAGGAACGCGCCGCGCCGGTTGAGCACGCGCTGCGCGTGCGGCCCGCCGTACGGGTCCATGAGGACCGGCAGCTTCCCGGAGCCCTGCTCGTGCCACGAGGGCAGCACGACGGCGGTGGCCAGCTCGCGACGGCCGGAACGGCCGAGCGAGACGCGCAGGTCGAGCCCGGGCCGCTCGGCGAAGGACGGGATCGGCACCGCCATGCCGTCGCGCCGCACGACCGTGGTCGAGACGCCCTCGGCGTCGAGGCTCTGCTCGGTCAGGACGCCCACGCCGCCGGACATCCGCCCCGAGAACACCCCAGAACGGGTCGAGACGGGCAGCAGCGAATGGCCGTCCCACGTCCACAGGTGGACCTCGGTCGGATCGCCGCTCGCGCTGAACAGCACGCTGTCGTGATCGACGTCGAGCACCGCCCGCACCTGCAGCGTGGGCGGGGTGACCGCGCGGTCGCCCACGAACAGCCGGTTGCCACCCTCCGAAGCGGCCACCCACACCAGCGACCCGTCGTCGAGGTGCGCGGGCACGCCGGACACGATGTCGACCCAGGCCGGATCGGTGTCCTCGCGCACCAGCGCGGCCGCGCCCGTCGCCGGGTCCACCGTGAACAGCCGCATCGTGCGCTGGTCGCGCGTCAGGGTCACGATCGAGAGCGCGTGGGAGTCCCAGGCCGCCGTCGTGAGGTATTCCTCCTCGTACGGCACCGCGACCCGCGACCCGTCGAGCCCCAGCACGAACAGCTCGGTGACCGCGTTGGGCGTGCCGGCGGCCGGATAGCGCTGGGCCGACGCGGGACGGTCGGGGTTGGCCGGGTCGGCGATGTGCCAGACGTGGACCGGGGCCTCGTCGGAGCGTTCGACCAGCAGCGCGTCGCCCGACGGCGCCCACCAGTAGCCGCGCATCCGGCTCATCTCCTCGGCGGCGATGAACTCGGCCAGCCCGTACGTCACGGTCTCCGACTCCGGCGTGGCCAGCGCGCGGTCCTCGCCGGACGCGAGGTCCTGGACGCGCAGCGCGCCGCCGGTGACGTACGCGACATGTCCCCCGTCCGGGGACAGACGGGGATCGATGACCGCACCCGGCGTGTCCAGCCGGCGCGCCTGACCGGTCGCGAGGTCCACGACGTAGAGAGCGCCGGACAGGGCGAAGGAGGCCCGCGTGACGTCCGTGTCGGTGGCGTACGCGACCACGCCGCCCGCCGCCTCACGGCTGCGCTCGCGCCTGGCCCGCTCCTCCGGCGGCAGGTTCTCCTCGTCGGCGTCGAGCGCGCGCGGGTCGACGACCAGGCGCTCGACGTGGGTGTCGGTGTCGAGCTCCCACAGGCACGTCACCGGATCGGTGCCCGATTTCGTGCGGAGGAAGACCACCCGGCCGCCGTCCGGAGTGATCGTGAAGCTCCTGGGCACTCCGAGGGTGAACCGGCGGGTCCTGGCAGACAGTCGCGGGAAGCTCTCGCTCATGGGCCCAATCCTGCCACCGCCGATGAGGAACCTGCGCAATGGCGTCCGGAGCCCGTCGGTACGCTCATCCCTATGACTGATCGACGGCTCCTCCTCGTACACGCCCATCCGGACGACGAGTCGATCGGCACCGGGGCGACCATGGCCAAGTACGCCGCCGAAGGAGCCCACGTCACGCTCGTGACCTGCACTCTCGGCGAGGAAGGCGAGGTCATTCCCGCTGATCTCGCCCACCTGGCCGCCGACCAGGACGACGCGCTCGGGCCGTACCGGATCGACGAGCTCGCCGCCGCCTGCCGGGCGCTCGGCGTCGAGGACCACCGCTTCCTGGGCGCGCCGGGCCGCTGGCGGGACTCGGGCATGATGGGGGTGGCGTCCAACGACCACCCGAAGGCGTTCTGGCGCGCCGACCTCGACGAGGCGGCGGGGGAGCTCGTCAAGGTCATCCGGGAGGTACGCCCGCAGGTCCTCGTCACGTACGACGACAACGGCTTCTACGGGCACCCCGACCACATCCAGGCGCACCGGGTTTCGCGCAGAGCGTTCGAGCTGGCCGCGAAACCGGACTTCGGCGAGGGCGAACCGTGGCAGATCGCGAAGTTCTACCACACGGCCCTCGCCCGATCCGTCATGCGGCGCACGACCGAGGCGCTGCGCTCGGCGGATGTCGGCTTCCTGGTGGAGGATGTGGAGGACATGCCGTTCGGCAACGCGGACGAGGACGTCACCACCGAGATCGACGCCCGCCCGTGGATCGGCGACAAGGCGGAGGCCATGCGGGCGCACGCCACGCAGATCGTCGTGGACGAACCGTGGTTCGCGCTGTCCAACAACATCGGCCAGGAGGTCCTGGGCGTCGAGCACTACCGGCTGGCCATCGGCGTGCCCGGGCCCGCCGTGCCCGGCCCGCCCATCGAGGCGGGCGGTCTGGGCGAACCGCACACCCGCGAGAACGATCTCTTCGCGGGCATCCACTAACCTCGTGCGACATGGAACATCGCAGCCAGGCCGAGTCGGCGCTGGGCGGAGCGGCGTACGGCATGCTGTTCGTGCTCGGCGTCGTCATGGGGGTCGTGGGCGGCTTCACGCATGCGGTGCGGCAGTTGGGGCCCGTGCCGATCGCGGCGGTCGTGTGGGTGCTGGCGTTGTTCGCGGTGTGCCTCGGGGCGGGCAAGCTGATGCGGGGCAAGCTCGGGGCTTTCATGACGGCGGTCGGATGGCTGCTGGTCACGATGCCGTTCACGCTGAAGCTGAGCGCCGGCGATCTGGTGATCGCGAATGGTCCGCCCGGGTACGTGTACCTGTACGGAGGGTTGACGGCCATTGTGGTGGCCTATCTGCTTTCGCCCTCGTCAGAGGGGGGATCGTGGCTCTTGCATGGGTACCCTGAGAAGAACTCTATGTAGCGGCATAAAGTAGCGTTCGTGCATTCCATCGAGCGGCCAGTGGACCCTGAGACTTACCGCAAGGTCGTCGGTCGCTTCGCCACCGGAGTCGCGATCGTCACCACCAGGCTGGACGATGTCGATCATGCGATGACGGTGAATTCGTTCACCTCTGTCTCCCTTGATCCGCTCCTCGTGCTGTTCTGCGCGGAGAAGGTGGCCCGGTTCCACGACGCGGTGCTGGAGGCGGGGGTGTGGGGGGTCTCCGTGCTGCCCGCCTCGATGGAGGACGCCTCGCGCTTCTTCGCCCACCGGGGCCGGCCGTTGAACGGGCAGCTCGCGCGGTGGCCGCATCACCTGGGGGAGTCGGGGGTGGCGTTGTTCGACGGGGCCATCGCGACGGTGGAGTGCGTGACGACGGCGGTGCACGACGGCGGGGACCACTCGATCGTGGTGGGCCAGGTGACGGCCCTGGACACGCCTTCGGACGGGGCGCCGCTGCTGTACCACGAAGGGCAGTACAAGACCCTCTGGCGGGCATGAGTCGGGCCAGGCGCGTGGCCTGGCCCGCTCACTTGCTCGCTTCCCGGCCGGCTACTGAGTGGTAGCGCTGGTCGATTCCGACGGCGTGGTGGTCGCAGTCGTAGTCGGGACGCTGGTGCCGGTCGGCGTCAACGTGTCCGGCGGGGTCTCGGAGGGGAGCTCTGGCTCCTCCGCCGGCGGCGGACAGGTGGGGATCCCCGGCGCGCTCTCCGTCGGTGTCACGGAGTCGGTCGGGCTCGTGGTGGATGTCTCGGTCGGGCCCGTGGTGGGGGTCGTGGTCGGGGTTTCGGTCGGAGCTCCGGTGGGAGTTTCGGTCGCGCTGTCAGTCAGGGTCGGGGTCGGCGTCGGCGGGTCGGTGACCGGCGGGGACTCCGTGCCCGTGGCGGTGGGCGTCACCGCGTCCGTCGGCCCGGTCGTCGGCGGAGGGGTCTCCGTCGGAACGGTCGTCGGCGGCGGCAGGGTTTCCGTCGGCTCGACGCTCGGCTGGCAGGTGAACGTCACCGTCTGCGTGACCGTCGGCCCCGGCTCGGTGACCGTGACCTGCTCCTTCACCGTCACCGTCGGGAGGGGCGTCATGTCGACCGCCGGTTTGCCCTTTTTCTTGTACGTGCCCCGGCCGAGCCGCTCCGTGGACTCGCCCGAGCCCTCGGTCACCGGGAAGTCGACGCTGGTCGTCTTGCAGGATCTGCCCTTGCAAACCCGCTGCTTGATCGAGAAGAGAGCAGCTTGCGCGTCTGTGATCGATACATTCAGGTAGGAGACGCCTCGCCTCTTGACTACCTTCGTCGTGGCGGTGTACTCCCCGATCGTGGGAGTCTCCGTGGGTGCCGGACTCGTGGTCGGGACGGTGGTTAACGCCACGTTTGCGCCTAGAGCGCCTAGTCGGTTGTCAGTGGATCGTAGGGGATCGGTTGCTGACGTCTGGGTGATCGCCACTCCGCCGGCTCCTGCCAGTGCGACGGTGCCGAGCAGCGCGCCCAGGATGGAGAATCTCATAATCCTGCTCTTGTGGGAGATTTCAGGACGGGGATCATTATTCCGACTTGTCAAGATTGGTCAAGACTGAGACGCATGGACAGGCGCTTCCGGTTCCGGCGGGTGGCGAACTACGTGAACCTCGCCACGCCGCTCGGTCTGCTGATCTCGATCATCGGTGGCGCGACCAGGAACCCCGGCCCCGACGGGCTCATCCTGGCCTTCGGCTACCGCTACCGCTTCCCCATCGCGGGGGCGTTCACCGTGGGAAACGTCGTCCTGACCAGGTGGGACGCGCTCCCCGATCGACTCGTCCGCCACGAGGGCCGGCACGCCACCCAGTGGGCCTGGTGCGTCGGCCTCCCCATGCTGCCGCTCTATCTGCTGTCGATGCTCGTGTCGGTGATGGTCTGCGGCAACCAGGCCACGTACAACCTCTTCGAGCGCCTGGCCGATCTGGAGGACGGCGGCTACCCCCGCGCCCGGCTGTGGTGGCGACGGCGGAGCGGCGGCGAGTGAGGCCGGGGCGCGTGCCTCTGGTGTCAGTGGAGCGGTCCCTGTGGTGAGGCGGGGGCGGTCTCAGTGGGGCGATCCCTGCGCTGCAGGAGCGCGTCTTGACGAGCCCTTCAGCCGGCCCAGCATGAGCGAGGCGATGGCCAGGCCGGAGATGGCGCCGGCGCAGAGCACGGAGGCGGTGGAGGGGGACACGGGCTCGATGCCCGCCAGGGCCAGGGCCGAGACGGCGGTGGCGGTGGCCACGTAGAGCCAGGTGGCCAGGCGGATCCAGCGGACGCGGGAGCCCTCGGAAGGCAGCGTGCGGGACAGCAGCCAGGACAGGGCCGGCAGCAGGAGGACGCCGTGCATGAAGATCGCGTGCGCGGGTTTCAGGGTCGTGGCCACCGTGTACGCGAGCTGCTGGTTTCCCGTCACCACCTCGACGACGCCACGGGCGATCATGACGGCGCCGAACGCCATGGCGGCGAGGAGCGTGGCGAAGCCCGCGCGTACGGCCAGGCGCATGCTCGGGGCGAGGTCCGGATCGGGACGGAACGCGGCGATCGTCATGACGATCCCGATGGCGACGAGGACGCCGCCGCCTACCGCCAGGGTCCTCGCGACGGCCGTGTCGAAGGCGGTCTCCATGTTGAAGTGGGACGGGACGCCTCGCCACGCCTGGAGGGTGATCAGGGCCACCTCCAGCGTGGACGCCACCGCGAAGGCGCCGACCACGAGTGGGCGGGCGCGGAGCCGGACGAACTGGGAGACCCAGGTGAGGGTCAGCACGCTCAGCCCGAACGATACGCCGAACGTGAACGGCTTGCGCCACGACACCGCGCCCTCCCACGGCCCGCCGTCCACGACGAACACGCCCAGGTGAACGAGGCCCGCGAGCACCAGCAGGACTCCGATGAGGTACCAGAGGCGATTCATGCCGCCATGGTGACAAGGCGGCGGGGGCCGGCGCGTCGGCCCAGGGTTTGGATCGCCTCTACAACCCTGGTCGTACGACCCGGGCGGTCAGGGGGTGAGCTTGAGGGTGTGGACGGCCGCCTTCTTGATCGACTCGGGCTTCGCGTACATCGGCAGCAGGTCGCCCTTGGCCCAGGCCTCCGCCTGATCCCAGTAGTTGTCGTGGAAGGCGTGTCCGGAGGCGCCCGTCAGGTTGATCCATCGGGACTTGTCCGTGTCCGACAGGTCGACGATCATGCGCATCGACGGGACGGCGGTGATCTCGTACCCCTTCTGGGCGTTCCACCCCGTGGCGTTCACGGCGTCCTTGCCCCCCGCCACGGCCAGCGGCCCGCGGTTGAACAGGGCCTCCACCGGAGCTATCCCCGAGGTCCCCAGCGAGCCGTTGACCAGCTTCAACTGGTGCAGGTCGCCCCAGCGCCAGGACTTGACCTCCGGCCCGAGCCGGTCCGACAGCTCCTGGTACGCCGAGGCGAGCGCCTGGCGGAGGACGTCGTCGCGGGTCTCCTTGATGTTCTTGGTGGTCACGTCGTCCCAGAAGGGGTCGTCAGGAGCGTCGAGCAGGCGTCTGACGACCTCGTACCAGCGGTCCCCTCCGGCCGGCCGCGCCGCCTCCGGCAGGTCGTCGTCGAACGTCAGCGTGAGCACCTGCCGCCACACCGCGTTGAAGTAGGCGGCGGCGGTGGAGTCGAGGCCCTGCATGCGGTCCCACGTCTTCAGCAACTGCCTGGCCTCGCCGCTGGGTCCCGCCAGGTCCACCTGCATCAGGGCCGGGATCAGCGTCTCGGCGAAACCGTTGTACGTGTCCTGCTGGATCGCCGACATGGTCGCCGCGTCGATCGGGCCCTTCTTGAGCGCTTCCTTGATGCGGTCGCGGATGCGTTCGGAGCGGTAGCCGTGCGCCCAGTCCTTGGTCAGCAGGGGTTTGTACCGCTTGGGGTCGATGACGGCGTTGTTGGCCGTGACGATGAACCCGTCGGCCGGGTTCTCCACCGAAGGTAACTGGTCGTACGGGATGGGGGCCGTCAACCAGTCGTACTCGCCCGTCCATCCCGGGACGGGCCAGGTGCCGTCGCCCTTGGCCCGCACGGGGATGCGCCCGGGAGCCTGGTAGCCGATCTTGCCCGTGGTGTCGGCGTAGATCAGGTTCTGGGACGGCACGTCGAACAGCGCCGCCGCCGCCCTGAACTCCTGCCAGTCGCCCGCCTTGTTCAGCGCGAAGACGGCGTCGGCCGTCCGGCCCGGTGTCAGCGCCGTCCACTGCAACGCCACCGCGTTGGCCTCGCCGCTGGGTTTGGCGCTGCCGATGACGTCGTTGATCAGCGGCCCGTGCCGGGTGCTCCTGACCGTGATCGTGACCGGGGCGCCGCCCGCGACCTTGATCTGTTCCTTCCTGGTCTCCAGCTTCACCTGCTGGCCCTTGTACAGGTACGTGTCGCCCTGCACCTGCTCCAGGAAGAGGTCGGCCACGTCGGGGCCCAGGTTGGTGAAGCCCCACGCGATCTTGTCGGTGCGCCCGATGACCACACCCGGCACGCCCGAGAACGTGAACCCGGTCACGTCGTACGGGCACGCCGCCGTGATCTTCCTGCAGTGCAGCCCCGCCTGGTACCAGACGGAGGGCATCTGCGGCGACAGGTGCGGGTCGTTGGCCAGCAGCGGCTTGCCGCTCTTGGTGTACTCGCCGGAGACCACCCACGAGTTGGACCCGATGCCCTCGCGGTCCTCCGTGCCCATCGTGCTCGGTACGGCGTCCAGGGTCTTGGCGGCCTGGGCGATCGCGCGGTCGGCGCGCTGCTGGGGCTCGGCGTGCTGGTTGAAGCGCCCCTGGTCGATGGTGCCCTCGGTGACGATCGGGCTGTGGCGGTCGTACGGGTAGCCGGGGTAGAGCTGCTCGACGCGCTCCTTGGGCAGCTTGGTCAGCGCCAGCGCCCGGTCGATCTCGTCCTCCATGTTGGAGCGCAGGTCCCAGGCCATGGCCTTCAGCCAGGCCACGGAGTCGGCCGCGGTCCACTTCTCCGGCTGGTAACCGCCGTTCTGGATCTTCAGGATGGAGTATTCGAGGCTGCGGTCGGAGGCGTTCGGGTTGGCGCTGAGCCAGGCGTTCACGCCTCTCGCGTACGCGTCCAGGTAGTCCCGGGTGTCCTGGGCCAGGTCGGGGAGCTCCTCCTCGGCGACCTTGCGCCAGCCCATGGTCCTGATGGCCTTGTCGTTCTCGACGGTGGCCTTGCCGTAGAGCTCCGAGAGGCGGCCGGAGGTCAGGTGACGGCGGAAGTCCATCTCGTAGAAGCGGTCCTGGGCGTGGACGAACCCCTGAGCCGTGAACAGGTCCGCTGCGGTGTCGGCGTAGATGTGCGGGATTCCGTATTTATCCCGATAAATCTCCACATTCCCGGTTAGGCCTGGCAGCCGCAGCGACCCGTCCACCTGCGGGAACGACTTCCGCACCGTGTAGACGAGGACCCCTGCCAGCACCAGGACCAGCGCGAGCACTACGGACAGCACCCGGGCGAACCACCGCAACGGCCGCGGCATCCACGCGTAGGGCCTCACCGACACCTCCATCTCCGCCGAACTGGCACTAAGTCTGTCAGCCCGAGATCACTCCTCCGGCCGCCTTCCGCAACCCTGGGAGGAGGACTTGAGGGGCCTGGTTACGGGCGATCACCCCTCCCTCACTCGCCGCGTCCGCCGAGCGGAGGGCGGCGCGAGGGCGAGCCCGGCGCTCCCTCGTGAGAGTGAGTGAGAAATCGATCGCACCGGCGATCCGCGGCGGCGGCGCTGATCGACAGGATGGGCGCATTCCACCTGCACCCCTCTCACCTGGAGATGCTCCGATGAAGCTGTCAGCCGCCGGTCTCGCCCTCGCCACCCTCCTCGTGGCGACGCCCGCTCAAGCGGCCGTCACCACCCCGGCCCCCACCACCCCGGCCCCCACCACCCCGGCCCCCACCACCCCGGCCCCCACGCCGAGTGCCTGCCCGCCACCGGCCGTGGTCCGGCCCGATCCGGCCGCGCCGGTCCCTCCCGTCAACGCCACCGCGCTGGAGCAGTCCATCAAGGACCTGCCCGCGGCCGACGCCACCGCCGCGATCGTCCGGGTGAGCGGTACGAAGGGCTCATGGCGGGGCGTGACCGGCGTGGCCGACATCACCACCCGGCGCAAGGCCTCCGCGCACGTACGCTTCCGTGCGGGCAGCGTGACCAAGATGTTCACCACCGCGGTCGTGCTGCAGCTCGTGGCCGAGGGCAAGATCTCACTCGACGGGACCGTCCAGGACTACCTGCCCGGCCTGCTGCCCGACTCCTACCCCGAGGTCCGCGTCGGTCAGCTGCTCAACCACACCAGCGGGCTGCCCGCGCCCGAGCTGACCGGCACGTTCGACTGGGTCTACCGGACCCGGTTCAGGACCTGGACGCCTGAGGAGTACGTCGGGCTGGCCGTGCGCAACCCGATCGAGTTCGCGCCCGGCACCAGGCAGCACTACCTCAACACCAACACGTTCGTGGCGGGCATGTTGATCGAGAAGATCACCGGACGCTCGTACGAGCACGAGGTCACGTCCAGGATCCTGCGCCCGCTCGGCATGCGGGACAGCTACCTGCCCGGCACCTCGCCGCGCATCCGCGGCCCGCACCACAAGGGCTACCAGGCCGTGCCCGCGGGCTTCGACGGCGCCATCGCCTACGGCGCGGGCCACGTGGTCGACATGACCGAGACCAGCGTCACCTCGACCTGGGCCTCGGGGGATCTCATCTCCACCGCCGCGGACCTGGAGAAGTTCGTCAAGGCGCTGTTCTCGGGGAAGGTCGTGCCGGCCGCGCAACTGGAGCCGATGTTCACGGTCCCGGACGTGACGATGTACGACCAATGCGGCAACCAGCCGGCCGTCTACACCTCGGGCATGACGCGGCTCGTTCTGCCGGGCGGGATCGTCGCCTACGGCAAGACCGGCGCGCGGTACGGCTACGCCGCCGGCGTCGGCGCGACCCGTGACCTGAGCCGGGTTCTCGTCTACTCGGTCAACTCCACCGACGCCAAGGCATCGGGCCAGAACGACAGAACGCTGCGCATCGCCCTGGCCGCCTTCTCCCGATAAGTCTCCGGCGCAGGGCGCATCGTGAGCGGGATCGGCGGCGGACGTCGCCGCTCCCTGCCGGCCGATCGTTGTCGGAGAGGACGGTGCGGGTGGCGGAGGACGTGGTGGTGGCTGGCGGGGTGGCGTTGGGCGGGCGGCGTCTGGCAGGGCGGCGGCGTCTTGTGGGGCGGTGTTGGGTGGGTGGCGGTGTCTCGTCAAGCGGCGTTGGGCGGGCGAGGGTACGGTGCGGGTAGCGGGGTGAGGGCGCAGGCGGGTGGGGGTCAGGTCCAGGATTGGCCGTCTGGGGTGTCCGCGACGCGTACCCCCATCTCCGCCAGCTCCTCCCGCAGCCGATCCGCCTCCTCCCAGTCCCGGGCCTCCCGCGCCCGGTCCCGCGCCGCCAAGAGCTCCCCGGCCCCGGGAGGCAGCACCCGCGCCTTGCCGATCTCCGTCGAGAGGTCGAGCCCCAGCACCTGGTCCAGATGCAGGAACGTCTCGAACTTGGCGCCGGGCGCGACGGACTCGTCGCGTTCCAGGTCCCGGAGGATGCGCAGCGCGGACGGCGTGTCCAGGTCGTCGGAGAAGGCGGCCTCCACCCGTTCCGCGTAGTCCGCGGCCATCGGCGCGCTGGGCGACTCCGACCACTCGGCCACCCGGGCGCGCCACCGCCGCACCGTGCGGTCGGCGGCTCGCAGGGTGTCCCAGGTCAGGTTCAGCTGCTGCCGGTAGCGGTGCTCCAGGAACGCCATGCGTACGGCGAGCGGGTCGAGCCCGGCCGCGGCCACGTCCGACAGCAGCACCACGTTCCCCGTGGACTTGGCCATCTTTCGGCCGTCGAACAGCAGGTGCTCCCCGTGCACCCAGTGCCGCACCACCTCGTGCCCGGTCGCCGAGTTGGACTGGGCCCGCTCGTCCTCGTGGTGCGGGAAACGAAGGTCGATCCCGCCGACGTGGATCTCGAAGCTGGAGCCGAGGAAGCGGAGCGACATGGCCGAGCATTCGACGTGCCACCCGGGGAAGCCGCGGCCCCAGGGTGAGTCCCACGTGAGGTCTCCCGAGGAGGGCTTCCACAGGGCCCAGTCGGCGTGGAAGCGCTTGCGCGGGTCGACGGCGTCGATGCGGTGGGCGGGCTTGAGCGAGTCCAGGCGATTTCCCGAAATTTCGCCGTAAGTGGGGAAGGTTTGGACGTCGAAGAACACCGACCCGTCCGGCACCTCGTACGCGTGTCCCCGCTCGATCAGCTTGGCGATCAGCTCGATCATCAGGTCGACGGTCTCGCTCGCCCGGGGCGTGTGCTCCGGCGGACGGAGGTTGAGCGTCGAGGTGTCGTTCCTGAAGGCGTCCTCGTAGAAGCGGGCGAGCTCGCTCACCGAGCGCCCCTCCGCCCGCGCCTGCTCCAGCACCTTGTCGGAGCCGGCGTCGGTCAGGTGGCCCACGTCGGTGATGTTCTGGCAGGCCAGCACGCGTACCCGCCGCCGTTCGAGCACCCGCCTGATCAGGTCGGACAGCAGGTACGTACGGAGGTTGCCCACGTGCGCGTGGCGGTAGACGGTCGGCCCGCACGTGTACATGCGCACCGCCCGCCCCGCGGCGATCTCCTCGACCTGCCGGGCACGCGTGTCGTAGATCCGGAGCATGCTCCGAGCCTAGCCGCGTCAGCCCCCCAGGAAGCCGAGGATGTCCCGGTCGCCGCGCTCGCGCAGCCTGCCCAGCACGTCCTCGCGCCCGGCCGTGTCGGGCATCCCCATCCTGGCCCCGATCAGCCGCAGCCCCTCCAGCTCCGAGCTGACGGGAGCGGTGTAGCCGATGAGGTAGAGGGCGCGGTTCACGGGCGGCATCCCGACGGGCGCGGCCGGCAGGTAGCGGGTCAGCAGCTCGCCCCCGTCCGACACGGTCAGGAACACGTGGTCGCCCTCGCTCGCCTTGAAGTCGGCCAGCACGTTGCGGATCGACCCCATGGTCGGCTGGTTGTGCCAGCTGATCACCACGTCCCCGGACGGGGTCGAGGCGGTGAGCTGCCCGCCCGGCGCCATCCCCAGGTAGGCGGCGAAACCTGTGGGCAGCGGCGAACCGGACCCGCGCAGGTGCTCGGCGTTGACGTCCACCCGGTGCCACCAGCGGCCGTCGCGGGAGCGGAAGCTGCGCCGCGTCTCCGAGACGTCCTTGCGCGGCTGGTACGGCTCCGCCTCCCCGGTCGGCGAGGTGCCGGCCACCCGGATCCAGCCCCGCTGCGTCCGCTCGAAGCCCGGCCCGCCCGAGTACGCCCGCACCGAGCTCTCGCTGACCTCGTACTTGGCGGTCAGGTTGGTG
Organism: Nonomuraea sp. NPDC052116; assembly: GCF_040680035.1. Classification (NCBI taxonomy): domain Bacteria; kingdom Bacillati; phylum Actinomycetota; class Actinomycetes; order Streptosporangiales; family Streptosporangiaceae; genus Nonomuraea; species Nonomuraea sp. NPDC052116. Next base: position 109,634 of record NZ_JBFAWA010000004.1, on the reverse strand, counting down.
ACGATCGTGCTCACTGAGGCCTCGCCGCCGGCCCGCTCGATCTCCCTGGCGATCATCTCCCTGATCCCCAGGTATTCGTCGCCGCCCCATCGCGTCAGGCCGTACTTGTTGCGGTCGACCCGGCGGAAGCGTTCGTCGGCGGTGAGCTGGTTGCGGATGCCGACCAGGCTGTAGTCCTCGCCGATGCGCTCCTGGATCTCCTCGGGCGACAGCGGCGCGCCCGCCACCGCCAGCACCGCCTCGGCCTTCTCGTTGATGCTGCGCGGCCACGGCACGACGTGCTGGCCCAGCACGCGCAGCTGCGGCACCGCCAGGATCCACCGCTCGGCCACGTCCTCGCGCACGCCGAGCTGGGTGACCATGGTCACCGCCTCGCCGAGCGGCCGCGGCCCGTCGGCGAACAGCTGCCGCGTCTTCTCCCGGAGCTCGTCGGCCCCGCCCGCCACGAGCCACCCGTCGGACTGCTCGTAGCCGGTCAGCAGCGTACGCACGAACCGCCACGCCGGGATCCCCAGCGAGCGCAGCTCGGCCCGGTGCCACGGCACGGCGGCCTGGAGGTCGTCGGCCGGGACCGCGGAGCCGAGCCGGCCGCGCAGCCAGGAGACGTGCGCGACGAGGGCCGACGCGTCCGGCTTGCCGAGCCAGGCCTCCACGTGGTCGCGCAGGTCGCGTTCGATCTGCCGGATCCGCTCCCGCGTGACCGAGAAACGCTGGGCCAGCTCGTCCAGCGTGGCCCGCTGCGCGGCGTAGAGCCGGTCGCGGGCGATGGCCCGCTGCCGGTCGTCCAGCGCCCCGAACAGGTCGTCGATCAGCTCGGGCAGCGGCCGGTCCGGCCTGGACGGCGCGGGCGCGGCCTCGGGCGCCGGTTCGAGCAGCCGCTCGAACACGCCGGTGAACAGCTTCTGCACCACGTCCTTGCCCAGCGTCTCCGGTGTCCGCTCGGCCTCGGCGGGGTCGGAGAAACGCAGCAACGGGAGGATGTCGCCGACCATCAGATGACCCCAGCAGGCCACGGCGAGGTCGGCCAGGCGGCCGGCCACGGCCTGCGTCCCGACCATGGCGCACGCGCGATCGAGGGGGATCGCCTGCCACCAGGCCTCGGGCAGCTGTGGCTCCTCCACGATCGGCGCGATCTGACCAGGGGAGGTCCATCGCAGGGGTGGCGCGAGGTCGCTCAGGCTGAGGTTCATTGACGTCCAACCGGCAAAGGGAAGATATATCCGCAGTTCAGACTATGTGATTAGAGTGACAAAAACGGGCTGCCTCTTCCGGAATGGGAGATATAGAGCATCGCACGAGCCCGCGTGCAGGCGACGAACAGTATGCTCCGTTCACGTTGCAGGGCACGAGCCCGAGCGTCGGGTTCCTCGGGCGGCGGCTCGGGCACCACGCCTTCCGCCACGCCGATGAGCGCCACCCGCTCGAATTCCAGCCCCTTGAGATGTTGGAACGTCGAGGCCCGTACGTCCAGCCCGTCCAGCGCCCGCCTGGCATCCCGCACGAGCCGCGGATTGCGCGCGCCGACGGCGATCTCGTCCGCGGGCACGCCGTCCGCCAGCCACGACTCGACCGTGCTCCGCAGTCCGGCCAGCTCCGACTCCGGCGTCTCGTACGCCCTCACGATGGGCCGGTCGCCGTTACGCGTCGAGCGGAAGCCGTACATATTGGTCGTGCCCTTGACCAGGCCGCTGGCCGGGCCGCCGCGCAGCCGTACCACGAAGGACAGCAGTTCCTGGGGCATCCGGTAGGAGAGCCGCAGCGTGTGCTGGACGGCGGGGATGCCGACCGCGCCGAGCGCCACCCGCGTGTCGGTGATCCGCTGGTGCGGGTCGCCGACCACGAACAGGTCGTCGCGAGCCCGCGGCACCGCCGCGCGCAGCAGCCGCCACTGCGACGGGCTGATGTCCTGCGCCTCGTCCACGATGATGTGACGGTACGGCTTGCGCCCCGGGTCCACGTCGTCGAGCAGGTCGCCCGTCGCCAGGGAGAGCACCCGGAGCGCCTCGTCCGTGAGCTGGGCCAGCGTCCGCGCCCCCGGGCCGACCAGCGCGGGGCGGCGGCCCTCGGCGTCGGCCACGATGCGCAGGGCCAGGCGTTCGGTGTTGCCGACCTCGACCCGCTTGCGGACCACCTCGTCCTCGATCAGCAGGTCCAGTTTCGCCGACAGGTCCTCGGCCAGCGCCTGGGAGAACGTCACGAGCAGCACGGGCCCCGACCCGTGCGCGGCCAGGTGAGCGGCCCGTTGGAGGGCGACGACCGTCTTGCCGGTGCCCGCCCCGCCCACGACCAGCACCGGCTGCTGGAAGCGGGCGGCCCTGGCCAGCCGGTGCTGCGGCGGGTCGAGAAATGTGCACCAGGCAGGCAGTCCGAGCACCCGGTCCAGCTCCACCTTGTCCGCGACGAACGCCGCCCGGTCGGGGCTGCGGCGCAGCGCCGCGTGCAGGTCCTCGGGGTCGATCGGCCCGGTGTCCTCGTCGGAGGCGCGCCAGGCGTCCAGCTCCCGCCACGCCTCGGCGAGCGTGCCGCCGCGGGCCAGCACGGCGAGCGGGACGTGCTGGGTCGGCGGGAGCAGGGGTTCGAGCGCGGCCACGTCGGCCTCGGTCGTGATCAGCCTGAACAGTGGCAGCGCGTGCACGTCGAGGCCGAGCCCCATCAGGTCGCCGTCGCAGATCGGGTCGTACAGCCCGGACGACCTGGCCGATCGGCGTAACGCGGGCTCGACGCGTTCGAGCGCCTCGGCGTCCCACTCCTCGACCACGCCGATCACCGGGTTGACCCCGAACCTGAAGCGTCGCGCGTACGACCAGGCCTCGGGGTCGGGCAGCACCGTACGCAGCCAGTACACGTCCCGCTGCCGCACCACCACCCCGCGATGGCCCTCGGCCAGCCGTAGCGTCGCGACCCGCGGATCCCGGCAGCCCCTGACCCGCTGGGGGTGCGGGGCGCCGGCCACGTTCAGCAGGAACCGGCGCAGCGCGACAACGGCGTCCCTGCGCACCGGCTGGGCCAGTGCGCTGAGCTCCCTGGGAAACTCAGGGCCGATCGCGAGCCGCGGCACCGGCTCAGTCCAGGAGGGCGAGCAGGTCGCGGTCCCCGCGTTCGCGGAGCCTGGTGAGCAGGTCAGGGAGCGCGACCGGTCCCGCCATGCCGATCCTGGTGGCGATCACCCTGGCCGCCTGATCTCGGGTGCCGCCCGGGGCTGTGTACCCGACCAGCCGGAGCGCCTTGGTGATCTTCTCGGCGCCCTGTGCGGCGACCGGGAGGTGCCGGGCCCTGAGCACGCCCTCGTCCGACAGCGTCAGGAACAGGTGCCCGCCCTCTCGCGCGCCCACGTCCACCAGGAGGCGTTCGATGGATTCGAGCACCGGCTTGCCGTGCCACGTCATGGTCAGCTCGCCCGCGGCGCTCCTGACCGTCCGGCTCTCGCCGGGGGACAGGCCCAGGTACGAGGCGAATCCCGTCGGCAGCGTGCACTCGCCGCCGCCCAGCTGCTCGGCCGTCACGTCGATGCGCAACCACCAGCGTCCGTCGGGCTGCCGGAAGCAGCGCCTGGTCTGCGAGACGTCCTTCAGCGGCTGGTACGGCTTGTGCTCCCCGGAGTCGCCGTTGGCCTCCTCCACCTGCGAGGGGGCCGGGGTGAACGCCTGGAACTGCGGCGGGCCCGGGGGAGGGGGCGGCGGCATCTGGGGCGAGCCGAACGCCGACTGCGGCTGCAACTGGGGCTGCGGTTGAGGAGACAGCGTCGCCAGCACGAACTGCCAGGCCGGGACCTCCAGAGCGCGGATCTCCACGTTGTGCCATTCGGCCGCGCCGATGAGCTGCTCCTTGTGGGCGGCCGGGCCCAGGGTCCTGCGCAGCTCCTCCAGATGGGCCCGGTACGGGGCCGCCTCCTCGCTCGCCAGCCAGTGGTCGAGGCGGGTACGGAGCTCGTCCTCGGTGGCGGAGATCTCGGCCGGGGGGACGGCGAAGAGCTTGGCCAGCTGGTCCACGGCGGAGGGCTCGTCGGTGAAGACGCGGTTCTGGGCCACGGCCCAGCTCTTGTCGTCGAGCCCGGCGAACGCGGCCTCGATGAGGTCCGGCAGCGGCTGCCCCTGAGACGGGGCGGGCTCCTGCTCGGGCGCCTCCTGGGCGGCCGGTTCGGGAGCGGGCTCGGGGGCGGGCTCCTCGACGGCGTCGAGCACGGACTGTGGCTCGGGCTGTGGCTCGGGCTGTGGCTCGGGTTCGGGCGCCTCGTCGGCGACCGGCTCGGCGTCGGCGACCGGCACCGGCTCAGCGCCCTCGGCCGCACCCTGCTCCGAAACGACGCCCTCGGGCTCGCTCTCGTGCGAAGCGACGGCCTCGGGTGCCTCCTCATGCGAGGCGGCCTCGGGCTCGCCCTCCTGGGGAGCGGCATCCTCGGGCGCGCCTTCATGCGAAGCGGCGACCTCGGAGATGTCCTCGGAGGCGTCCTCCTGGGGAGCGGCGTCCTCGGGCTCGTCCTCGTGTGCCGCGGCCTCCTCCGGTGTGACGGCCTGGGGCTCGTCCTGCTGGGGAGCGGCGTCCTCGGGCGTTCCCTCGTGGGACGCCACGGCCTCCTCGTCCGCCGGGCGCTCGGCCTCGGCGGGCTCGGGAGGGGCCGCGTCCTCGTCGGGTTCGGGGTCGTCGATGACGGACCCGGCGGGGACGAAGTGGGCGACGGGCTCGGGGTCGTCGTCGATCACCGACCCGACGGCGGCGAACCGGACCACGGGGTCGGGCTCCTCGACCGGCTCGGGGGCCGGCTCCTCGGCCACGGGCTCCGGCTCGGCCGCCGCGGCGGGCGGCTGCTCGGCCGGCGCCGCCTGCTCGCTCGCGGCGGGAACCGGCGCCGGGTGCGCGGGCTCGGCAGTCCGCGGGTGCGCCAGACGTACCAGGACCGCCGAGAACAGCGTGTTCAGCACCGGCCGGGCCTGGATGAAGGGCTGGTCCACCAACTCCCTGCTGGTCAGCTTCAGCAGCCCGGCCCACGATCCGGCCCGGTCGAGGGCGATCGCGACGGCGGGCTCGTCGGCCTCCTCCGGGTCCAGCACGTACAGCGCCGGCAGGACGTCACCCACCGCCGCCGCGGGCCAGTGCTCCAGGGCGATCTCCGTCAGCAGCTCGCCCAACGACTCGGGGCCGATGGCCGCCAGGACGTGTGGCATGGGCAGACTGCGCCACCACGCGTCGGGCAGCTCCGGCTGCCCGGTGAGCAGCGTGATCGTCGTGGCGTCGCTCCACCTCAACGGTGGTACGAGGTCGCTCAGGCAGAAGTTCATCCCGTTCCGTTCACCAGCCCCTCACGCCGCCGCCGCAGCGGTGCAGCCATAATCTCGCCGCCCACGGAACAGACCATAGTCCGGCAAATCAGCCCTACGCATCATGTACAACGCATCAACGCCGAACAGCGGCAAAGCGTAGACGCACGTAGTCGGCCATCCAGCCAGTCTCCCTGCGAAGCGCGGGCGCGGCCAACTCGTTCACACGATGAAGCAGGGGCTCCACGATCTCCGGCGGGAGTCCTTCGAGCACCGACGAGGCGAACATGCGCACCCAGTCGGCGGCCCCGCCGGGGCACTCGTCCAGGGGGGTCGGCCGGTCGAAGTATTCCAGCAGCCTGACCACGAACCCCTCCTGCTCGAGGCGGCGGGCGTACTCGGCGGGCGAGGGAAAGTACCACGGAAGATCGGGTTCGCGCAGGCCGTACTCGCGCCAGGCCGTCAGCATCGCGGCGGTCAGCTCGGCGCAGTTGCCGGCCCCGCCCATTTCGGCGACGAAACGCCCGCCGGGCGTCAGCGCCTCGCGCACGCGCGCGATCACCAGCCCGGGGTCGCGGCTCATCCAGTGCAGCGCCGCGTTGGAGAACACCGCGTCGTACGGGTTCACGACGTTGAAGTCGTGCCCGTCGCCGACGATGAAGTTGATCCCCGGGTACTGCGCGAGGGCCTTCTCGATCATCGCGGGGGAGCCGTCGATGCCCAGCACGTCCGCGCCCCTGAAGGCGATCTGCGAGGTGAGCACGCCCGTGCCGCAGCCGAGGTCGAGCACCCGCTCGCCGGGCCGCGGATCCAGCAGGTCGACCAGCGGCGCGCCCTGCGTGGAGACGTAGCCGAAGCTGCTGTCGTAGGCGCGACTGTTCCACCGCTCCAAGCTCGGTGTGTCATATCGCAAGACGATCAGCTCACATTCGATCAGACAACGGGCCCCCCTGGCCGTGCTGTCTGCTCACTTTAGAGCCTGAACGTCCCTACGACATATCAAGTCACATCGGACTCATCCGACGCTCTTCGTCCATTCCCGGCTGAGATACGCCTTCGCCGCGTCTGCCTGCGGGATTGTCATGAGGACCGGCGGGCCCGGAGCCTTGGGCAGTTTCGCGGCCTGCTCGGTGTCGAGCGTGCCCTTCATGAGCATCGCCTCACTGCGCGCCGGGCGGGCGAAACCCTTCTGGAAGAGGTTCTGGCCCTCGTTCGAGAACAGGAACTCCTGCCAGAGGCGGGCCGCGGCCGGATGCGGGGCCGCCTTGCTGATGGCCTGCATGTGGAAGCCGCCGAGCGGCGCGTCCTTGGGGATCGTGACCTTCCACGCGTCGGAGTGGGCGGCGCTGCGGGCCGCGTTCAGGTGGTCCCAGGCGATGACCGTGTTGGCCTTGGCCAGGTCGGTGAGCCGCCCGGCCTGCTTGAGCTTGGCGAACAGCGCCACCCCCTGCGACGGCTGCGGCACGCCCGAGCGCATGGAGGCGGCCATCACGCCGTCGAACGCCCCGTCCGAGCGCAGCGGGTCGCCGTCGAGCGCGACCCGGTAGCCGGGATTGAGCAGGTCGGCGAAGGAGGCCGGGGGCTTGACCTCGCGCGGGTCGTACCCGATGGACATGAAGCCGCCGTAGGCGGCGTACCAGGCGCCGGACGGGTCCTTGACGTCGTCGGGCAGGTCCTGCCAGCCCTGCACCTTGTACGGGGCGAACCGGTCGGCCCCGGAGACGGCCACGTCCAGGGTCAGGTCGAAGACGTCGGGCTTGAGCTGCGCGGCGGCGTCGAGCTCGCGCTTGCTGCCGGCGGTCGGCTCCAGTTCGTTGACCTTGAGCCCGTACTTGTCGGCGAAGGTCTCGATGATCTCGCCGTAGTTGACCCAGTCGTGGGGCAGCGCGATCACGTTGAGCTGGCCCTCACGCTTGGCGGCCTCGACCAGCCGGTCCATGGTGGCGAAGCCGGCCTTCATGGAGCTCGCCTGGACGTTGATCGGCGGCAGGTTCTTGGGCTGGGAAGAGGTGGAGTGGGTGGACGACGCGCCGCATCCGGCGCTGGCGAGGATGGCTGCTGCGGCGGCGCAGGTACGTACGGTCACACAACGAATACTTACCGTTACATTCGTTCAGGTCGAGGAGGCGCGGCCGGAACGACCTTGGCGGCCACCAGCGTCTCCTCCGGGATCTCCACCACAGTGCCGTCTCGTTTGCGAACTTTGAGTAGTCCGTCCTCCCACGACACGAGGATGCCCACCGCATCTCGAAATCCCCCGGGAACGCGCCTACGGGTGGTGATGCGTGCGCCTATATCCTGATTTGTGATCGCGATGATGAGACGTGCGGCCACGACTTTGCCACCCTCCGTTTCGGCCAGCTGGCAAGCACGGCAATACTAGGGCGTAGCAAACCGCGGTCAGAGACATGCCATGGTGCGGAGAAGAAGGAGCTCGAGGTGACCTACGTCATCGCGCAGCCTTGCGTGGACGTCCTGGACAAGGCGTGCATCGAGGAGTGCCCCGTCGATTGCATCTACGAGGGCGAGCGCATGCTTTACATCCACCCCGACGAGTGCGTGGACTGCGGCGCGTGTGAGCCTGTATGCCCCGTCGAGGCGATTTTCTATGAGGATGACCTTCCCGAGCAGTGGAAGGACTTCTACAAGGCGAACGTGGACTTCTTCGAGGACCTCGGCTCGCCCGGTGGCGCCTCGAAGGTCGGGAAGATCGACAAGGACCACCCGGTGGTGGCTGCCCTGCCGCCGCAGGGTGAGGACCACTAGCCGATCCTGTCACGCCGGGTACGGGGGCATCCTGGCCGGATGCGCCCCGTCGGCGTGCGCTTTTTGAGTACGGGCGAGGGAGCGCCGTCGCCTGGACTGAGGAGCGGCGGGAGCGTAGCGACCAGAGCGACGAGGGAAGGCGACGGCTCCCCAGCGACCGAGTCGCCTCACGAAGTGAGGCCATGAACACGCACAACCCTGGAGAACCGTGAACAAGTTGCCCGACTTCCCCTGGGACCGGCTGGAGCCGTACAAGGAGCGCGCGCTCGCACATCCCGACGGCATCGTCGATCTCTCGATCGGCACGCCCGTCGATCCCGTGCCGCAGATCGTCCAGGACGCTCTCGCGCAGGCGGCCGACAGCCCCGGCTACCCCTTCACGCACGGCACCAAGGCGTTGCGCGAGGCGGCGGCCGGGTGGCTGCGGCGCAGGCACGGCGTCTCCGTCGACCAGCAGGACGTGCTCCCGCTGATCGGCTCCAAGGAGTTCGTCGCCTGGCTGCCCACCTACCTGGGCGCCGGGCGGGTGGTCTTCCCCGAGCTGGCCTACCCCACCTACGACGTGGGCGCCCGGCTGGCCGGAGCGGTGGGCACGGCCTCCGACAGCACGCTCGCGCTCGGCCCCGAGCGCGTCGACCTCATCTGGGTCAACTCCCCGGGCAACCCCACGGGCCGGGTGCTGCCCGCCGAACACCTGCGCAAGGTGGTCTCCTGGGCCCGTGAGCGCGGCGCCGTCGTGGCCTCCGACGAGTGCTACATCGAGCTCGGCTGGGAAGAGGAGCCGATCTCGATCCTCCACCCCGACGTCTGCGGCGGCTCCCACGAGGGGCTGCTCGCGGTCCACTCGCTCTCCAAGCGCTCCAACCTGGCCGGCTACCGCGCCGGGTTCGTGACGGGAGATCCCGTCCTGGTCAAGCGACTGCTGGAGACGCGCAAGCACGCCGGCATGATCATGCCCCAGCCCGTACAGGCCGCCATGACGGTCGCGTTCGGCGACGACGAGCACGCCGACCTGCAGCGCGAGCGGTACGCCGCCCGCCGCGCCCTGCTGCGGCCCGCGCTGGAGCGGGCGGGGTGGCACATCGACCATTCGACGGCCGGGCTCTACTTCTGGGCGTCGAACGGGCAGAGCGCCTGGGATCAGGTCGGGAAGCTTTCCGAAATCGGCATTTTGGTCGCGCCCGGCGAGTTCTACGGATCGGCAGGTGAGCGGCACATCCGCATCGCGGTTACCGCGACTGATGAGCGGATCGGTGCGGCGGTGCGCCGCCTCCAGTAGGATCGCCCGTCATAGCCGGGCAATCCGGCTGACCCGCATAAATTGATAAGGGCTTTTGCCGAGGCAGACCGCGAGTGGAGCGAGCTGATCGATGAGCATGACCTCCATGGTCGTACTCGGGCTGAGCATCGCCACCGTCCTTCTGTTGCTTGGGGCTTTTCTGGCCACCATGCGGCAGGACAGGAAGGGCCGTACGAGCGCGCCACCGGTCGAGGTCGCCCCCATCGAGACCCCGCTGCCGGCGCCGGTGAGCGCGCCCGGGCATGCCGGCACCGACTACACCGACCCTCGCACGATCCGGGTCGGCGACCGGATCGAGGTGCATGGATCTCCCCGCCGGGTGCTCGGCGCGATGTTCGTGTCCTGGCAGGGGCAGCAGTGGGTCGAATATCTCCTGCGGGACAGCGCCCGCCGCTTCCAGTGGCTCTCCGTCGCGGCGCACGAGGGTGATACGCCCCATCTGGAGGTTCAGCTCTGGACGGACGTGCCCACGCAGGGGATGGTCCCGGCCAAGAGCACTCTGGTGATGGAGGGCGTGGAGTTCTCCCCGATCGAGCGGGGCACGGCGGCGTTCCGGAGCGAGGGCGACACCGGCCATCCTGACCGGGGCCTGCTGGACTTCGCGGACTATCGCGCCTCGGACGGGCGGCTGCTGTCGTTCGAACGCATCCAGGGGCAGTCGTGGACGGCCAGTTACGCCCAGCCCCTGCCGCCGGGCTCCATCACCATCGTCCGCCGCGCCTCCTGACCCTGCTCAGGAGAGCTCGACCTGGGTGGTGCCGGCCTTGCCGCCGGTCTGCCAGTTCTCGAGCTTGACGTCGTTCTTCCACGTCGCCCCCGCGTACCCGACCTGGCGCAGCGCGTACTTCTGCGAGTAGGACACCAGCCAGGCGGAGATCAGCCAGCCGCGCCGCTCCGAGGTGACGGCCGTGCTGCCGAGCGCCCTGGCCAGCTGCTTGCGGGCCTCGGTGGTGCGGGGCTGTGGCGCCGGGGTCTTCTTGCCCGGCGGATACCAGCAGTGGACGGCGCGCGGGACACGCCCGGTGAAGGCGGCTGCCAGCAGTTTGGCCTCCGGCTCGTGCTGCGCGTACGCGTAGCCGCCCGCCGAGCGCTGCACCTCCTGGGCCGCTTCGGCCACCGGGATCTTGCGGTAGTTCTTGACCTTCTCCAGCGCGGCGAAGAACTTGTTCGTGGCGTAGACGGGGTCCATGAGCTGCTTCTTGGTGCCCCAGCCCTGCGACTCCCGCTGCTGGAACACGCCCACCGAGTCACGGTCGCCGTAGTCGAGGTTGTAGACCTTGGATTCCTGCAGCGCCGTGGCGAACGCGATCACGACGGCCCGCTCGGGCAGCCGTCGGCGGGCCGCGACGGCCGCGATGGTGGCGGAGATCTCGGCCTGCTCGAAGTCGAGCTCGCGCTTGCCGAGCGGGGTGCGCACGGTGCAGCCGGGCTCCGGCGCCACCGCCAGCGGCTTGGTCCTCTTCAGCAGGTGGAAGAGCCCCACGGAGATGCCCACGGCGAGCACGACGACGATGATCGCGATGGTGATGACTCCACGGGAGAAGCGCAGGCGCACCCTGAAGAACCTACCCGTGGCGGATAAGCTCCGTGGCCATGAGTGACGTGAGCACCACCTCACCGATTTCCCCGGTGGTGGACGAGTTGTGGGAGCGCCGGGCGGAGCTGTCGCCGGCCGACGCCGAGGCGCGCCGGCTGATCGTCGGCGCCGTCGACCTGCTCGACAGGGGCGAGGCCAGGGCCGCGCGCCTGGAGGGTGGCGAGGTGGTCGTGGACGAACGCGCCAAACGGGCCATCCTGCTCAGCTTCAAGGTGCTCGGCATGGCGCGCTCGCAGGTGGGCGACTTCCAGCACCACGACCGGGTCCCGCTCAAGAGCTCGCTCGACGGCGTGCGCGTGGTGCCCGGCGCGATCGCCCGCTGGGGCTCGTACCTGGCGCCCGGGGTGGTGCTGATGCCGTCGTTCACGAACATCGGCGCGTACGTGGACGAGGGGACCATGGTGGACACCTGGGCCACCGTCGGCTCGTGCGCGCAGATCGGGAAGAACGTCCACCTGTCGGGCGGGGCGGGCATCGGCGGCGTGCTGGAGCCGCCCAACGCCGTGCCGGTCGTCGTCGGGGACGGCGCGCTGATCGGCAGCCGCTCGATGATCGTCGAGGGCGCCCGGGTCGGCGAGGGCGCGGTCGTCGGCGCCGGCACGATCCTGTCCGGCTCGATCCCGGTGATCGACGTGCAGACCGGCGAGGAGCTGGCCCGCGGCCACGTCCCCGCGTGGTGCGTGGCCGTCGGCGGCACCCGGCAGAAGGAGTTCCCCGGCGGCACGTTCGGCCTGCCGTGCGTGCTGGTGCTCAAGCGCCTGGAGCCGGGGCAGCGACACGACAAGGCGGCGCTCAACGACGTGCTGCGCGAACACGGAGTGAACACCTGATGCTTGATCTCACGCAGGACGTACGCGCGCTGACCGCGGCGATCGTGGACATCGAGTCGGTGAGCGGCGACGAGCGGGCGCTGGCCGACGCGGTCGAGCGGGCGCTGTCCGCGCTGCCGCACCTCAAGGTCGACAGGTCGGGCGAGACGGTCGTGGCCCGCACCGAGCTGGGCCGGTCCGAACGGGTGCTGATCGCCGGGCACCTCGACACCGTCCCCATCGCCGGCAACCTGCCCAGCCGGGTGGAGGGCGACCTCCTCTACGGGTGCGGCACGTCCGACATGAAGGCCGGCGTGGCGGTCGCGCTCAAGCTGGCGGCCACCGTCCCCGCACCCAACAAGGACGTCACGTACGTCTTCTACGACTGCGAGGAGGTCGAGGCGGAGCGCAACGGCCTCAACCGCGTGGCCAGGGACCACCCCGACTGGCTGGCGGCCGACTTCGCGGTGCTCATGGAGCCGACCGACGGGACGATCGAGGGCGGCTGCCAGGGCACGCTGCGCGCCGAGGTCACCGTCAGGGGCAAGCGGGCCCACAGCGCCAGGTCGTGGTTCGGGGTCAACGCCATTCACGGGATCGAGCCGGTCCTGGCCAGGCTGAACGCGTACGAGGCGCGGCTGCCGGTGGTCGACGGCCTCGAATACCACGAGGGCCTGAACGCGGTCGGCGTCCGGGGCGGGGTCGCGGGCAACGTCATCCCCGACCTGTGCGTGGTGTCCGTCAACTACCGGTTCGCTCCCGATCTGACGATCGAGCAGGCGCAGGAGCACGTACGCGAGGTCTTCGACGGGTTCGAGGTGAGCTTCGTCGACGCCGCGCCCGGGGCCAGGCCGGGGCTGACACACCCGGTGGCGGCTGCCTTCACCGCGGCCGTCGGCGGCACGCCGCGCGCCAAGCTGGGCTGGACGGACGTCGCCCGCTTCTCCGCGCTGGGGGTGCCCGCCGTGAACTACGGTCCAGGGGATCCGAACCTGGCGCACCAGCAGGGCGAGTACGTGTCGCTGTCGAAGATCGTCGAGAGCGAGCGGGCCATGCTCAACTGGCTCACAATATGAAAGTGGCCTTCCTCGCCGGCCATTTGGCGGGGAAGACCACTTTCAGTCCCGAGCAGCACCCTCGTGCAGTTAGACGCAGGGGGGTCGAAATCCGGTTCCCTGGTTTTTTCAAGATTTTTTAGAGGCTGGGTTCACCGGCCTGACCTGCGGTGTTCGCGCTCAGGACGCCCATCTCGCCCGAAGAGGGCTAGCGTGACCAGCATGGAACAGTCACGTCCTGAACGCCGTCAGGGCCAGGCGGTCGTACGCGGCCGCCTGGTGCCCAGCTCCACGCACGACCAGCGCCTGCTCGCCCGCCAGGGGTCCTCTGACTGGGTCCACATGGACCCGTGGCGGGTGCTGCGGATCCAGGCAGAGTTCGTGGAGGGCTTCGGCCAGCTCGCCGAGCTGCCGCCGGCGGTCACGGTCTTCGGCTCGGCGCGCACCGCGGACGGGGCGCCCGACTACCGGCAGGGCCGCGCGCTCGGCCAGGCGCTGGCCGAGGCGGGCTACGCGGTCATCACGGGCGGCGGCCCGGGCGTCATGGAGGCCGCCAACCGGGGCGCGAGCGAGGTGGACGGGGCGATGTCGGTCGGGCTCGGCATCGAGCTCCCGTTCGAGCAGAGCATGAACGACTATGTCGACCTCGGCATCGAGTTCCGCTACTTCTTCGTGCGCAAGACGATGTTCGTCAAGTACTCGTGCGGCTTCATCGCCCTGCCCGGCGGTTTCGGCACGCTGGACGAGCTGTTCGAGGCGCTGACGCTGGTGCAGACCCACAAGGTCACCTCCTTCCCCGTGGTCCTGATGGGATCGGAGTTCTGGGGCGGGCTGCTCGACTGGATCAAGAGCACGCTGCTCGGCACCGGCAAGATCGCCGCCCAGGACCTCGACCTGATCACCCTCACCGACGACGTGGACGAGGCCGTGCGCATCATCGTGGACGCCGACCTGGCCCGCTCCAGGCAGCGCGAAGAGGAGCTGGAAGCCGCCGCGGCCCAGTACGCCGAGCCCCAGTAGGCTTCCTGGATGTGAATATCTGCGTCTACTGCGCCTCCAGCCTGAACATCGACAAGAAGTACATCGATCTGGCCGGACACGTGGGCGCCGAGCTCGCCAAGCGGGGTCACACCCTGGTGAGCGGCGGCGCCACGGTCTCCTGCATGGGCGCGGTCGGCTCGGCCGTCCGCGCGGGCGGCGGCCGCACGATCGGCGTGATCCCGCAGGTGCTGGTGGACGTCGAGGTGGCGGACGAGGAGTCGGACGAGCTCATCGTCACCACCGACATGCGCGAGCGCAAGGGGATCATGGACGCCCGCTCCGACGCGTTCCTCGTGCTGCCCGGCGGCATCGGCACGCTGGAGGAGCTCTTCGAGATCTGGACCGCGCGGGTGCTCGGCATCCACGACCGCCCCCTGGTGATCCTCGACCCCTGGGGTCTGTACGACCCGCTCAAGCAGCTGATGAACCACCTGTACGACGAGGGCTTCACCCGGCCCGACGTCTTCGACGCGATCTCGTGGACCTCCACGGTGGAGGAGGCGTTCGCCCACCTGGAGGCGCGTCCGCAACCGGTCCGGCCCAGCGTCGCCGAACTCGGCGAGGCGGTCGGCTGACCGGCGCGCTCACCGCCCGGAGACGCACGGACTGCGGCAAGTGCGGGACCTCATGCCCCGATGGTGTGAGTACGATGCCAATGTGCTGGTCATTCTCGCCATCGCCGCCATCGCCATCTTGGCGTGTGTGGTCTTGGTCTCCCTCGGTAGGGGCGGTGAGCTGACCGAGTTCCCGCCGGATGTGCCGCCTCTCGACCTGCCCGAGCCCGGACAGTTGACGGCGGTCGACTTCATGGCGCTCCAACTTCCGGTCAATCTGGTCGGCTATCACACGGCGAGCGTCGACGAGACCCTGCGCAGGGCCGCCAACGCGATCAGCGCGCGTGACACGCGGATCGCGGTGCTGGAGCAGCGGGTCTCCGAGCTGCTGTCGAGCCGGTTGCACGCGCGCCAGGAGATCTACGCCGCGCCCGGGGCGGGGCTGCGTACCGACCACGCTCCAGAAGCCCCGGCGGTGGCGCGCGAGCTGCCGGAGTCCGGCGATCCCGTGGAGGTGAGCGGCGCCACGGTGTCCTGGGACGGCACGCCGGACCTGCGGCGGGCGCCGGAGGACCCGGAGTGGCGGATCCCGCCGGGCGACGGCGAGCCGGCCTTGGAGACCGCTCCGGACGAGCAGGCCGAGGCGGAGTCTCCCGACGGCGAGGCCCCAGCGGCCGAAAGCACAGCGGCCGAGACCGCAGCGGCCGAGGAGGCCGCCGCCGTTGTGGAGCCCTCCGTCGATGAGAAGCCGGACGAGAAGCTCGTCGAGGAGGACGACCCGGTTTCCGAGCCGGTGGACGAGTCCAAGGACGGCGCGGAGACCACGCAGGCCGCGCCGCCGGCCAAGGACGGGGACGGGCGCCCGTGACCGAGCTGATCCGGTGCTCCTGGACGGGCATGGCGGGCAACGCCGCCTACATCGCCTATCACGACGACGAGTGGGGCCGCCCGCTCACGGGTGACGACGCGGTCTTCGAGCGTGTGGCCCTGGAGGCGTTCCAGTCGGGCCTGTCGTGGCTGACGATCCTGCGCAAGCGGGAGAACTTCCGAGCGGCCTTCGACCGGTTCTCGATCGCCAAGGTGGCCGCGTACACCGAGCAGGACGTGGAGCGCCTGCTCGGCGACGAGGGCATCGTGCGCAACCGGGCCAAGATCGAGGCCGTGGTCGGCAACGCCAGGGCCGCGACGGACCTTTCCGAGGGCCTGTCGGACCTGGTGTGGCGCTACGCCGACCCGGAGGCCCCCGTGCCGAAGAGCATGGCCGACGTGCCCGCCACCACGCCCGGCTCCAAGGCGCTGGCCAAGGAGCTGAAGAAGCACGGCTTCAGGTTCGTCGGCCCGACCACGGCCTACGCGTTGATGCAGGCCATCGGCCTGGTCAACGATCACATCGAGGGCTGCGTGGCCCGTTCGCGCTGAGCTCGAAGGTGTGGGTCGCGCCGAGTGACCCGCCGAGCTCGACGGTCACGGCGGTCGTCTCCCCGGCCCGCGCCGTGACGGTGTCGTTGGCCCTGATGAGCCCGCCCAGTCGGTGGCCGAACGTGATCGTCACGACGTCCACCGTCCGGCTCGGGTCGGCCACCGCCACGGCCACCCGCCCGCCGGCGCGCCGCACGATCACCACGCACGGCGCGTCCACCGCGATCTCCCCGACGGTCCCGGCCGTCCAGAACACGGCCGCGAGCAGCCCCCGCGCCCCAACGGCCTGCAGCTCGGCGGTGTTGGCGGCCACCCGCACGGGACGCCGCCCGCGGTACCTGCGGGTCCGCTCGCGCGTCGCGCCCGGCAGCACCGTGTACGTGTAGGAGGCGTTCACGGGGTTGACGCCGTGGTCGATCCAGAGGCTCGCGTAACGCCGCGTGACGGGCTCGACCGCGCCGCCCGTGTCGTCGCCCGCGTTGATGTCGCGCCACCTGCCCGTACGCGTCTCCACGGCGCACTGAGCGCCGTCCAGCACGTAGCCCGCGACTCCGGGCAAGTGCGCCCAGCCGTCGCCGACGTGTGGCCGCGCGTCCGTGGCCCGGTTCTCCACCACGGTCACCACCCCGCGCCCGTCCGAGCCGGTGATGCCGCTGCCGAGCGCCACCACGGCCGCGTCGAGGAAGAACCACGACTTGCGCGCCCGCAGGCTCGCGCCCTCGCTCGTCAGCTCCATCACGGCGGCCCCGTACCGGCCGTCGAGCACCGCGCCGCCGGCCCACGCGCCGGGCGGGCAGTGAGCGCGGAAGGAGAGGTCCGCGCGCTCGCGGTCGTCGACGGTGGTCCCGGGCAGCCGGTACGGGTCCACCGTCGGCCAGAAGCCCTCGCCGAACTGGCCCAGGTCGCTCGTGTAGAGGTAGGTCATGCCGTCGCCGGTGTACCAGCCGTGCAGGTTCTCGCCGTTGATCGCCTCGTACGCGGCGATCCGGCGCGACGAGAGGCTGAGCGCGAACGACCAGGTGGGCCGCCGGTGCACGATCCGGTCCATCGAGGGGAACACGAAGTGCCCGACGGGTCCGGGCGCGGCCTCGACGTTCACGTCGCGCAGCACCGCGACCGCCCGCCGGGTCTCCGGCACGTCCGCGTGCTCCAGGTAGGGGCGGGCCTTGCCGCGCTCGATCCACCCCTTGGCCAGCTCTCGGAAGCGGCCGGCGTACGGGTCGGGCGCGCTCCTGGCCAGCAGCAGGACGGCGCCGATCAGGCCATGGCCGGCCACGGCGTCGGAGAACGCCTGCCGCGTGGCCGCCCGCCCCCTGACCGTGTCCATCAGCAGCCCGTCGTGGACGAACGGCGCGTACGACCGCTCGACCGCGTCCAGGACCACGGGCAGGCCCGGATCGCGGACCTGCCACGGCGAACCGTTCAGGAGCGCGAGCGCCTCGGCGACCGCGATGATGAGCGACAGGCCGTAGGAGCCGGTGTACGCGACGCACTCGTGCTGGATGAACGACCCGTCGCGGTAGAAGCCGTCGCCGGACTCGACGTGGCGGAACACGCTCCTGAGCCCGCCGTCGCGCACGTCCGACAGGCCGTCGCGGGCCAGCGCCAGCTTGTCCGCGCTGCGTCCCGCGATGCCGCGGAAGGCGAGGATGGAGGCCTTGTCGGCCCGGTTGGCGCCGCTCTCGCCCGCCTGCGGGTTGCCGGCCCGGCGGTCGGCGTCCGGGCAGAACCGGTCCACGGCCGTCAGGTAGGCGTCGAGCCTGGCCGCGTCGAGCCGGTCGCCGAGCAGCACGCACAACCTGCTCAGGTGGGCGGGCGTGCCGATCTCCCAGAACCACCAGTTGCCCGTCTCGGGGAGCCGCTCGTTGTAGTGGCGCTCGTGGAGCACGTCGAGCGCCTCCACCACCCGGGCCGCGACGGCGTCGTCGCCGTGCTGCGCGGTGCCGGGCGTGGCCCAGGCCGTGGCGATCCGCCGAAGGCGTCCGTAGCTGCCCGTGACGTTGCCGGGGTCGCCGGCCGGCGGCAGGTCCGGCCAGAGCGTTCCGGGCGCCATCGCGGCCAGCAGGCCGCCTGCGGCCTCGCTCAGCCTGGCCAGCGGCCCGGCGTAGACCGGATCGGAGACGTCGATCCCGCCGCCGGTGAGCAGGCCGAGCGCGCCCGCGCGGAGAACGTCGAACGCGGGCCCGCCTCCGGCGGCGGCCTCCTGCGCGACCGGATTCGGTGCGGCCGGGTCCGGTGCGGACGTCACTCGGCGCGGAACGTCGGGCGTTCCTTGGCGAGGAAGGCGCGGGTGGCGTTCAGGTGATCCAGGGTGGCGGCGCATTCGTCCTGGAGGTCGGCCTCCATGGCGAGCGAGTCGGGCAGCGAGTGGGTCGCGGCGTAGGCCAGCGCCCGCTTGGTGGCGGCGTAGGCGAGGGTCGGGCCCTGCGCGAGGCGTACGGCCAGCTCGTGGGCGGTCTTCAGGACGTCGTCGGCGGGCACCACGCGCGTGACCAGGCCCAGCTCCAGCGCGCGGGCCGCGTCGAGCGGCTCGCCGAGCAGCAGCAGCTCGGCCGCGCGGCCCTGGCCGACCAGGCGCTGCAGCGTCCAGGAGGTGCCCGAGTCGGGCGCCAGGCCGATGCCGGCGAACGCCAGCGCGAACTTCGCCTTCTCCGAGGCCACCCGCAGGTCGCAGGCGAAGGCCAGGGACGCGCCCGCGCCCGCGGCGACGCCGTTGACCGCGGCCACCACCGGCTTGGCCATGGTGGTGATCAGCTCCACGATCGGGTTGTAGTGGACGCGGACCGTGTCGGCCAGGCCGCGGCCCGCCTCCAGGTTGCCGGCGTGCTCGCGCAGATCCTGGCCCGCGCAGAAGGCCCGGCCCGAGCCGGTCAGCAGCACGGCCCTGATCGCCGCGTCGCCCGCCGCGCGGCGCAGCGCGTCGAGGAGCGTGTCCTTGGTCTCGGCGGTCAGCGAGTTCATGGCGTCGGGGCGGTCGAGCGTGATGGTGGCGACCGTGTCGGCCACGTCATAGCGGATCAAAGTAACTCCCTCTCGACGAACGCGGCGGCTGCGGGCAGCAGCCGGGCGGCCTCCTGCTCGAAGTACGCCCTGGCCTTCTCGCCCGGCCAGCCCGCGGGCAGCAGCTCCGGCGGCAGGCCCGGGTCGCGGAACAGGAAGTTGCGCCAGCCGTGCACGAGCCTGCTCCTGGTGGCGAACACCTGGTCAGCCGGTGCTCTCTCGGGCAGCGTGCTGATCAGCGTGACAGCCTCGGCGAGCCAGTGCTCGTACGCCTCGCCGATGGCGGTCAGATCCCACGCCCTGGCCACCAGCTCCCGCGGGTCACCCTCCAGCGCCGAGTCGAACCGGTCGGCCCGCACCCCCTCGCCGTCGAGCAGGTTGTCCAGCTCGATCGAGGATCGTGGACCGATCCACGTCGTCTCGGACAAGGACGCGTACCCGAGGAAGGCCAGGTCCGCCCTGAGCCGCTCCCTGCGCGGCCGCTCCTTCACCGGCGCGAAGACGATCACGTGCCACCGGCCGTGCCAGGTCAGCGTCCCGGCTCGGTAAATTCTGAGCGCGGCCTCGTCCAGGCGCCGGCCGCATTTCGGGGTCAGCCCGTAGCCGGCTCCCTGCGGGAGTTTCACCGGCCGCAGCCACCCTTGGCGCACCATTCGTGACACAGCGGTGCGGACGGCGGGAGGGGCTATTTCCAGGGGTTTCATGAGCCTTACGAGCGAGGCGACGGACGCCTGTCCACCGCGCGAGCGCAGGTGGTCTCCATAGAGATCGAACAGAGCGGCGCGAGCGTGCACGAAGTCCAGTTTGGACGCCATCGCACGGCTCGACAACGCATTCTGGGAGGAGATCGTTACCCATGAGCGCTCTCGATGCGGGAGAATAGGACATCACAGAAGACGTGAATGCGCCGACCACCCCTCACGGGCGGTCGGAAATCGCGGGCCGCGGGAGCCCAAGGCAGGAAGGGATGCACGCATGGCGGCGATGAAGCCGCGGACCGGCGATGGTCCGCTCGAGGTCACCAAGGAAGGGCGCGGCATTGTCATGCGGGTCCCCCTGGAGGGTGGCGGCCGGCTCGTCGTGGAGATTTCCGCCGACGAGGCGAAGGCGCTCGGCGAGGCGTTGAAGAACGTCGTCGGCTGAGAGCTCCCGAAAGACCACCTTTTCCACGACCCTGGCGTAATCCGGCGCCAGGGTCGCTGACGTTCGAGGAGAGTATCCGTGCCCATCGAGACCACTGCGTCGGTGGTCGCCCAGGTTCCCGACGGAGCCGAGCTGCTGGCCGTTCCCTTTGACTCCACCCTCAGCCCCGAGGTCGAGCTGCACCTGCCGGTGTCCGACCTGCTGGCCCACTACGAGGCCAAGGGGGAGGCGGGGGAGATCGTCGAGGTTCCCGTGGCCAGGGGCGGCGGTGTCGGCCGCGTCCTGCTCTACGGAGTGGGCGACGGCTCGCCGCGTGCCCTGCGCAAGGCCGGCGCCGCGCTCGCCCGCAGAGCCAAGGGCAGGGACACGCTGACCGTGGTCGCGCCCGACGGCGACGTGGCGGCGTTCGCCGAGGCGGCGCTGCTCGCGGCGTACTCGTTCAAGATCGGCAACGGGGGCAAGAAACCGGTGCGGGCGCTGGCCTTCGCGGGCGCGGACGCGGCGCAGGTGCGGCGCGCGCAGGTCGTGGCGCAGGCGGTGGCGCTCGCCCGCGACCTGGCCAACACGCCTTCCTCCGTCAAGAACCCCGCGTGGCTGGCCGAGCGGGCCGCCGAGGTCGGGGTGCCCGCGCGGATCTGGGACGAGGAGCAGCTGCAGGCCGACGGGTTCGGCGGCATCCTCGCGGTCGGCAGGGGCTCGGCCAGCCCGCCCCGCCTCATCCAGCTCTCCTACACCCCCGCCGAGCCCACCGACCGGCACGTGGTGCTGGTGGGCAAGGGGATCACGTTCGACTCGGGCGGGCTGTCGCTCAAGCCCAACGAGAACATGAAGACCCAGAAGACCGACATGGCGGGCGGCGCGGTGGTGATCGCCGTGCTCGGCGCGCTGGCCGAGCTGGGCGCTCCCGTACGGGTCACCGGGCTGATCGCCTCCGCCGAGAACATGCCCTCGGGCACGGCGCAGCGGCCCAGCGACGTGATCAAGCATTACGGCGGGCGCACGGTCGAGGTGCTCAACACCGACGCCGAGGGCCGGCTGGTGCTGGCCGACGCCCTCGCCTACGCCGACGCCGTCCTCGACCCCGACGAGGTCGTGGACATCGCCACCCTCACCGGGGCGATCACGGTGGCGCTCGGCCGCAACGTCGGCGCCGTCTACGCCTCCGACGACGTGCTGGCCAAGCGGCTCCTGGACGCCGGGCAGGTGAGCGACGACCGGCTGTGGCGGATGCCGCTGATCGAGGACTACACGCCCGCGCTGGAGTCGTCGATCGCCGACCTGGCCAACGTCGAGGCCGGGTCCAGGTTCGGGGCCGGGTCGATCACGGCGGCGCTGTTCCTGCGGGAGTTCGCGGGGCGGCGGCCGTGGGCGCACCTCGACATCGCCGGCGTCGGGCGCAGCACGGTGGACGAGGGGACCCTGACCAAGGGCGCCACGGGATTCGGCGTCCGCCTCCTGCTGGAGTGGCTCACCCGCGCCTAGCCGATTCACTCGCGGCCGGGCGGCCCACCGGGGCCGGCCGGCTCGCGCGGGCGGCGCTCCGCCGGAGTGGCTCGCCTGCGGCCAGCCGACCCGCCGGCGGCTAGTCGGCGATCTTGATGGCGGCCAGCAGGCCGTCGCCCAGCGGCATGAGCACCGAGCGCAGACGGTCGTCCGACTGCACCAGCTTGCCCACCTCGCGCAGCGCCACCGTGTCGGTGTCGCGTTGCGCGGGGTCGGCCACCCGGTTGTGCCACAGCATGTTGCCGAAGGCCACGATGCCGCCCACGCGCAGCAGCCGGACCGCCTCGGCGAGGTAGTCGGCGTACTCCTGCCTCGCGCCGTCGGCGAACACCATGTCGTAGCCGCCGTCCGACAGCCGCGGCAGCACGTCGAGCGCCCGGCCCGAGATGAGGCGCACCCGCCCGCCGGAGAAGCCCGCCTCCGCGAACGCCTGTCTGGCCAGCCGCTGGTGCTCGGGCTCGACGTCCACGCTCGTGAGCGTCCCGTCCGTACGCATGCCGCGCAGCAGCCACAGCCCCGAGACGCCGCAGCCCGTGCCGATCTCGACGACGGACTTGGCGTTGACGGCGGTGGCGAGGAAGCACAGTGCCGCCCCGCCGCCGGGAAGGATGGGTGTGGCCCCCATCTCCAGCCCGCGCTGTCGCGCCGTGTGCAGGAGCTCATCTTCCTGATGGAACTGCTCCGCATAGGCCAGAGTGGCCTCCACCGGGTTGGTCATCGGCCGCCTCCCCCGCTTTCGTGCGATTGGTCCACGTGATTGGCACCGATCGCAGCCTAGGGGAGACACGCCAGGACGGGAACTCAGGAGGGACCTAAGGCGTTGCAGGTTTAAACGGGCTTTGCCGGTCCGGAAGGCAGGCAGTGCGCACGAAGGGACGAAACCAGGCACTATGGCGGTAGCGGTGGTCCCAAAGAGAGGAGTTCTGGTGGACGAAAGCGACCACCAGGCGGATGCTCCCGTGTCGTCTGATTGGACACCTCCCACATGGGAGGAAGTGGTGCGGACTCACTCCGCACGCGTGTATCGGCTGGCATACCGGCTGACCGGCAATGTCCACGACGCGGAAGACCTCACCCAGGAGGTCTTCGTCCGCGTCTTCAGGTCGCTGTCGAGCTACACCCCTGGCACGTTCGAGGGGTGGCTGCACCGGATCACGACGAACCTGTTCCTCGACATGGCGCGGCGCAAGCAGCGCATCAGGTTCGAGGGGCTGGCCGACGACGCCGCCGAGCGGCTGCGCGGCCGTGAGCCGTCCCCGGCGCAGGCGTTCGACGACGCCCACCTGGAGCCCGACATCCAGGCCGCCCTCGACGCGCTCGCTCCCGAGTTCCGGGCCGCGATCGTGCTGTGTGACATCGAGGGCCTTTCTTACGAGGAGATCGCGGCCACGCTCGGCGTCAAGCTGGGTACGGTCCGAAGCCGTATTCACCGTGGCCGGGCGCAGTTGCGGGAGGCACTCGATCATCGAGCCCCCCGTAATTCTCAACTCCCCCCGACCGTGATCCGTGGGGAGGAATTCTGATGGCTCATCTTGGAGAACGCGTGTCCGCGCTCGTGGACGGCGAGCTCAACCACACCGAGCGCGAGCGCGCGCTGGCTCATCTGACCTTCTGTGCCGACTGTCGGCAAGAGGTCGAGTCGGTACGGGCGCTGAAGTCGCGCCTGCGCTCCCTGGAGGGGCCGGCGATGCCGGCCGATCTGACGATGTCCCTGCTCCGGATGGCGGAGCCGGGCGGCCCGCTGCCGCCGAGGGAGCGCCCTTTTCCGTCCCGCACCTTCGGCGGGGTGCCCATCCCTGGGCCGCACACCATCGCTCCGCTGGACAACCGCCCGCGGAGGGACGCCACTGGTGGGGCCTCGGGCCCTGGTCGCGGCGGTAGGCGGCGTTCGGCCTACGTGGCCGTAGGGGTGGTCTCCGCGGCCGTCGCGCTCGGCACCTTCTTCGCGGCCACCGGCGTCGGACAGAACAACCCGGCGCCGCCGGTGGAGCTGTTCCAGCAGCCGCGCACCTCGCCGGCGGGCGCGCCTTCGACAGCCACTCCTTGACCTGGGGTTGACCTCCGGTGATGCCTGGGAGACTTGGACTTGGCGTACTTGGCAGCGCGCTGGGCATACGATCTGGGTTCGGGATTTGTCACAAGCGATTCCTGACAAATGCTTTATGACCCTCGTATGCCGCAAGAGCGAGGATTGCGGTGGCCGAGCCAAGGAGTGGTGAGACTTAGATGACCGACGAGACGCGCCCCACCGAAGGACGCACGCCGTCGGACTACCCCGAACCACAGGGGCGGCCGGACTTCCTGCCCGCGGACGACTCGCCTGACCAGGCCGGCCGGTTGCCAGAGCCGCCCGCCTCGTTCGGCACCTCCTGGGGCGACCCGTCGGGTCGCCCCTCTTCGGGTGTCCCCCCGTACGGTGGCCCGTCCTCCGGCGCTCCCACGTTCACCAGCCCCTCGTTCGGCTCCCCGAGCTCCTACGAGAGCCCCTCTTACAGTCACGAGGGCAGCGGCCCGTCGTTCAGCGCCTCCTACGACAGCGGCTCCTCGTTCGGAAGCCCTTCCTGCGAGAGCACCGGCCCCTCCTACGGGAGCGGCCCTTCGTATGGGAGCGCTCCGTCCTACGGCAGCGGTCCGTCCTATGGGAGCGGTCCGACGTATGGCGGCGGGCCGGACAACGGGACGCGTGCCTACGAGAGCCCGCTGTTCGGCGGCCCGTCCCCGTCCGGTCCCACCGGCGGCAACACGCCGCCGCCACCGCCCCGTCAGGCGCTTCCCATGGGCGCGGGCTGGGCGCCGCCGCCTCCCGGCTCGGAGGCGGGCTCCTCGGGGGGCAGGCGCGGGCCGAGCACGGTCCTGCTCGTCTCGACCGCCGTGGCCATCGCCCTGGTGGCCTCGCTGCTCGGCAGCGTCGGCACCTATCTGCTCACCAAGCCGAGTGACGGCAACGACCCCGGCTACAGCCTCGGCCCCCTGCCGACCGGCGGCGCCGCCAACCGGGAGCCCGGATCGGTGGCGGGTGTGGCCGCGCGGGTGCTGCCCAGCGTGGTCTCGATCGAGGCCGGCACCACCACCGAGGGCGCGACCGGGTCCGGCTTCCTGATCAAGAACGGCTACGTGGTGACCAACAACCACGTCGTCGCGCTGGCCGCCAAGGGCGGCGAGATCCGGATCATGTTCAACAACCGCAAGACCACTCCGGGCAAGATCGTGGGCCGCGACCCCGGCTCGGACCTGGCCGTGATCAAGCCCGAGGACACGTTCGGGACGCCGGAGATCACCCTCGGCAACTCCGACCAGGTCGTGGTGGGCGACCCGGTCATCGCGATCGGCTCCCCGCTGGGCCTCACGGGCACGGTGACCACGGGCATCGTCAGCTCGCTCAACCGCCCGGTCATCGCGGGCGACGAGACGGGCTCCGGCACGGAGGAGCCCGCCTACATCAGCGCCATCCAGACGGACGCCGCCATCAACCCGGGCAACTCGGGCGGCCCGCTGGTGAACGGCAAGGGCGAGGTCGTCGGCGTGAACTCGGCCATCGCCACCCTCGGCCGCTCGGTGAACAGCCAGAGCGGCAGCATCGGCCTGGGCTTCGCGATCCCCGTCAACCAGACACGGCGCGTGGCCGAAGAGCTGATCACCACCGGCAAGGCCAAGCGGCCCAGGATCGGCGTCGTCCTGGACAAGGACTACAAGGGCCAGGGCGTGAAGATCGCGTCGTCCCCCAGCGGCGGCCGCCAGCCGGTGGACGTCAACGGGCCGGCGGATAAGGCCGGACTGAAGGCGGGCGACGTCATCCTGGAGATCGACGGGCTGACCCTGCAGGACGGGAACGAGCTGATCGCCCTGATCCGCAGCAAGGCGCCGGGCGCCAAGATCACCATCAAGTACCAGCGCGCCGGCCAAGAACGCACCGCCACCCTCACCGTGGTCGCCGACGACGAGCCCACCCCGACGCCGTCCTGATCCGCCCGGCCGTCCTTGGCGGCGGCAGCTCGGGTGGTTTGGTGTCCGTCCTTCGGCTTTTGCGGCTACGCACGGTGAACATCATCCGCGCCGTCTGTGGTGTCCGTCCTTCGAGTTTTTACGGCTGCGCACGGCAGGCACCACCCGCCGACCCGGGTGACCGGCCCTCCAGGGAGACGCTTACCGGCTTCCCGGCCGCGCCGCCGTAACGGACGGTGCGACCGGCTGGGTGGCAGACGCGTTGACCAGGGCCGAAGGGGTGCATGTGAGGAATGTCGGTGATATGACCGAGGGGGGACGACCGACCTACCCCCGGGAGCCCTTAGTCTGTGGATAGGCCGGGGTTGTCCTCGGAGTGATTGGACTGCGGTAGGAGCTCACGGTGTTCGGACTCGGGTGGATGGAGATCGGAGCGCTGATCGTCATCGCGCTGCTCGTCTTCGGTCCCGACAAGCTGCCTCAGGCCGCATCTCAGGCAGGCAAGACGCTGCGCAACCTGCGCCGGATGGCGAACAACGCGCGTGACGACCTGCGTTCCGGGCTGGGCCCGGAGTTCGCCAATTTCGACCCCGCCGACCTCAACCCGAGGAACTTCGTCCGCAAGCACTTGCTCGACGACCTCGAGGACGACTGGAACGACAACAAGCCTCGGGAGCTGGAGCCCGCCACGACGGCTCCGTACTCGCCCGAGCCGGTGGACGAGCTCGGCTACGGGGAGATTCCCCCTTACGACTCAGAGGCGACCTGACGGGCCGGGGAAGGCTCGTCGCCGTCCATATGGTGTGCCGCGTCCCGGACGGCGCACGGGGGCTCAAACAACCCGTCGCCCGTCCCCTGGGGCCAGCGTCGCCCACAAGCGCTCATATGGCCCTCTGAGGGTCCTCCACGCCCGTTCGGGCGCGCCTGGTCAACGCTGTTGACCACCCGGCCGGTGACGCCTGGCCGTTGCGGCGGCGCGCCGGGGAAGCCGGTGAGCGTTCCCCTGGAAGGCCGGTCACCCGGGTCGGCGGGTGGCGCCCACCGTGCGCAGCCGTAAAGGACCCGAAGGACGGGCACCGAAAACGGCGGGAGAGCGGCTCACTGCGCGTGGCCGTAAAGGACCACGGGGGGACTGAGAACGGCGCCCGCCCAGAGGACGGACGCCGGAAATCAGGCAGGCACCAAGAATCAGCGGTTCGGGGAGAGGCCGAGTTGGAGGCCCTTGAGGCTGGTGGAGCGCTTGCTGAGGGTGGAGGCGATGTTGCGGAGTTCGGCCGCCGCCGGTGCGTCGGGCTCCGTCAGGACCAGCGGCTTGCCTTCGTCGCCGCCCTCGCGGAGCCGGAGGTCGATCGGGACCTGGCCCAGGAGCGGGACGCGGGCGCCCAGCGTGCGGGTGAGCGCGTCGGCGACCGTCTGGCCGCCGCCCTCCCCGAACACGGCGATGCGCTCGTCGCAGTGGGGGCACGGCAGCCACGCCATGTTCTCGATGACGCCGGCGATCTGCTGGTGCGTCTGCGCGGCGATCGACCCCGCCCGCTCGGCCACCTCGGCGGCGGCCATCTGCGGCGTCGTCACGACCAGGATCTCCGCCGTCGGCAGCCGCTGCGCCACAGAGATCGCGATGTCGCCCGTGCCCGGGGGCAGGTCGAGGAGGAGTACGTCGAGGTCGCCCCAGTAGACGTCGGCCAGGAACTGGTGGAGCGCCCGGTCGAGCATGGGCCCGCGCCAGACCACCGGCGTGTTGCCCTCCGGCTTGAACATCCCGACCGAGATGACCTTGATGTCGTGGGCCACCGGCGGCATGATCATGTCTTCGACCTTGGTGGGCCGCTCGGCGGCGCCCAGCATGCGCGGGATGCTGTGGCCGTAGATGTCGGCGTCGACGATGCCGACCTTCATGCCGCTGGAGGCCATCGCGGCGGCCAGGTTGACCGTCACGGACGACTTGCCGACCCCGCCCTTGCCGCTGGCCACCGCGAACACGCGGGTCAGCGAGCCCGGCTGGTTGAACGGGATCTCCTTCTCCGGCCCGCGGTCGCCCCGCAGCTTGGTCTGCAGCTGCTTGCGCTGCTCGGTGCTCATGACATCGAGCTCGATCTGGACGCCCGCCACGCCGTCGAGCTTGGCGACGGCGTTGGTGACGTCGCGGCGGATGGTGTCCTTCAGCGGACAGCCAGCCACGGTGAGGAAGATGCCCACGCGCACCACGCCGTCGGGAGCGATATCGATGCTCTTGACCATGTCGAGGTCCGTGATCGGGCGACGGATCTCGGGGTCGATGACGTTGGCGAGAGCCGCCGTCACCTGTTCCTGGGTAGG
This sequence comes from Nonomuraea sp. NPDC052116, assembly GCF_040680035.1. Lineage (NCBI taxonomy): Bacteria > Bacillati > Actinomycetota > Actinomycetes > Streptosporangiales > Streptosporangiaceae > Nonomuraea > Nonomuraea sp. NPDC052116. The sequence goes on along the minus strand of NZ_JBFAWA010000004.1, from coordinate 81,931 downwards.
TGCCATCGAAGTCTCGGCACGAGGGAGTGCCGTCCCTCCTTTGTCGGTATATGTGTGACAGGCGCAGGACGCCAGTGAGGATGCCCCTCCATGGTATGAACCGACGGCCTCACTGAGTTAATCCGTGCTGTTAGATGTCTGTGCAACAACGTCCTAAGGTTACTCCGTGACTCTTCTGCGCGACGAGGGCCTGACCGCCGAGGAGCTGGCGGTCTGGCGGATGATGCAGCGCGCCCAGGTGCGCATCACCCGGCATCTGGAGGCGGAGCTGCTCGTCGCCCACGACCTGCCGCTGGCCTCGTACGAGGTGCTCGTGCAACTGGCCGAGGCGCCGGAGCGGCGGCTGCGCATGAACGATCTCGCGGGCCGTGTCCTGCTCTCCCGCAGCGGCCTGACCAGGCTCATCGACCGGCTGCAGCGGGACGGGCTGGTGTCGCGGGAGGCCTGCGCGGACGACGCCCGCGGGCTGTTCGCCGTGCTGACGGACGCCGGCGCCGAGCGGCTGGCCGAGGCCACCCCGACCTACCTGCGCGGCGTCCGGACCCAGTTCCTCGACCTGCTGGGCGCGGAAGAGATCACCCGCGTCCGGGCGATGGTCGCCAAGCTGGACCTCAGCGACTCTCCTTGAGCTCCTCCGCGAGGCGTCCGAGCTCGGCGCGCAGGTAGTCGCGCGTGGCCAGCTCGTTCAGCGCCAGGCGCAGCCCCGCGATCTCGCGGGTCAGATACTCGATCTCGGCCTGGTTGCGGTCGGCGGTCTCGCGGTCCTGCTCGTACTGGATGCGGTCCCGGTCTCCCTGGCGGTTCTGGGCCAGCAGGATCAGCGGCGCGGCGTAGCTGGCCTGCAACGACAGCATCAGCGTCAGGAAGATGAACGGATACGGGTCGAACTTGATGTTCGGCGGCGCGAACGCGTTCCAGATGACCCAGATCGCGACGACCACGGTCATGTAGACGATGAAGCGCGCCGTGCCGAGGAAGCGGGCGATCTGCTCCGACAGGCGGCCGAACGCCTCCGGGTCGTAGTGCGGCCGCAGCGAGCGGCGCAGGGCCCGGGGCTCGTCAAGCCGTTCGGTCGTCATGATCGTCGGTCCCCTCACGCCAGTCCTCGGGCAGGATGTGGTCGAGCACGTCGTCCACCGTCACCGCGCCGACGAGCCGGCCCAGCTCGTCCACGACCGGGGCGGCGACGAGGTTGTAGTTCGCCAGGTAGCGGGTGACCGCGCGCAGCGTGAAATCCGGCCTGATCGGGTCGATCGACGGGTCGATCACGCCGCCGAGCAGCGTCGACGGCGGCTCGCGCAGCAGCCGCTGGAAGTGCGAGACGCCCAGGTACGTGCCCGTCGGCGTCTCGGTGGGCGGCCGGGCCACGTAGACCTGCGCCGCCACGGCGGGCGTGAGGTCCTGCTGCCTGATGTGGGCCAGCGCCTCGGCCACCGTGGCGGTGGGGGGCAGGATGACCGGTTCGTTGGTCATCACGCCGCCCGCGCTGGTCTCCGGGTAGGTCAGCAGGCGCCGCACGGGGGCGGCCTCCCCGGGCTCCATCAGGGCCAGCAGCTTGGCCGCCTGGTCCTCCGGGAGGTCGTGCAGCAGGTCGGCCGCGTCGTCGGGGCCCATCTCCTCCAGCACGTCGGCCGCCCGCTCGGGCTCCAGCGTGCCGAGGATGGAGATCTGGTCGTCGGGCGGAAGCTCTTCGAGCACGTCGGCGAGCCGGACGTCGTTCAGGGCGCGGGCGATCTCGATGCGCCGCTTGCTCGGCAACTCGTGCAGCGCGCTGGCCATGTCGGCGGCCCGCAGCGACTCGAACGCGGAGATCAGCCCGGCCGCCCCCTGGTCCTTCTGCAGCCGGTCGAACCCGGAGACCTCTTCCCACTCGACGATCCGCGGGTCGCGCCGCCTGCCCTTGTAGAGGGCCACCTGGGTGATCTCCCAGTGGGACGGCTTGATCTCCTCCATGGCCACGTCGTAGACGGTCATGGGCTCGCCCTCGTGCGTGACGCCCAGGTCCAGCATCTCGCCGATCACCAGCGTCTCGGTGGCGCGCTGCTCGAACCTGCGCATGTTGAGCCGCCCGGTGAAGACCACGGCCCCCGTCTCGATGCGGCGTACCCGGGTGATGGGCAGGAACACCCTGCGGCGCGGCTGCACCTCCACCACCAGGCCGTGCACGTTGGGCCGGAGGCCGATGCGCAGGCCGACCACCACGTCCCTGACCCGGCCGATCTGGTCGCCCGCGGGGTCGAAGACCGGGGTGCCCGGCAGGCGGGCCACGAAGATCTTCACGTGGCCAGGCTAACAGTGCTGCCCCATTGCGCCCCGGACGCCTCTCATGTCAGTATCAAACGTGCTTAACGGTGATTACTGCCCAGGTGGTGGGCGATGAGGTACGCGGGGCTCGGCCTCGCCTTCGTGTCCTCCTGGTGTTTCGCGTTCTCGGGTCCGATGGCCAAGTACCTGATCACCGCTGGGCTGGCGCCGATCGAGGCCGTCTGGACGCGGATGGCGGGCGCGGGGCTGCTGCTGCTGGCCGTGCTGGCCGTGGTGAAGCCCCAGGCGCTGCGGATCCCCAGGTCCAGGCTGCCGTTCTTCGGGCTGTACGCGGTGATGGCGGTGGCCGGGGTGCAGTCGCTGTATTTCGTGGCGATCACGCGGCTGCCGGTGGGGATCGCGCTGCTGCTGGAGTTCATGGCGCCGGTGATGGTGGTGGCCTGGGTGCGGTTCGTACGGAAAGTACGGCTCGCGCGGGCGGCCTACATCGGGGCGGTCGTCGCGGTCCTGGGCCTCGGGATCGTGGTCGAGGCGTGGCAGGGGATGCGGCTGGACGCGCTGGGCCTGGTGCTCGGCCTGCTGGCCGGGGCGTGCTGCGCCGGATATTTCCTGATGAACGATAGCTTCGGCGACGACATTGACCCGCTCGGCCTCATCGCCTGGGGGATGGCGGGGGCGGCCGTGGTGCTGATCCCGTTCGCCCGGCCGTGGGACATCCCGTGGGCGGCCTTCACGGCCACCGTCGCGCCGGAGGGCGGCCGGACGCTGCCGGTGCTGGGCGCGTACCTGTGGATGGTGCTGGTCGCGACCGTGATCGCGTACATCCTGGGTGTGAACGCCGTGCGGCGGCTGTCGGCCGCGGTGGGGGCCACGGTCGCCTCGCTCGAGGTCATCGGCGGCGCGGTGGTGGCCTGGGCCCTGGTCGGCGAGACGCTGGGCGTCTTCCAGATCGTGGGCGGCCTGCTCGTGCTGTCCGGCGCGCTGCTCGCCCAGACCGCCACGGCGAGCCCCTCGCCGTCACCGGCGGCGGAGGTCGAGGCGGAGCCCGTAGCCGTCAGAGGCTGACCCTCGAGGCGCTCGACGCGGAGCCGGTCGCCCGTCAGAGGCTGACCCTCGAGGCCCGTCGCCGTCAGAGGCTGACCATCGAGGCGCGGCCAGGAGCCGGCCTCGTCAGCGGCGGTCGGGGGTGAGGCGCAGGACCGTGGAGTCGCGGGCCCAGCGCTCGGTGAGGTGCTCGCTGTCGAGGGCGTTGAGCCGCTCCTTGGCCAGCGCGGCCACGGCGTCGGCCGCCGCGGCCTGGTCGACGACCGCGACCGCGGCCTCGAACTCCACCAGCCTGGCGCCGTTGTCCTTGCTGCGCAGCGTGACGTGGACCCGGTCGAGCGCGTCGAGGCCGGGCAGCGCCTGCTCCTCGCCGCCCGTCACGAGGTAGATCGCGCCGTCGTGCCAGGTGTGCCAGGCCAGGCGGGGGCGGTCGAGGGTGAGCCAGAGGATGCCGGACTTCTTGGCGCCCTCCTCGATGGCCGCGGTGTCGTCGCTCACAGCTTCGACTGTAGTCCGTTCAGCGCGAGGACCCGAGCCGCTCCGAGGCGAACGAGCCGATCTCCCAGGTTTCCCGCGAGATCGAGGCCCGCATGGGAGCGACCCGGCCGGGCCAGTAGCGTGTGCGCATGCGCTCACGCCGTTCCGTGCTCGCCGTGCCAGGCAGCAACCCCAGGTTCCTGGAGAAGGCCCAGACCCTGCCCGTCGACGAGGTCTTCCTCGATCTCGAGGACGCCGTCGCGCCGCTGGCCAAGGAGGAGGCGCGCAAGAACATCGTGACCGCGCTCCGCGAGGGCGACTGGTCCGGCAAGACGCGCGTGGTCAGGGTCAACGACCTCACGACGCACTGGACGTACCGGGACGTGATCGAGGTCGTCGAGGGGGCGGGGGAGTTCCTCGACTGCCTGATCCTGCCCAAGGTGCAGGACCCGACCGAGGTCGTCTGGCTCGACACGCTGCTCACCCAGATCGAGAAGACCATGGGGTACGAGGTGGGCCGCATCGGCATCGAGGCGCAGATCGAGAACGCCCGCGGCCTGGTGAACGCCGACGCCATCGCCGGCTCGTCCAAGCGCCTGGAGGCGCTCGTCTTCGGGCCGGCGGACTTCATGGCGTCGATCAACATGCGTACGCTCGTCGTCGGTGAGCAGCCGCCCGGTTACGTCGAGGGCGACGCCTACCACTACATCCTCATGCGGCTGCTCATGGCGGCCAGGATGCACGACCTGCAGGTCATCGACGGGCCCTACCTGCAGATCAAGGACGTCGAGGGCTTCAAACGGGCCGCCAGGAGGTCGGCGGCGCTCGGGTTCGACGGGAAGTGGGTGCTGCATCCCGCCCAGGTGGACGCGGCCAACGAGGTCTTCTCGCCGTCGCAGGACGACTATGACCACGCCGAGCTCATCCTGGAGGCGTACGAGTACTACACCTCGGTCGAGAAGCGCGGCGCGGCCATGCTGGGCGACGAGATGATCGACGAGGCCTCGCGCAAGATGGCGCTCGTCGTGGCGGCCAAGGGGCGGGCCGCCGGGTTGAGGCGTACGAAGAGCTTCACACCTTGATGCCGATGGCGGTGAAGAACCAGAACGACGACGTCAGCCAGAGCCCGATCAGCGCGGTGAACGCCAGCCCGCCGAGCACCGGCAGCGTCCAGCCGGGCGCGTCGTGCTTGGGCAGGGCCAGCATCTTCGCCGTGAACACGCCGTAGAAGAAGCAGCCGAGCAGCGAGTGCGCGAGCACTCGCGGTACGTCGTACTGCAGGCCCAGGGCGTAGAGGCAGTGGAAGGCGACGGGGATCGTGAGCAGGAACGCGATCCGCCCCGACCAGCGGTGCACGCCGGGCGGGATCGTGACCCCGAGCCTGCCCCACATCGACAGGGCCGAGACGACCTGCACGATCGCGAGCACGAACGCCCCCGTCGTCAGCCACGCCTTCATCGGCAGCGCGCCGGAGAACCCGGCCACGCCCACGGCGAACCCGGTGGGCGTGTGCACGCGCCCGTAGACGCCGAGCGCGAGCGCCGCCAGGCCGCCGGCCAGCAGCGGAACGAGGAGCGGGGTCAGGCCGCGGGACTGCTGGGGTAGGGCGGTCATTGCATCTCCTCGATGAAGCCGTCCACGTCCTCAGGCTGGATCGTGGTGTCGCCGACGGTCACGGGCGCTGTGGGCTGGTCGTCCCGCAGCTGGGGGATCGGCACCTGCGTGTCGCCCTCGAACGCGGCGCCGACCTGGGTGTAGCCACCTCCCGGGTTCTTCAGCACGATCCAGCCGGCCCGGAGCTTGGCGCCCCTGACGAGCGCGGTGGCGCGGTAGAGGCCCGACGGCTTGACCACCGTGGGCGCGACGAAGGTCCACTTCTTTCCGCCGACCGCGACCGAGCCCCTGGCCCGGCCGCCGCCCAGCTCGGCGGTGACCTTGGCGCTGCCGAGGCTGGTCAGTTGCAGCTCGCCGTCGGACTCGCTGCCCTTGAACCAGGCCTCGGCCTTGCCGTCGCAGAAGTAGGCGACGGCCTTGCCGTCTCTGATCGAGATCGCGATGAGGCCGCCGTTGCCCTTGACGTAGCCTCCGTAGTCCGCCTTCGCGATCTTCTTCGGTTCTGTTCGCTGAGGCGAGGGCGTGGCGTCCGCCTCGGCCTCCGATGAGCGTGACGGGGCCGCGGTGCTCTCGCCCGCCGACGGTGCCTCCGCGGCGGTGTTGGCGGCCTCGTCGTTGGCCGCCGGTGTCGCGGTGACGCTGGCGACACCCAGCCCCACGGCGAGCACTGCTCCCGCCGCGAGGGTGATGACAGGTCCCAGCCTTGACATGGACTGCTCCCAGGGTCGAAATGCCGTACGTCTCCGAGCATCCGCCTAAATCGGTGGGCCGTCTGTGAACTATTGCGCATCGCGCGGACAGAATGGATAGATGCAGGAGAATCCAGGGCACCAGCCGCCCATCTACGGCATGCAGCCGCCGGTCCACCCGTATCAGCCGCCGCCCTGGTTCCTGCCGACGCCCATCGGTGCGAGTTACGACCACCTGGCGCGGAATGCCGCGACCCGGCCGTGGCGGGCGATCGTGGGCACGCTGGTCGTCGCCACCGGGTTCGTCGTGATCGGCGCGGTGGTGGTGTGGGCCGGCGTGGTGATGTCGCTGCTCCTCGGGATCCCCGCGCCGCTGGAGGCCGAGGGGCAGCTGTTCGGCGATCCGGTGTTCTCGCTGGTCGTGGTGTTGCTGTCGCTCGCGCCCGTGCTGCCCCTCGTGTACGGCACCGCGGCGCTCGTCCAGCGCAGGCGCCCCGGCACGCTCTCGTCCGTGGCCGGGCGGCTGCGCTGGCGCTGGCTGCTGACCTGCGCGGGCCTGGCGGTGCTGGCCCTGCTGCTGGGGCAGGGTGCGCAGGCGCTCGCGCTGACGGCGGCCGGCGAGGACGCCGACCTGTTCGGCTGGGGCGGATGGTCGGGGTTCCTGCCCGCGCTCGTCGTGATCGTGCTGCTGGTGCCGTTCCAGGCGGCCGCCGAGGAGTACGTCTTCCGCGGCTGGTTCGTGCAGGCCGTCGGGGCGCACATACGGAATCCGGCCTGGTCCATCGTGCTCGGTTCCGCGCTGTTCATGTCGCTGCACGGGTATTCGTGGGCGGGGCTCGTGGACGTGTTCGGGTTCGGGGTCGTGATGGGCTTTCTCACGGTGCGCACCGGAGGGCTGGAGTCGGCGATCTCGCTGCACGTGCTGAACAACCTGCTGGCCTTCGGGCAGGCCGCCGCGGCCGGGCATCTGGCCGACGCGCTGGACCAGGGGAAGGTGCCGGTGCCCTGGCAGGCGTTGTCCGGAACGGTGGTGCAGCTCGGGGTGTATGCGTTTGGTGTGTTGTATCTAGCCAAAAAACAGTCAATTAACACTATCTCGGAATAAATCGGTCCTGGGGTGCCGGGAATCTCGCTAGAGAGGTCTCGCTATTCCGGCTGAGTCATGCTGGTCTGGTCCTGTGGAACGGACCAGCGTCCCGGTTCCACCCGTACGACGTTCAACCCCATAGGAGGTACGGCGCGTGGCCTCCGGCCCCAGCGAACCGCCACGGCGACCGCCGGAAGACGACGAACCTCGTCCCGAGGGCGCCTCTGAACCGCATTCCTCCGAAGAGCCGAGGATCAGCCATTCGCCGCCGGGTCCCACCGACGATCGGGCCAGGGGTTTACCGCTGAGCTCGCCCTGGGGCATGCCGCCGTTCGCCGCCCCCATTCCGGACGACGAGCCGCAGGAGCCGCCCAAGGGGCGCCGGCCGTACAGCTCGCCGACGGCCGAGCCCGAGGTCGAGCCGCGCCGCCGCCCCCGCCGAGTCGTCAACCGCCCGGACAAGCTCGTCGCGGGCACCCCGCTCCATCCGCCGCAGGAGTCGCTCGAACGGTCCGAGCCGGACGCGGAGCCCGCCCCCGAGCGGTCGTCCCGGCCCGCGCCGCCGTACCGACTGGTGTATCCCGTCCCGGAACGCGCCGAGGCCGCCGCGCCCGCGGAGGAGCCGACGGGGTACGACGAGACCCCAGAGGTCCCGGAAGTCCCCGAGGCCCCGGAGCAGGATGGCGAGCCCGAGGTGCGGCGCGTCGGGCGCCCGCCGGCGGGCCGCCCCACGAGGCCGGACCTCCTCGTCGCCACCGACGGGGCGCGCCAGGGGTCGAGCGGCCGGCACCACAGAGGCCCGGCGCCCTCCGCCATGCGCAGGTCCAGCCCCGTACGCCGCCGCAACAGGTCCACCCCCGTCGCCCTGACCCTGGCCGTGGCGATCCTGGTGGCCGCCGGCGTGCTCGTGTGGCAGTGGACCTCGGACGAGGCCCCAGGGCTGCGGCTGGAGGCGGGCACGGGGCGCTCGGGGGACGAGCTGTTCACCGTGCCGGCCGCGGGCGAGGGCGCCAACCAGAAGCTCAACGACATGACGTCCGTGGGCCGCGCGGTCGTGGCGGTCGGCAGCGACACGACGAGCCCGACCCCGCGCCCGCTCTTCCTGTTCTCGCCGGACGGCGGCAAGACCTGGCAGCTCGGCCAGGTGAACGGCGCCTCCACCCCCACGGTCCAGCGGGTCGTCGGAGGGGACGGGCGCTGGCTGGCCAGCGGCGGCGACGGCGTGTCCGGCGAACGCGGCCTGTGGACCAGCACCGACGGGTTCAGCTGGACGGCCGTGGAGGCGGCGGGCCTGGCCGCGTTCAGGGCCGGTGACCAGATCAACGACATCGCCAGGACCGCCTCCGGTTTCGTGGCCGTGGGACGCACGACGGGAGACGACGGCGGTTCGGGCCCCGCGGCCTGGCGCTCCGCCGACGGCCGGACCTGGGAGCGGGTGGAGACCCGGGAGCTGGAGGTACGCGAGATCAAGGCGGTGGTCGCCAAGGGCGACACGGTCGTCGCCATCGGAGACCCCGCGGTCGGCGAGGGATCGCGGGTGCTCCGATCGGCGGACGGCGGGCGGGACTGGCAGGCGACCGCGTTCCAGCTGCCCGAGGTCGCGCCGCACACCGGGATGGTGGCCGTGTCGCCCAAGAGGTTCGTGCTGGTGCCGACGCGCTTTCCCACGTTCACGGGTGACCTGCGCGTCTACTGCTCGCCGACCGGGGCGCAGTGGTCGCAGTGCGGCTCCATCGGCGGCCTGAGCGGCGAGAGCACGGGCGTGGAGACGTTGATCTCCTACCCGTCGGGCATCGCGGCGATCACGCAGGCCGGCCTGGGCCGCTACTCGGTGCTGACCAGCGCCGACGGGCGCTCGTGGAGCAAGCGGACCGACCTCGCCAACCTGCCGGGCGCGACGCTGCGCGGGTTCACGATCGCCGACGGCGGCACCCTGTTCGCCGGCGGCGACCAGGCGGTGTCCGACGTCGACAACCAGCTCGTGCTCATGGCCGCGCCCCCGCGCGACAGTGCCTCGCGCGTCCAGCTCGGCCAGGTCGATGGCCTGACCAGGATCGCCCGCGAGACCAACGCGCTGGCCAGCTTCGCCGGCCGGTACGTCGCCGTCGGCTCGGCCTCCGGCGACGCGGGCCTGTGGACGATCAGGGACTGGGTGAGCTGGAAGTCCATGAGCCTCGGCGGCCCGGGCAAGCAGACGCTGGAGGACGTGGCGCACGGCGGCCGCGGCTGGCTGGCCGTCGGCTCGACCGAGACGAACGTGGCCCTCACCGACCCGCTCCTCGTCACCTCCGCCGACGGGGAGAGCTGGAAGAAGGTGAACGTCACCGGCGACCTGGCCCGCGACCCGAACGCCCCTTCCCTGGAGACCCATGTCGTGACGGCCGGCAAGGAGGGCTACGTGCTGGCCGGCGAGGCCAAGGACCAGATGGGCGCGACGAGCGCCGCCATGTGGTTCACCCCTGATCTGCGCAAGTTCACCAGGTCGAAGAAGCTGCCGCAGGGCGGCTCCGGGGTGCGGATCTACGACGCCGTCGCCACCGGGGACGGCGGTTACGTGGCCGTGGGCGGCTCGGGCGGGGCCGACCAGGAGAGCAGCGTGGTCTGGCACTCCTCGGACGGCGTGAACTGGAGCGCGCGCAAGCGCGTGGTCCCGCCGGACGCCACGTCGGCCGGGCTGCGACGGGTCACGACTTATCAGGACAAGCTGGTGGCCGTCGGCACGGCCGTGTCGGGAGGTTCGCGGCGTGCCTTCGCGGCGGTCTCGGACGACGACGGCTCGACCTGGCAGACGGCCTGGCTGCCCGCGGACCAGGCGGCGGCGGTGTACGACCTGGCCGCGGCGGACGAAGGGCTGGTGGCCGTGGGCTGGCACGGCGTACCGGGGGAGGGCGACAGCGCGGCCTGGACCTCGCAGGACGGCCTGTCGTGGAACCGCATGGCGCTGACCAAGGACCGGCTGGCCGGCCAGGGGGCGCAGTGGCTGACGGCGGTGGCCGTGTCGGGGTCGGAGGTCGTGGCGCTCGGGCGGTCCACCACGTACAACGCCGACCACCTGATCCTCTGGACCTCCAGCCTCACCTCGAACCGGTAGGACCGAGCGGCGCCACTTCAGGCGCCGCTCCAGCCGGGGCCGGGCGGATGGGGCCGTGTCAGCGGGGCAGCACGCCCCAGTCGGTCAGCGACTCCAGGAGGCCGGCGGCGAGCGGCAGCCGCGCCAGCTCGTCCGTGCCGCACCAGCGCACGTCGTCGGCGTCGTCCCCGGCCACGGGCACGCCTCCCGTCACGGTGGCGAGGTAGTCGCGGATCACGTACGTGGCCCCGCCCAGGCCGGGACGGTCCACCGTGCCCGCCAGGCGGCCCACCTCCACGCGCAGCCCGGTCTCCTCCAGCACCTCGCGCCGCACGCCGTCGGCGTCCGTCTCCCCGGCCTCCAGGCGGCCACCGGGAATGGACCACAGCCCCTCGCCCGGCGGACGTCCCCGCTGGATAAGGAGCAACTGGTCAGAGGAGTCGAAAATAATCGCGCCGACACAATTTACGCGCACATGACCAAGATTACGACGGGACAACGGGAAGCGGCCTTGACGGGCCGGTGCCGGAGAAAGCACCGTGGGTAGTTGTGAGAGCGGCTCCAACCTGTCCACGGTGCTTTGGCCCGCTTCACGGGCCGAGTGCGTGGTCGAGCGCCTACCGATGCGACGCGCACGGTGATGTCCTGCCCTACCAGCCTCCGTGGCCGCCGACCGGTACGGCGCTGGAGGCCATCCGGAAGAGCGCCGTGGTGCCCGTGTGGCTGCCGTGGCCGTTGCCCGCCGGCTGGCTGGTGACCGGCTTCGGAGAGGTCGGTGACGAGCGCACCGGCGCCCGGGCCAGCGTGGTGGCGCTGACAGGGCCGTCGCTGACGGAAGGCCCCGCCGACCTGCTCGTCATCGCGGAGGAGCCGGGCATCGGGCTCGGCGCGGCGTTCGCCGGGCTGGACGGCCCCGACCCGGGCGAGGGGTTCGACTCGGGGCCGCCGAACGCCAAGATCGGCGTGCTCGGGCATCCCACCGCGCTGTGGTGCGTGGACGGCGCCGACGACCGGGCCGTCTACGCGGGCGAGGCGCTCGGCAACTGGCTGTGGGCCATCGCGTGGCCGGCCGACGCCGGCTGCATGATCGCGCTCGCCGAGCTGTCGTTGCTCGACGTCCGCGATCACGAGCTGGACGTGCCGTTCGGTGCGTTCTCGCCCCGGCTCGAGGATTAGGCGCGCTTTCACGCTCCTGATTCGCGCTCTGATGCAGACGGGCTAGAGTTCGGAGGCGTGACAGCGCGTATCGAGCGAGTGGTGACCGAGGGCGTCGTCGACATCGACGGCACCGAGCACAAGGTCGAGAACAACACCTGGATCATCGGTGACGACGACGAAGTCATCGTCATCGACGCGGCGCGTGACGCCGAGAAGATCCTTGAGCAGGTGGGCGAGCGGGAAGTGCTGGCCGTCATCTGCACGGCGGGCCTGCCCGACCATGTCTCCGCGGCCATCGAGGTGGCCAGCCGGGACGAGGCCGTGGTCGCCCTGCACCCCAAGGACAAGCCGCTGTGGCGGGAGACCTGGCGGGAGACCTGGCCCGACATCGACATGGAGGACGACGGCATCTTCGGTGTGGCCGACGTCCAGCTCGACGTCATGGAGACGCCCGGCATCTCACCCGGCGGAGTGTCGCTCTACTGCGAGGGCCTCGGGGCCGTCTTCACCGGCAAGGCCCTGCAGGCCGACGGGCCCGGCAAGCTGGGCGGCGAATACCCCGCCCTGCCCGACCAGCTGACCTCGATCGGCGGGCGGCTGTTCACGCTGCCGGCCGACACGCGGGTGCTGGCCGCCCACGGTGACGAGGTCACGATCGGCGACCTCGAGCCGCACTTCGACGACTGGGTGTCGGGCTCGCTGACCCGTACGGAAAGCGCCGACGACGGCCCCCTGACCGACGGGACCAAGCTCTCCGGGATCAAGCTCGACCCCGACGACGAGTGACCCAACGGAGCGCCTTCACGAGGTGGAGGCCATGAGCGCGGCTCAGGGGCAGCTTCCGCTGGACGGGATGCCGCGGCGGCTCTACTCGTGCACGCCGTCGCGGTTGAACGCGTGGCTCGACTGCCGCCGCCGCTACCGGTTCAGCTACCTGGACCGGCCGCAGCCGTCCAAGGGCCCCGCGTGGGCGCACAACAGCGTCGGGGCGAGCGTGCACAACGCGCTCGCGGGGTGGTGGCGGGAGCCGTATGACCGCAGGACCCCGCTGACGGCCGCCATCCTGGTCACGAACGGGTGGATCGCCGAGGGGTTCAGGGACGTCGAGCAGTCGGCCCACTGGCTGGGCCGGGCCCGCGACCTCGTCTCCGGATACGTCGCGACCTTAGATCCCGGCGACGATCCGGTGGGCGTCGAGCGCACGGTCGCGACCCGTACCAAGGTCATGGCCCTCTCCGGCCGCATCGACCGGCTCGACCGGCGCGGTGACGAGCTGGTCGTGGTCGACTACAAGACCGGCCGCCGGCCGCTCACCGAGGACGACGCCCGCTCGTCCCTCGCCCTGGCCGTGTACGCGGTCGCGGCCTCCACGATGATGCGCACGCCCTGCCGTACGGTCGAGCTCCACCACCTGCCGACCGGCGAGATCCTGGAGTGGCGGCACACCGAGGAGTCGCTGGCCCGCCACATCGGGCGCGCCGAGGACGTCGCCACGGAGGCGTCGGCGGCCGACGAGCGCTACCGCGCGCTCGTGCCCGCGCCCGCCAAGAAGGGTTCCGCCGCTTCGCGCACCGCTTCGGGAGAGCGGCCGTCCGTCGGCCCGGCGGCGGTGCCGGACGAGATCGACGAGCTGTTCGCACCGAGCCCCGGCCCGATCTGCTCCTGGTGCGACTTCCGCCGCCACTGCCCGGAGGGCCGGTCGGCGGCCCCCGACCGCAACGCGTGGGACGGCCTCGCCGAGTGACCCGTCTGCCGGGGCGAGCGGCGGAGGGGACCGCTCGCCTCGGCTGATGGCATTTGCCGAGGGAAGCCCAGTTTCCCGGGGATAACAGTGGTAATGACGGGAAAGTGGCACCTATCGGGCGGTTACCCGCGGCAGTGGCGCTGGGCACACTCTTCAACCCCCTGAACTCGTCCATGATCGCCGTGGCCCTGGCCAGCATCGAGGCCGAGTTCCACGTGGGCATCGCGGCCGTGACGTGGCTGGCCGCCGGGTTCTACCTGGCCGGCATCCTCGTTCCGCCCGTGATGGGCACGCTGGCCGACAGGCTGGGCCCGAGGCTGGTGTTCTGCGCCGGGCTGGTGACGATGGCCGTCACGGGCGTGCTGGCCGCGCTGGCCCCCTCGTACCCGGCGCTGGTCGGGATCAGGCTGCTGCAGGCGTTCGGGAGCTGCGCGACCATGCCCGCCGGGATGGCGATCGTGCAGGCCGTGATGCCGGGCGAGGACGGGAGGCCGCCGCCGCGCGTGATCGCGACGATCTCCATGGTGCTCACCGCCAGCGCCGCCGCCGGTCCGGTGCTCGGCGGGTTCCTGGTCTCGTTGTGGGGCTGGCGGGCGATCTTCCTGGTCAACGTCCCGCTCGCGGCGGTCGCGCTCACCGCGGCGCTGCGCTGGCTCCCCAAGGTCCGCGTGGACGGCGCGAAACACGCCCTGCTGCCCCGGCTGAGGCCCGGACTGCTGGCCACGTGCGGCCAGTTCGCCCTGGTCAACGTGGTGTTCTACTCGGCGTTCTTCGTGGTGCCGCTGTGGGCGCAGCGCTCGGCGGGACTGCCCGCCCACATCGCCGGCCTGCTGGTGCTCCCCATGGCCGGGCTGGCGATCGTCATGACGCCGGTCGCGGTGGCGCTGGCCGCGCGGGCGGGGATGCGGACCGTGCTGGTGGCCAGCGCGGCGCTGCTGCTCGCCGGCTCCTGCCTGGTCCCCGCCGTCGGCCCCGTCTGGCTGGTGCTGGTGGCGGCGGGGCTGCTGGGGGTGGCGTCGGCGCTCAGCCAGTTCGGGCTCAACTCGCTGGTCTTCGTGCACGCGGACAGGAGCGAGACCGGGGTCGCCGTGGGGCTCTTCCAGTCGTCCAGGTACGTGGGCGCCGCAACAGCGTCTACCCCGCTCGGCGTGCTGTTCGACGGCGGGGGCATGGGCCGCAGCGGATGGACGATGGCCGCCGTGTCGGCGGTCGTGCTGGTGGGCGGCACGCTCCTGCCGGTCAGGCGGCCGGCTCCCGCGGCCACCGGCGGGGATCGGTCAGGCCCTTGAGCCCCTTGCTCACGTCGTACCCGGCCGCGCCGAGACGCTCCCTGGCGGCTCCCAGCATCTCCCTCGTGGCCGGCATGAACGCGTGGTCGTGCACCGGCTCCGGCAGTGAGTTCATCCCCAGCCTGAACGCCTTCAGCGCGGCCGTGACCGTCGCGCGCGGCACCTCCGGCAGCGCCCCGTACATCCGCCTGGCCCAGTCCGGCAGCGTGTAGTAGCACAGCGCGCCGAACGGGAAGTAGGCGGGCTTCCCCGCCGACAGGAGCCTGAGCTCGTGCGGCAGCCTCGGCCACATCAGGAAGCGCACGGTCGAGGCCGCCTCCTCCGTGACGCGCAGGCCGGCGCGCGCCTGCTTGAAGTAGGCGTCCATCTCCGCGCACGAGCCGGGCACGTCCTCGGGGTGCAGGCCGACGTACGCGGCGCTCTTGCGCTGCTCGTACAGGTAGCGGTCGGCCTGGCGCTCGCTGAGGCCCAGCCCGCCGCGCCTGGCCACCTCCAGGTACGACGACACCTCCGCGCAGTGCACCCACAGCAGCAGCTCGGGATCGTCCACCCGATGGGTCCGGCCGGTGTCGGGATCGTGGATGCGCAGCGCCTTGTGGATGCCGCGCACCCGCCTGCCGATCTCGTCGGCCTGCTCCGGGCTGCCGAACGTCACCCGCCCCACGAAGTCCGCCGTGCGGCGCAGCCGCCCGAACGGGTCCTCCTGGAAGTTGGAGTTCTGCCAGACACCGCGCATGGCCAGCGGGTGCAGCGCCTGCAGCATGAGACCGCGCACGCCGCCCACCCACATCGACCGGTCGAGATGCACCTGCCACGTCGCGCTCTGCGGCGGTTGCGCGACGATGTCCTCGATGTTCGCCATAGTAAGTAAAGAATTACATGGCATTGGACCTGGTGTCCAAATAGTGTTTCTCGGCCGCGTTCCAGAACCTCACCAGCGCCGCCGCCGTCGTCTCCGGCGCCTCGACGGCGGGCGAGTGGACGGCGCCGGGCACGACCACGGACTCGGCCCCGAGCCTGGCCGCCATCTCCGACTGCTCCTCGGGCGGCCACCCGTCGTCGTGCTCGCCGTACAGCACCAGCGTGGGCACCTCGACCTGGCGCAGCTCGTCGGTGCGGTCGTGCATGCTCAGCACCTGCTCGGCCATGCAGGCCAGCGCGGTCGGCGAGTTGGTGAGCAGGCGCTTGCGCAGGAAGGCCAGGATCTCGTCGGACACGTCGTTGGACAGCGCCTCGGGCTCCAGCCGGTGGTGCCACACGTGTTCCAGGCCGAACGCCTGGACCTCTTCCATGATCTTGCGGCCGTTGACCGCCCGCTTGCCCTCGATGCCCGAGGGCCCGGACCCCATCAGCGTGAACGACGCGAACCTCGTGCGCCCGTCGATCACCGCCTCCCTGGCCACCAGGCCGCCGAAGGAGTGGCCCACCAGGTGAACGGGGTCGCCGCCGCCGATGATCTGGGCGAGCGCGTCGACGTCGGCGCCGAGCGCGGGGCAGGTGTAGGCGGCGGGGTCGTCGGGGCCCGGTGTCTCGTACTGGCCGCGCAGATCGACGGCGATCACCCTGCGTCCCGAGTGGGCCAGGGTCATCAGCACCGCGAGGAAGTCCTCCTTGCTGCCTGTCAGGCCGGGGACCAGGAGGGCGGGCCAGCGCTCAATCACACCACTGACCGGGAGGGCCTCCAGGACCGCGAACGTGCCCTGTGGCGTTTCGATCTTCTGTGGTGCGACGCCAGGAGGCAGATCGAGGAATCGCGGCGTACTCACGTGGGGCAACAATACCCAGAGGTCAGCGGCTCGACACCGTCATGGGCATCACGCAGGGCAAATGCGGCTCCTCGCCGGAAGCCCCCCGGACGCGCCCAGAGCGCCTCAGGAGGGCCCGCGGGCCTCTTACCCAGAAGGCGCGCACCCGATGCGGGTGCGCGCCTTCCAGGCGGTGCTCAGACGGCGCTCAGCCCGTGCGGCGGCGGTTGCCGCCCCCGCCACGGGGCTGGCGGCGCTGCTGCTTGCGCTCCGTGGCCGCCGACGGGGCGATGTCGTCGTCGTCCGAAGCCAGGTCGGGCGACTGGAAGATCACCGTGAACGGGTTCGGCGGGACGATCCGCTCCGCCTCCTCGCGCACCGGCGGAGGCGGCGTCGAGAGGAAGCTCGGCGCCGGCTCGC
Organism: Nonomuraea sp. NPDC052116; assembly: GCF_040680035.1. Lineage (NCBI taxonomy): Bacteria > Bacillati > Actinomycetota > Actinomycetes > Streptosporangiales > Streptosporangiaceae > Nonomuraea > Nonomuraea sp. NPDC052116. Next base: position 65,329 of record NZ_JBFAWA010000004.1, on the reverse strand, counting down.
TGACCGGAGGAGCGGGCGGGGCCTCGGCGACCGGCACCGGGTCGGCGGCGCGGCGGGAGCGGGTGCTCTTCGCCGGCGCCTCCTCGACGGTGTCGGCCTCGGGGGCCGCCGTGACGGCGGCCGCCCGCCGCGACCGGGTGGCCTTGACGGGTGCCTCGGGGGCCTCGGCGAGCGCCTGCTCGATGGCGGACGAAGCCGCCCCCCTCCGCGTACGCGTCCGCTTCGGCTCGGCGGCCGCCTCGATCTCGTCCGTCGAGAAGATCGCGGGAGTCTCCTCCGTCTTGGCATCCACGAGCTCGACCTCCTGAGTCTCGACGGCTGCGGTCTCAGCCAGCTCCTTGCCACCACGGGTGCGGCGGCGCTGGCGCGGCGTACGGGCAGGGCGCTGTTCGCGCTCTTCGCGCTCGTCGCGGCGACGGCCGCCGCCACGAACACGTGCCCTGCCGGTCTCCCCGAGATCCTCGAGGCGCTCCGCGGACAGCCCCGCACGCGATCGGCTCGCGTGCGGCAGGACGCCCTTGGTGCCCTCGGGGATGTTCAGCTCGGAGTAGACGTGCGGCGAGGTGGAGTAGGTCTCCTCGGGCTCGGCGAACTCGAGCCCGAGCATCTGGTTGATCATCTTCCAGCGGGTCAGCTCCTCCCACTCCACGAACGTGACCGAGATGCCCGTGCGCCCGGCCCGGCCGGTGCGGCCGATGCGGTGCACGTACGTCTTGTCGTCCGTGGGGCAGTCGTAGTTGACCACGTGGGTGACGTCGTCGATGTCGATGCCGCGGGCCGCCACGTCGGTGGCCACCAGCACGTCGATCTTGCCGTTGCGGAACGCGCGCAGGGCCTGCTCGCGCTGGCCCTGGCCGAGGTCGCCGTGCACGGCCGCGACGGCGAAGCCGCGCGTGTCGAGCTGTTCGGCGACCATGTCGCAGGCCCGCTTGGTCTCGCAGAAGACCATCGTGAGCCCGCGGCCCTCGGCCTGCAGCAGCCGCCCGAGGATCTCGATCTTGTCCATGCGGTGCGCGCGCCACACGAGCTGGCGAACCTGCGGCGTGGTCTCACCCTCGCCGCTCTCGTGCTCGGCGCGTACGTGCGTCGGACGGTTGAGGTACTTACGGGACAGCGTGACGATCTCGCCCGGCATGGTCGCCGAGAACAGCATCGTCTGCCGCTGTCCGGGGATCAGGTTGAAGATCCGCTCTACGTCGGGCAGGAAGCCCAGGTCGAGCATGCGGTCGGCCTCGTCGAGCACCAGGGTCGTGACCTGGCTCAGGTCGAGGTGCTTCTGCTTGACCAGGTCGAGCAGGCGTCCGGGGGTGCCGACGATGACGTCGACCCCGGCCTTGAGCGCCTCGATCTGCGGCTCGTACGCGCGCCCGCCGTAAACGGTCAGAACCCGGGACCCGAGCTTGCCGGCGGCGGTGACGAGGTCTTCGCTGACCTGCGTGGCCAGCTCGCGGGTCGGTACGACGACGAGCCCGCGGGGCTTCTTGCGGTTCTTGCGCGGCTTGCCGATGCTCTGGAGCATGGCGATGCCGAACGCGTAGGTCTTGCCCGTGCCGGTGCGCGCCTGGCCGATGAGGTCCTGGCCGCTCAGGGCAAGCGGGAGAGCCATCTCTTGGATGGGGAACGGTGTGACGATGCCCTCGGTCTCGAGGGCATCGGCGATCTCTGGTGTGACTCCGAGGTCTCGGAAAGTCGTCAGCGTGGCCTGCCTCAGTTCTCAAATGAAGGCGGGCCTGCCGGGACCGACGGGCATGAAACAGCCCCCGTTACGTGGGTCCTCGCGGTAGAGCCAGCCCTCTCGCGTCATCAGCGACCGCGCACCCGGAAGTGGGGGTATTCGGGAGAAACCCCCGAATTTACACAGTGCGGTCGCACTTTCACAGAGCAGTGTACTCGATACCACAACGCTGGCCGAGCTTACGTATGTTCCCGAAGATTCACGGAAGTACGCTGCCTCGTATGAAGGAGTCTCCAGGAGTCGTCGATCTGCTCGGGGTGCTCGCCTACGCCGAGCTTAGTGCGTACGCGCGGATGACCGAGGACGCCGCCACGCTGGCGCCCTCGCTGGCCGACCGCGCGGCGCTGAGCGAGCTGGCCGTGACCGAGTACGCCCATTTCCGCCTGCTGCGTGACCGCCTGGCCGAGTTCGGGGCCGATCCCGACGAGGTGATGTCGCCGTTCGTCGGCGCGCTCGACGCCTGGCACACGCAGACCAGGCCGGCCGACTGGCTGCAGGCGCTGGTCAAGACGTACGTCGGGGACGGGATCGCGCTCGACTTCTACCGCGAGGCGGCCAGGCACCTCGATCCCTCGATCGCCAAGCTGGTGGACGAGGTGCTGGTGGACGAGGGGCGCTCGCAGTTCGCGGTCGAGCGGGTCAGGGCCGGGATCGAGGCGTCGCCCGCGGTCGCCGGACGGCTGGCGCTGTGGGCGCGCCGGCTCGTCGGCGAGGCGCTGAGCCAGGGGCAGCAGGTTGCCTCGGCGCGGCCCGAGCTGGCGCTGTTGCTGGTGTCGGGGGAGGGTGCCGCCGATATTTCGCGACTTTTCGCGACGTTGACGGAGGCCCACAACAAACGCATGGCCGCCCTGGGCCTCTGACCGTCCCCCGAGCACGGCCCCCGAAGCCACCGGGACGGCGATGGTCGCCGTGCGGGCCACGGCTCGAGTTGCGCCACCCCCGCCGCTCCACCGGAGCCGAGGTGGGTGCGAGGGCCGTTGCTCGTGTTGCACCACCCGGCCGCTCCACTGGCGCTGAGGTGGGTGTGAGGGCTCGTGTCGCGCCACCCCCGGCCGCTCCAGTGGCGCCGAGGTGGGTGTGGGGCCGTTGCGCCGCTCCCCGCACGCCTTCTCGCCGACGCAGCGCTGAGGGCGTGCTTTTGGGGTGGCCGGTGGGTGCGCACTGCCCCGCGAGCCCGGGGCGATCGGGCGCCGTCGCCATGCGCCGACCTCTCGCAGCCGCGCTGCCCCACGGGTGCGAGACGATCGCGGAGGGTGGCGGCAAGCCCTGGGAGGGGTACGGCGGGTGAGCCGTACCCCCAGGTCAGGAAACTCCTAGAGGGTGCCGCCGAATCCGACGGGCCGGGCCTGGTCCTCACCGATCTCAATGAAACCGATCGAGGCCACCGGCACCACCACCCGCCTGCCCTTCACGTCGGTCAGGGCGAACACGCCACGCTCGACCGACAACGCGTTCCTGATCTCCTCTTCGACCTGCTCAGCGGAGAGTTCGGTCTCGACAACGATTTCGCGGTGTACGGAGCGTACGCCGATCTTGACTTCCATCGTGGCTCCCTAGTCGACGGGCTGGCTCACTCCCATCGTGGCGGCTCGAAGCCGGGAAGGGGCAGATGATCGCGCCCAGCGAACGGGTTATGCCGTACGCGGAAAACCGCTGATGCCGCGCCAGGCCAGCCGGGCCATGAGTTGTTCGGCCGCGTCCTTCGGGATCGAGCCGTGCTGGGTCACCCAGTAGCGGGCGCTCACCTCGGCCATGCCGACCAGCCCCACGCCGAGCAGGTGCGCCTCGTCGCTGGTGCAGCCGGTGTCCTCCTGGATGAGCACGGAGACCATCTCCGCGCACTCCTGCAGCGAGCGTTCCACGCGCTGCCGCACCGGCGCGACGTTGCGCAGGTCGGACTCGAACACCAGCCGGAACGCCTCGCCCTGCGTCGAGACGAAGTCGAAGAACGCGCTGAACGTGGCCTGCACGCGGAGTTTGTTCTCGTGGGTGGAGGCCAGCGCCTCCCGGCAGCGGTTGACCATGTCGTCGACGTGGAGGTCGAGCAGCGCCAGATAGAGCTCGAGCTTGCCGGGGAAGTGCTGGTAGAGCACCGGCTTGCTGACCCCCGCACGATCGGCGATCTCGTCCATGGCGGCCGCGTGATAGCCGTTCTCCACGAACACTTCCTGCGCGGCGCTCAGGAGCTGCCGGCGGCGGGCGAGTCGGGGCAGCCGGGTGCCCCGGGGCTTCGCGTCCGGGGTTGCGGTCACGCGGGTCTCCATAGGTCTCTCAGCGGGCTGTGCGGACATCCTACGTGCGGGCAGAGCAGATGTTCATTGCCTTGCTCCGCTCCCCGGTCCGGGCAACGGCGCTCCTCCGCGCCACGAGGCGGGCTCGGGCGGAGCCGTAATCAGCGATATTCGTCGTCGTCGAGATCCACCACGCGGTCCTGGTCGGCCGCGTCGGCGGGGTCGACGTCGAGCGGCAGCTCGCGGCGCTGCTTCCCGGCGCTCTGGCGGATCTCGAAATGCTGCTCCGCGGCGTCGGCCTCGGGCGTCTCGATCGACAGCTCTGCCTCGTCCTGGTCGTAGGAGAGCTCGTCCCCGCGTGTGTCCATCTCCGACATCTTCTGGTCCCCCTCTTGGTGCGGACGGCACCAGCCTACGCCCGGCCGAAAAGGTCGCCGCGTTTCTCCACTCTGGCGAGTACGTCGGCCGCCGTGAACACCAGCTCCTCAGGCTGTTCGCAGCCCTCGACCTCCGTCCACCTCAGCGGTGTGGAGACGGTCGGCAGCTCCCTGGCCCGCAGCGAGTAGGGCGCCACGGTGGTCTTGGCCGGGTTGTTCTGGCTCCAGTCGATGAACACCTTGCCGGGCCTGGCCTTCCTCGTCATCACGCTGACGACCTGCCGGGGGTGCTCCTTCTCGAGGAGCCGGGCCAGCCTCTTGGCGTACGCGGAGGGCTCCTCGCGGCAGTCCCAGCCGGCGTACAGCTGCATGCCCTTGTTCCCGCTGGTCTTCGGCAGGGCGGTGAGCCCGTCGGCCGCCAGCACCTCGCGCAGCATGAGGGCCACGCGGCAGCACTCGACGACGGTCGCGGGCGGGCCGGGATCGAGGTCGAACACGAGCGTGTCGGGCGGCAGCGCCTCGCCGTCCTCGTCCACGCGCCACTGAGGTACGTGCAGCTCGAGCGCGGCCAGGTTGGCGTAGTAGACGAGGGTGGGCAGGTCCTCGATGACGGCGAAGTCGATGGCCTCGCGGTTCTTGGTGCTGCCGGGGACGGGGAGCTTGACCCGCCTGACCCAGTCCGGGGTGTGGTCGGGGGCGTTTTTCTCGAAGAAGGACTGGCCGCCGACGCCGTTCGGGTAGCGCTTGACGGTCAGGGGCCTGCCCCGGAGGTGGGGGAGGAGCACGGGGGCCACGCGGCTGTAGTAGTCGATGACCTCGGCCTTGGTGAAGCCGTACTCGGGGTAGAGGACCTTGTCCAGGTTGCTCAGCGTCAGCGCTCGCCCGTCGACCTTTACCGGCACCTTCGCCGGGCTGTTCACAGCGTCACCTCCGAGGGGAGCTTGTCGGGGCGCAGACCGCGCCACACGGGGTGGCGCAGCCGTTTCTCGTCGGTCCACATCGTGTAGGCCACCTCCCCGACCAGATCCGGCCTAACCCACCGATTTCGCCACGGGACCGCGTTGCTGAACGGGCTGTGCGGGACCTCCAGCGGCCGCATCCGCCGGTGGAGCTCGTCGAGCACGGTGTCGGTGAACCCGGTCCCGACGTGCCCCACGTACGCGAGCCCCCGATCGGTGAACATCCCCATCACCAGCGAGCCGATCCCGCCCGCCCGGCGCCCCTTGCCGGGCTTCCAGCCGCCGATCACGACCTCTCTGGTACGCAGGTGCTTCACCTTGATCCACCACGGGGACCGGGTGCCCGGCCGGTAGGGGGAGTCCAGCCGCTTGGCGACCACCCCCTCCAGGCCCTGCTCGGAGGTGGCCGTGAGCAGGTCGGAGTCGCCGGGGAAGTACGGGGGCGCGCCGACGTCCAGCTCGTCGAGCAGCGCCCGCCGGTCGCGGTAGGGCAGGTCGAACATCGGCGTGCCGTCGAGATAGAGCAGGTCGAACGGCATGTACGTGACGGGGTACAGCTCCAGCATGATCGGCTCGGGATCGGTCAGGTGCATCCTGTGCTGCAACCGCTCGAAGCTGGGCCTGCCGCGCTTGTCGAGCGCGACGACCTCGCCGTCGATGATCGCGTTCTTGATCCCGAAACCGGATATTTCCGGATACCTCCGCGTGTATTCGACCCCGTGCCGCCCCGTCACCCTCAGTCCGCCGTCAAGATGGACGACGGCGCGGATGCCGTCCCACTTGACCTCCAGCCCGTACCTCTCGCGATCGGGCGGTAGTTCCCCAGGTACGGCCAGCATCGGTTCGACGGGGTATGGCATTGGTTGCCCCATGACGGGTATGTGCCCATTGGCGAACGATTGAGAGCTGAGGAGTGACCATGCGCAGCATCTGGAAGGGTGCGATCTCCTTTGGCCTGGTCACGATACCCGTCAAGCTCTACTCCGCCACCGAGCAGAAGGACGTGACGTTCCACCAGGTCCATCGTGAGGACGGCGGCCGGATCCGCTACAAGCGCGTGTGCACGCAGGACGGCGAAGAGGTGCCGTACTCCGACATCGCCAAGGGTTACGAACTGCCGACGGGCGAGATCGTCGTGCTCACCGACGAGGACTTCGAGGATCTGCCGCTGAGCACGTCCCGCAGGATCGACGTCCTCCAGTTCGCCCCGGCCGAGCAGATCGACCCGATCTACTTCGCCAAGTCGTACTACCTGGAGCCCGACGCGCAGGGGGCGAAGCCGTACGTGCTGCTGCGCAACGCCCTGGAGAGCTCGGGCCAGGTGGCGGTGGTCAAGGTGGCGCTGCGCCAGCGCGAGTCCCTGGCCACGCTGCGGGTACGGGACGGCGTCTTCGTCCTGGAGACCATGCTCTGGCCCGACGAGATCCGCACGCCGGACTTCGGCTTCCTCGAGGAGGACATCGAGGTACGGGCTCAGGAGCTCCAGATGGCCGAGTCCCTGATCAGCACCATGGAGTCGGACTTCGACCCGGGCGAGTACCACGACACGTACCGCGAGGCGCTGCAGCAGGTGATCGAGGCGAAGGTGGCGGGAAAGGAGGTCATCCCGGCCCGCGAGGAAGAGGAAGCCGGACCGGCGGTCGACCTCATGGCCGCGCTGCGCGCCAGCGTGGAGGCCGCGAAGCGGGAGCGGGAGGGCGGGGCCGCCAAGCCCAAGAAGGCCGCCGCCAAGTCCAAGGACGAGGAGAAGGCTCCCGCCAAGCGCAAGCCCCGCAAGACGGCCTGAACACCTTTCTCAGCGGTTCCGCACGCCTCCGTAAGGGAGGCGCTCCACGGCCTCGCCGACGCTTCTCGCGTTGAGCCCCGGGCCGCTTTTCTCAGGCATTCACCCCACCGCGAGGTGGGGTTTTTCGTGCTGCCCTCTGGGCCTCTTCGGCGCGATCATCGAATAGGACACATCCGGATAAGTCATGTCATATCGCTCTATAAATCTTTAATGCAAGCAATAAGATTGTTAATGCATAGCAAAACCGGCTAGGTGCCGTTTGTTGGGCTGCTGTCTGGAAATGACATGTCATGGATGGCTCTTCGGCAGGCGTCCAAGACCTCTTTCCGGGGTAACCGGAAATGTCGAGAACGGGGCAATCGATCCTTTAGGGGGAAAACGCAATGCCCAAGCTCAAGACTGTTTTCGCGGGTCTCGCCGTCAGCACGGCGCTGACCGGTGGCGTGGTAGCCGCGGGCGCGGCCACGACTTCGGCCAGCGCCGGCGCCGCCGCTCAGGTCAAGTCCGCCGCCTCCGTCCTCGCCAATGGCTGCGGCGGCGGGGGCTGGCGCCGCTGCGGCTGGGGCGGCGGCGGCTGGGGCGGCGGCTGGGGCTGGCGTCGTCACCACCAGAACAGCCGCGTGCGGGTCAACGTCCACAACCGGAACATCAACATCAACCGGTTCGAGCGCGAGCGCGAGCGCCGCGAGCACGACCACCACAACAACGGCGACAACTGGTCATAGCCGTGTGCTGACGGCGCGGGGATGACCGCGTTCTCGCGGTTGGGGGATTTCCCCGCGCCTCCACGGCGGCCTTTCGAAAAGGGCTCCCCAGACCTCAGGGCTGGGGAGCCCTTGCTGTGTCCGGATCTATGTGAGGGTGCGGCGTTTGCGCATAATCATGGGGATGTCTGTGGTGGGCCAAATGACGGCAATTCCAGTTTGCTTGCTGTTTCAGCCGGAAATATGCATGATGCGGGTGATTCGTTAAGGATCATCCGGGGCGTTTCCTAGTCGATCGGGTTTTTGGGGATTGGCCGGGAACGTGAGGAACGGGGCAATCGAACCTGTAGGGGGAAACGCAATGCCCAAGCTCAAAAGTGTTATGGCCGGCCTCGCCCTGAGCACGGCCTTCTCCGGCGGCGTGGTCGGCGTGGGCGCGGCCATGTCCGCGGCCGACGCGGCGACCCAGGTCGGCACCGCCACCTCCGTCCTGGCCGGGTGCGGCGGCGGCGGGGGCTGGGGCCGCTGTGGCTGGGGCGGCGGCGGCTGGGGCGGCGGCTGGGGAGGCGGACGCTGGGCCAACTGGCGCCACCACCGCATGCCCCGCATCAAGATCATCATCATCAACACGAACCGCAACCGCAACGTGCAGCAGCGCATGGACGAGCGCCGCGAGATGGACCACCACGAGGACAACAACCAGCCCACGTGGCAGTAGAGCTCACCGCACAGGCGAACCGGTGGCGCGGGCCGCGCCACACCAGGAGTCCCCTGAGCGATGAAGCTCCGGCCACGCCGATCGAGTGCCCGTATTCACCGGGTCCCGACGTCTGCCCCGACAGCGACGACGTCGACCCACCGAATACGGGCACTCGACGTGTCTCGTACCGCCGGCGCCCGAAGATGGCCCCGGCCGTGGCCACCCCGAAGAGGGCCGGACCGTCCTCTTCTCGGGGAATGGACGGGTCCATGGCGATGACGCCCGGGGCCGGGGGGCAGGGGCGCTCGGCTTGCCGGGGGCCGCATGAGACGGAGCGCCGACCGTAGAAAACAGAAGTGAGTGCCCGTATTCGCTTGGGCGGCGCCGGTCGGAGGGTGGCACCGGTCCCGATGAATACGGACACTCGTTCGGCGTGGGCGGGGTGTCATCGCTCGGGGACTCCGCCCGCTACGGCGGCCTCACAGGCGCGCCGATGCTCAGCTCAGTGTCTGAGTCCTACCACTCGTCACGGTGGCCACCACCGTTGATGTTGTGGTTCTGGTTGACGATGACGATCCGGACCCGGGGGCTCCTGTTGTGACGGCCCCAGCCGCCCCAGCCGCCGCCCCAGCCGCGACCGCCCCAGGCCCAGGGTCCGCCGCCCCAGCGGCCGCCCCAGCCCCCGCCGCACCGGCGCCAGCCCCCGCCACGGCAGTTGCCGGTGAGGACGGGGGCGGCGGACTTGACCTGGACGGCCGCGCCGGCCGGTGACGTGGCCGCGCCCGCGGCTACCACGCCACCGGTCAGCGCCGAGCTGACGGCGAGACCTGCGATAACACTCTTGAGCTTGGGCATTGTTTTCCCCCTAAAGGTTCGATTGCCCTGTTTCACGCCCCCCAGTGCAGGCGGATACAGATCCGGCCGCAACGGGGAAACGCTACGGACGATTCCTGGGGAATCTCCCGCACGCTGCATATTTCCGGACAAATCACCAGCAAACCGGAACTGCCGTGATTTGGTGGACCGCAGACTCCCTCATGGCCGAAACAAAAGGCTCCACCCCGCATGGCCCCGTCCCCCTGCCGTGCTGGTATGGCACCTCCGCTCCGCCGTACAACGCAGTGAGGGCTCTCCCGGCCAAAAGGCCGGGAGAGCCCTCACTAAACCCCCCGCGGAAGACGAGAAAGATTGGACCTACCCGAAGGTGCGGACGTTCATCTTCCCGCCATTAACACACGGCTTTGTTACCAGGTACGCCGGCGGCGCTCCGGCCTGTTGTCGTTGACGTTGTCGTTGCGGATGACGACGCAGACCTCGCCGCCGCGGCGGTGGCGATTCCAGCCCCAGCCGCCGCCCCAGCCGCCGCCGCCCCAGCCGCCGTGGTGACGGCGGCACTGCCGGCGGTGACGGTCACGGTCGCGACGGTCGATGACGATGTTGCGGCCGAGGTCGTCATCGAGAAGGCCGTCGTCGATGCCGTCGTCGAAGTCGTCGTCGGTGCCGGTGAGGATGGATGAGGTGTTGAGCTTGATGGCGTCGGCGCTGACCGCAGTGGTGGCCGCGCCCGCGCTGACCATGCCGCCGGTCAGCGCCGTGCTGACGGCGAGGCCTGCGATAACACTCTTGAGCTTGGGCATTGCGTTTTCCCCCTAAAGGATCGATTGCCCCGTTCTCGACGTTTCCGGGTACCTGAAAACAGGTCTTGGACGGCTGCTGAAGAGTCATCCATTGAATGTCATTTCCGGGGCGACGGGCGGGCAAACTGGAGAGACCCTATTTTGCTATGCATTAACAATCTTATTGCTCGCATTAAAGATCTATCCAATGAAATGGCATGATATGTCCGATTGTGGCGCAATTGATAGGGCGGCCACGCATGGCAATGCTCGCGCGCCGGCCTGGCCTGTCGTCATCGGCCATGCCGGTTCTGCGAGTGGTGATTTGCCTGCCTGCGGTGCCGCCCCCGGACCGATGAAAGTCCGCGAACATGTCGATGGCCATTACGCCGGACGCTTCGCCTACGCCCGGCGTCATTATTCGGAGGACGCCATTGTGCGCCCTCCGAAAATGTCTCCCGCTTTTTGCGGCACCCGGCGGTGGTGCGTTCGAGGCTGGTCTGTCCCGCCATTAACGGTGTGTTCCTCAACCGTCACGCTAAGTGCTGCTGGTTGTCATGCTTTCCGACCTTGGTGCGCCATAAACGATGAACGGTGCCTTTTGCCACACTCTTGGCATGCGATGAGATCGATTAGACATCTAAGCCGCGATATATGGCGATATGTCCGAACACGGCGATGATCACCACCGATCCGCCCGCCGGCCCGGATCCGGGGGCCGCGCCGGGCCCCGAGACGCCGCCACCCTCGCTGGGGATCGCATTGGCGGGGTGTTTGAGGCATGTGTGACGGTGTGTACCTGATGCCGGAAAAGGTGATGTAAGCGGGCTTCTGTACGGAATCCAGACCTCACCCAGACGGGGTGGTTATCGTTGAGAGAACGAGAAGGAACGGCGGGGAGGACGCATGATGGCGAAGCCGGTCCCGGACTGGCCGGGTCGCATGGTCGGGTCGGTGCACGTCCGATCGACGAGTGACCACAGGGGACAACGCGAGCAGGCCGTCTTCGTGCACGGCCTGGCCGGGTCGGCCACCAACTGGACCGACCTCATGGACGAGCTCAAGGACACGGTCACCGGCCACGCCCTCGACCTCCCGGGCGCGGGCTTCTCGCCGGCCCCGGCCGACGGCGACTACACCGTCGCCGGCCACGCCAGGGCCGTGGCCGAGCTGATGGAGCACACGGGCCCGGCCCACCTGTTCGGCAACTCGCTCGGGGGCGCGGTCGCCGTCCGGGTGGCCGCCACCCGGCCCGACCTGGTCCGGTCGCTCACCCTCGTCTCCCCGGCCCTGCCCGACCTGCTCCCCAGGTACGGCCCCGTCCGGGTGGCCGCCGCCGCGGTGCCCGTACTGGGCGAATGGGTGGCGAGCAGGCTCCGCCTGGTGCCCGCCGAGCACCGCGTCAACGCCTCCGTGGCCATGGTCTGGGCCAACACCAACTCCGTCCATCCCGTACGCCTGCGCGACGCGATCGACGAGCTCCGCAGGCGCGACGACCTCCCCTACTCCGGCGAGGCCATGATCGGGTCGGCCAGGGGCATCGTGGCCGAATACTTCCGCCGTGGCGAGGACAACCTGTGGCGTCAGGCGGCCAACGTCAAGGCCCCGACCCTGATCGTGCACGGCAGGCATGACCGGCTGGTCCGGCCCGCCATGGCCGCGAAGGCATACCGTACGTTCCCGCAGGTCCGGCTTGTCTTGCTGCCGACGGCGGGCCACGTGGCGATGATGGAGATGCCGCAGGTCGTGGCGGCGGAAGCACGCCGTCTGATCCGTGAGACTCGATTGGGGAATGCCCCACTCGCCAGCTAGGTTTCAAGGTGAGATAGGACCCCCTGGAACGGGAGCGTAGAAAGTGTCGTTGCCACCGCTGGTCGAGCCGGCCGCAGAGCTGACCGTCGACGAAGTGCGCCGCTACTCGCGCCACCTGATCATCCCCGATGTGGGTATGGCGGGGCAGAAGCGGCTGAAGAACGCCAAGGTGCTGTGTGTGGGCGCCGGGGGCCTGGGCTCGCCCGCGCTGATGTACCTCGCGGCGGCGGGCGTCGGCACCCTCGGCATCATCGACTTCGACGTGGTCGATGAGTCCAACCTGCAGCGCCAGATCATCCACGGCCAGTCCGACGTGGGCAGGCTGAAGGCCGAGAGCGCCGCGGCGTCCGTCCGCGAGATCAACCCCCTGGTCGACGTCGTCATCCACAACACGGCGCTGACCACAGAGAACGTCATGGAGATCTTCTCCGGCTACGACCTCATCGTCGACGGCACCGACAACTTCGCAACGCGCTACATGGTGAACGACGCCGCGGTGCTGCTCGGCAAGCCGTACGTCTGGGGCTCGATCTACCGGTTCGACGGCCAGGCCAGCGTGTTCTGGGCCGAGCACGGGCCCTGCTACCGCTGCCTCTACCCGGAGCCCCCGCCTCCCGGCATGGTGCCGTCGTGCGCCGAGGGCGGCGTGCTCGGCGTGCTGTGCGCGTCGATCGGCTCCATCCAGGTCAACGAGGCCATCAAGCTGCTGACGGGCATCGGCGACCCGCTGGTCGGGCGGCTGATGATCTACGACGCCCTGGAGATGAAGTACCGCGACGTCAAGGTCCGCAAGGACCCCGAGTGCGTCCTGTGCGGCAAGAACCCGACGGTCACGCAGCTCCTCGACGACTACGAGGCCTTCTGCGGCGCCATCTCGGACGAGGCCGCCGAGGCCGCCAGCGGCTCCACGATCACCGCGGCGGAGCTCAAGGGCATGCAGGACCGCGGCGAGAGCATCTTCCTCGTCGACGTCCGCGAGCCCAACGAGTACGAGATCGTCTCGATCCCCGGCGCCACGCTGATCCCCAAGGGTGAGTTCCTCAACGGCTCCGCCCTGGAGAAGCTGCCGCAGGACAAGCGCATCGTGCTCCACTGCAAGTCCGGCGCGCGCTCGGCCGAGGCCCTGGCCATCGTCAAGAACGCCGGGTTCTCCGACGCCGTGCACGTCGGCGGCGGCGTCCTGAGCTGGGTCAAGACCGTGGACCCGAGCCTGCCCTCCTACTGATGGTTTCCGGGGTGTTATCCGGAAGGCCCGGTTAAGGTCGGTGGCGTGAACACTGCCCGTCCGTGGCCGACGCTCGTGGTGGCCTCCGCGCTGACTCTGGTCTGCGCGGTGGCCGCCGGGGTGTCGGGCAGCGCGGCGGGCACGGAGCTCACCCGGGGCCCCAGCGCCGCCGAGCTCCAGGCGGCGGCCAGACGCGAGGTCGCCGAGCGCTGGCGCACCTGGCCCAGCGGACGTATCTTCCCCGCCACATTGCCGTACTCCGCCGAGCAGGGCGGCCGGGAACGTGCCAGCCGGATCGGCATCTCGCCCGGGACCGCCTGCGACCCGGTCGACCCCAAGGCGGTCAAGGCCCTGCGCAAGGCGGGCTGCAGAGGCCTGCTGCGGGCCACCTACATCGACGCGCTGCGCGGCGTGCTCGTCACGATCGGCGTGGTCGCGCTGCGCGACGAGCTGGACGCCGTACGCGCGAAAGCCGCCTTCTCCGACAGCGGCAAACCCGTGCCGGGCCTGTATCCGCTGGCCTTCAGCGGCACGGTCGCCGACCGCTTCACCCCCGGCGTGCGCCAGGCCGGCTCGGTGCGGCAGGCGGGGCCGTACCTGGTGCTGACCACGGCGGGCCAGGTGGACGGCCGGCCCGCGGACGCGGCGGACGAGCAGCGGCCCTCGATCTTCGCCTTCGCGACCGAGATCTCCGAGCGGGTGCTGACCGACCTGAGCACGCCGCGGATGCCCGATTGCACGGCCGAGGAGTGGCGGTGCTGAGCCGGGGCAGTACGGGGGTCATGCTCAGGCGGGGAACGGCGGCCGTGGCGGCCGGGATGCTGCTGTACGCCGCCGCGCCGGCGTGGGCGGACGACGTACGCGGCGGGCAGCGGCCGGTCATCAAGACGCTGGCGCTGACCCAGGCGTGGCGCACCAGCAAGGGCGGCGGCGTGACGGTGGCGGTGCTCGACTCCGGCGTGGATCCGCACCATCGCGACCTGGTCGGCTCGGTGCGGGTGGGCAAGGACTTCACCGAGGGCGCGAACCCGCCGGGGGTCGCCCCGAGCCGCCTGCACGGCACGTACATGGCCTCTCTGATCGCCGGGCACGGCCATGGCGATGGGGGAAATCTGGGGATCATCGGCGTTGCGCCCGAAGCGGACGTACTGTCAGTAAGAGTCATCCTTGAGGATGAGGAGCCGGGTTTCAGGGAGTTCAACTCGGCGGAGCGCTTCGAGGACGTGGTGGCCCAGGGCATTCGCTACGCGGTGGACGAGGGTGCGGACGTGATCAACATGTCGATCTCCAAAGAGCTGGCGACCAGGGAGGAGCGGGCGGCCATCCGCTACGCCATCTCCAAGGGCGTCGTGCTCGTGGCCGCCGCCGGCAACGACGGCGACCGGAAGATCGACGGCGACTTCGCCCCCTACTCCTATCCGGCCGCGTTCCCCGGGGTGGTCTCGGTGGGGGCGACGGACCGGCTGCTGCGGCGGGCCACGTTCTCCAACTGGAACTCCTCCGTGCTGGTGGCCGCGCCGGGCGTGGACATCATGGGCGCGGGCCCGGGCGACGAGTACTGGGTCGGCAGGGGCACCTCGCAGGCGACCGCGCTGGTCTCGGGCATAGCCGCCCTCATCAAAGCCAAATATCCGGGCATGTCGCCGCCGCTGGTGGCCCGCGCTCTGACGGCCAGCGCCACCGACAGGCCCCCGGGCGGGTACGACACCGGCACCGGCTTCGGCGTCGTGAACGCGGCCAGAGCCCTGTCCGAGGCCCGAAAGCTGGCCGGCTACACCGAGACCGCCGCGGGCGACCAGGCCCAGGACCCGGCCAAGCCGCTGGCCGGCGGCCGGACGGCTCCCATCCAGGTCATCGTCAGGGACGAGAGGCGCGTCACCGTCTACGCGGCCGTCGCCGCCGCGGCGGCCGGCGGCGCGTTCGCCTCCCTGGGCGTCATATTCATCCTGGTCAGGCGCGTACGTCGGGTGTACAGCTCACAAGACGCATGATCCGCCTACTAAGGGGGACGAAATAGACACGGGACGCCAACGGCTCCCCAGCCCGCCTCACGCAGTGAGGCAACGGGCAGGGAGGACGGCGAGGATGAGGCGGTGGTGAGGGCTCGTAGGTCGACTTCAGGGCTACCGCGTTCCGAGGGCGGGGCCACGCCGGAACGGAGGAATCCGCTCGGCGCCACCACCGGCCGGCGGTCGCGTGTGCGTACGTGGCCGGCGGCGGGTTCCCGCACGCGTGCGGCCGCCAGGGACCGCGTCGAGAGGGAGGCGCTCCAGCAGGGCGTCCGGTACCGGCGCATCTTCGTGATGCTGCTGAGCGTCATCGTGGTCGTGTCGTCCGTGGTCGTGCTGCTCGGCACGGTCGGCCTGTTCGCCGAGACCCGCTCGCGCCCCCTGACCCCCTCCGAGCAGAACCAGTACAAACAGGAGGAGATCGCCAGGCGCTGGCAGGCGTGGCCGGCGACGGGCGTCTTCCCCGAAGAGGTCAAGTACCTCGGGCTCGACCGGGCCCAGCAGTACGCCAGGCGCGTCGGCATCGCCCCCGAGACCGAGTGCGGCAAGGGCGTGGACGCCTCCGTGGCCGGGGTCCTGGACAACCACGGCTGCGTCACGATGCTGCGGGCCACGTACGTCGACCAGACCGCCTCGTTCGTGATCACGGTCGGGGTGGCCGTGCTGAAGGACGAGGCGTCCAGGGTCTCGGCGAGCGAAGAGCTCACCCAGGACGACCGCGTGGGCGTGCTGCCCGTCGCCTTCCCCGGCACGGTGACCGAACGCTTCGGCCCCGACCAGCGCCAGCGCACCGGCTGGGTGGGCGCCGGGCCGTACATCGTGTTCTCCACGGCCGGCTACGCCGACGGCCGGACCAGGGCCGCGATCCCGCCGGAGGAGATCCTGCACGCCGAGCTGTGGCCGGCCGCGAAGTCCGTCGGCAACCAGATCGCCTACTTCCTCGCGGACCCGCCCAAGGTGCCGCCCTGCACCCAGGGGAACGTGTGCTAGCGACCGTACGCGCGCTCACCGCGGCCCTCCTCGTCCTGGCGGGACCCACCGCCGACCCCGTGCGGGAGCAGCAGCAGTGGGTGCTCGACGCCCTCAACGTCGAACAGGCCTGGACCGTCACCAAGGGCGGGGGCATCACCGTCGCCGTCGTGGACAGCGGCGTGGACGACCAGGTCAAGGAGCTGAAAGGCCGGGTGACCGCGGGCCCCGACATGACCGCGGGCGCGGTGGCCAAGGAGACGGCGCCGGGCCGGCACGGCACCGCCATGGCCGGGCTGATCGCGGCGTCGGGGGAGGACGACGGGCTGGTCGGCGTCGCCCCCGAGTCCCGCATCCTGTCGCTGCCCATGGTCACCGACGACAACCCCGAGCTGGGCGTCCCGCCGCTGGACGACGAGGAGCAGACCTCGGAGAGCCCGCTCGCGCGGGCGCTGCGGTACGCGGCCAACCACGGCGCCAAGGTCATCAGCATGTCCATCGGCTCCTACGGCCCGGTCAAGTCCGAGCGCGAGGCCGTCTCGTACGCGCTCGGCAAGGGCGTCGTCCTGGTCGCCGCCGTGGGCAACGACGGCCTGACCAACTACGCCAGGGAGAACGGCACCTCCTACTGGAGCTTCCCGGCCGGCTACCCGGGGGTCATCGGCGTGGCGGCCACCGACAAGCAGGGCAAACGGGCCACGTTCAGCAGCGACAACCTCTCCGTGCTGGTCGCCGCGCCCGGCGTGGGCGTGCCGGTGGTCAAACGCAAGAGCGGCTACGAGCTGTCCGAGGGCACCAGCTCGGCCGCCGCGCTCGTGGCGGGCGTGGCCGCGCTCGTCAAGTCGCGCTATCCGGACCTGCCGCCCGAGCAGGTCGCCCAGGCGCTCGCCTCCAGCGCGCGGGGCAGGCCCGCCCCGGGATACGACGACCAGACCGGGTTCGGGGTGGTCGACGCGGCCGCCGCCCTCAACGCCGCTGAGCGGCTGACCGGCGAGCAGCGCAGCGTCATGTCAGGTCAGGACCACTTCGGGCAGGGTGAGGACTCACCCGTGCCGACCAGGCCGGGGCCCGATCCGCTGCGGCTGTGGTTGTACGGGGGAGGCGTGCTGGTCGCGCTGGCCATGTTCTGCGGCGCGATCATCGTGCTCAATCAGCGCAAGGAACAGTAAAGATCCGCTATGGTCCCGCGTCATGGGATACGAGCTGCGGGTGGTGCGCGAGTCGCCACTCGCCTTCGCGGAGCTTGCAAGGGCCATCGCACCGGCCGGTTTCGGGCTGCGCGGAGATGATGAGATCGTGGCCGCGCACCGGGGCGGCACGCACGCGGTGGCGCGCTGGCAGGGTCACCTGGTCGGCGAGCCCGGCTCCGACTGGCAGGTCGCGCAACTCGTCCGGCTCTCGGCCGCGCTCGGCGCCCGGCTCGTGGGCGAGGACGGCGAGGTCTACGCGCTGCGCGACGGCGTCATCGAGGTCGTGACGGGCGGCAGAGCGATGGAGATCGGCAAGTTCGAAGAGATCATCGAAGCGGGCCCGGCGGCATGGACCCCCTGAACCCCTTCGCCGAGCGGGTGCTCGACCTCGTCGAGCGCATCCCGCCCGGCAAGGTCATGGCCTACGGCGACATCGCCGAATACCTGGGCGAGGGCGGCCCCCGCCAGGTCGGTAAGGTGATGTCGACGTGGGGCGGCGGCGTGCCGTGGTGGCGGGTCGTCCACGCCGACGGCACCTGCGCGGCCCCTGACCACCTGCGACGCTGCCTGGCCCATTGGCGCGAGGAAGGCACCCCGTTACGGGGCGAACGGGTGAACATGAGAGAAGCTCGCTGGGACGGGCCTTCAGCGGATTTTCAGTAAGGGTCATGACCTGCCGTTTCGCCGAACCGGCGAATTTGTGACATGTGACTCGCATTACCATGGGCAGAACACTGAATGGCGGCCCGAAAGGCGGTGCCACCCCAATGGCCACCGGCGTCACAGCCCAGAGCCAGGGCGGCGATTCGCTCGCCGACCGCCTCAAGGCTGTCCAGGATCTTTGCGATCGTGGAGAGCCCCTCGAAGCGGTCCTGCGAGCCGTCGGCCCCGGCGGTCGCGACGCGGCGTACGACACCGAGGTGCTGAGCGGCCCACTCGGGTCCCGCATGGACCTCGCGGTCAAGCGCGGCGCGGCGCGGCGGCGCGAGATGCTCGATCTCGTCCGGCCCTACCTCGCGGCCGTGGACGCGCGCGTCAAGCACGACCTGCCGGTCGCGCGGCGTGTCATATGTCACCTGATCGAGCACCGGCCCGACGAGGAACTCGTCGAGGGCGAGACGCTCACCAAGGTCGTGACGGCCGCCGCCGAACCGTCCAAGCGCATCCGCAAGGGCCTGCGCTGGTACGCGGACCTGCCCTTCCGCGACGAGCTCTCACCCGACCTCTACCGGCTGCGGCGCGCCGACATGGTGCCGGTGACCCACATCGACGACATCGTCTGGGTCGACGGCAAGCTGCGCGTCACCGGGTTCGCGTATCTGGCGGGGCTCTCCGTCCGCAGCCGCAGGTTCAACTGGGCGACCGTGGTGCTGCGCGGGCCGCGCTGGCTGCCGCCCATCCGCATGCGCACGCGGCGCGTGCTCGCGCCCGAGGCCACCCATGGCGCGCGCGAGCCCGGCTGCAACTACGACTGGTCCGGGTTCAGCGCCGAGCTGAGCCCGTGGCCGCTGCGCTGGCGTGGGGCCGTACGCGATGTGGTGTCCGCCGTGCGGCGGCGGATGCGGCACCGCCCGTCCGTGCCCGACACGACCACCTGGCGGGCCGAGATCGTGTTCTGGAGCCGGGGCGCGCGGGCCACGGGCCTGCTGCGCGGCTCCTCGGTCGGCCGGCCCGAGCGTCCCACCGGGCTCAAGCTGAAGCCGGGCCTGTGGATCCGGCCGGTGTGGACGTCCGACCGGGCGCTGCAGATCGTGCTCCAGCCCAACCGGGCCGAGCTGAAGGGCGTGTCCGTCGAGGGTGAGCGCCTGGAGCTGAAGATCTCCCTGCCCGGCCGCACGGTGACCAAGGGCCACGCCCGCCTGGGCGGCCACCGCATCGCCGCCGACTTCACCCCGGCCGGCGACGGCACGGAGGTCACGGTGGGGCTGGCCGTGCCCACCCTGCTGCAGGAGAAGGACGGGCGGCGGCTCTGGGTCGAGCCCAAGGGCGACCCGGCGGCCTCCGTCATGCTCGCCGACCTCGTGGAGACCCGCACGCCGGTGGGCGACCGCGAGATCACCGTGCTCGGCGACCGCCGTGACCGCGTGGTCGTCTCCGCCCACCGCATCCGGCCGGTGATCACCTCGGCCGTCTGGGAGGGCTCCGCGCTCCTGCTGCGCGGCCACTATCCCGACGCCCCGGGCTCCCGCACGCTGACGCTGCGGCACCGCTCCGGGCTGTCCTACCTGCTTCCGATGGAGCGCTCCGGCGAGGACTTCTCCGTACGCGTCGAGCCCTCGGCCATGGACCGCTTCGGCGAGCCCGTGCCGCTCGCCTCCGGCACCTGGAACATGTCGATCCGGCATCCGTCGGGCGAGATCGTGCCGTTGCGCATGGACCACGCGGCCCTGCCGGGGCTCGACGAGGAGCCGCGCACGCTCGACGGGCACACGTACCGGATGATCTCCACCCGCTTCGACGTGCCGGTCGTGACGGTCGAGGAGGCCCGGCCCGCCGACGAGCGGGGCGTGGCCGGCACCCACGTGCTGCGCCGCGTGTTCTACCCGGCCCAGCGCACCGAGCCGCTGAACGACGCGACCGTCTACGTCGTCAACGACGGCCGCCTCTACGCCGACAGCGTCCGCGCCATCTACGAGGAGCGGCTGCGGCGGGGCGACGACCGCGAGCACATCTGGGTCGTCAAGGACGGCGCCTTCGTGCCGCCCGGCGGCGCGACCGTGATCCGCGCGGGCAGCCGCGAGCACCACGCCGCGCTGGCCAGGTCCCGCCACATAGTGACCAACTCGTTCCTGCCGGTCTGGTTCAGGGCCCGCGAGGACCAGGTCGTGCTGCAGACCTGGCACGGCACCCCGGCCAAGCACATCGGCAACGACCAGCCCCACATGGCGCGCGACCCGAGGCCGCCGATCTGGCACCGCCAGGCGGCGGAGGTGCGCGGCTGGGACCTGCTGCTGTCGCAGTCGCCGTGGGCCACGCCGGTGCTGCGCAAGGCGTTCGGCTACAAGGGCGAGATCCTGGAGAGCGGGCTGCCGCGCAACGACGTCCTCAACTCGCCCGACCGCGAGGCGCTGGCCGCCGCCGTGCGCGAGCGGCTGGGGCTCGTGGAGGGTAAGCGGGTGATCCTGTACGCGCCCACGTGGCGGGATTACGACCGCAAGAACGCCATGGTCAAGCTCGACCTCGCCAAGACGCGCGAGGCCCTCGGGGCCGATCACGAGATCCTGGTGCGGGCGCATCCGATGCAGGCGGTCCCGGCCGTCCCGGACATCGCCCACGACGTCACCACTTATCCCGATATTGCCGACTTGCTGTTGGTGGCGGATGTGCTGGTGACGGACTACTCGTCGGTCATGTTCGACTTCGTGTGCACCGGCCGGCCGATCGTGTTCTACGGCTACGACCTGGCCAAATACTCGACCAAGCGGGGGCTCTACCTGGACCTGGCCGAGCAGGCGCCGGGGCCGGTGCTGTCGACGTCGGCCGACGTGATCGAGGCCCTGCGCAACATCGACTCCGTGTCGGCGGCCCACGCCGACCGCTACGAAGCCTTCCGCGCCACCTTCGCCCCCCGCGACGACGGCAAGGCCACGGCGCGCGTCGTCGATCACCTCTTCTCCTAGCCGCCGCCTCCTGGGCGGGCCGCCTCTCCCAGCCGCCCGCCCGTTAAGGCCTTCATCCTTTACGGCTGCGCACGGTGGGCCGCGCGCCCATCAAGGCCTTCATCCTTTACGGCTGCGCACGGTGGGCCGCGCGCCCGTTAAGGCCTTCATCCTTTACGGCTGCGCACGGTGGGCCGCACGCGCCGACGTCGGTGGCCGTCTGTCATGGCCGGTCGTGAAGGCTCACGGGCTGCTCGCCGTGACGACGCGCATCCTTGACCGGCTCCGTGGTCAAGGACGCGCCTTTCTCCGCACCCACCCATCTGCAGCCCCGCACCACCGTCCACCCGCCCGCCCGCCGGACCGATCGCGTGGCACGCAGCCCCGTCCAGGACGCCCACCCGGGGGCCGTCCCCGTCAGCGCGCGTTCGCCATACGGCGCCCAGCCCCCTTCGGTACGAGCTCTCCGTGCGGTGCCTCACCCCGTACTGGGCGTCCTGAGGGGTGGCGTTAGAAGAGGTTTGGGAGGTCGGGGAGGAGGAAGCGGCGGTTGGGGTCGTAGTCGGAGGTGAGGTCTTCGGTGCGGTGGAATCCGCCGTTCGGGAGGTTCTCCACGAGGAGGTAGAGAAGGGATGACATGGTGGTGCCGCAGACGATCTCGCCGCTCTCGATGAGCTTGCGGAGGCGCGAGGCGTGCACCCACTCCACCCGCTCCGCCTCGTACGGGTCCGAGGGCGGGCCGATGCGGGTGGCCGAGTCGGCGCGGTAGATGTGGTGCAGGCTGTCGGTGAAGCCGTTGGTCGGCTGGATCGACAGCAGCGGGCGCAGGGGGCCGGGACGCCAGCCCGTCTCCTCCTCGACCTCGCGCGCGGCCGCCGCCTGAGGCATCTCGCCCTCGTCCACCTGGCCCAGCGGGATCTCCCAGCCCCACGTGTCGGTGATGAAGCGATGCCGCCAGATCAGCAGCACCCGGTCCTGGTCGTCGGTGACGACCGCCCCCGCGCCGGGTGCGATGCGTACGAGCCGATGGTCGAGGCGGCGCCCGTCGGGCAGCTCCACATCCGCCACCCGGATGTCCAGCCACGGGTCCGCGTACAGCGACCTCTCGGAGTGGACCTGCCACCGCATGCGATCAACCCCCACACCGAGGCGAAATGTTGACCCTACGTTACAAGCCGGAACGCTCCGTGGGCGAGGTTGTCGATCACTTCCGCAGTTCGATGTCGAGCGCCAGAGGCGACGTGTGGATGTCGTACGTACGGAAGCGCGTCCGCGCGATGAAGTCCTCGAACTCCGGCTCGGTGTACGCCCGCCGAGGCAGGAAGGACCGCAGGGCGAACCTCGTGAAGACCCTGGACAGGCCGCTGATCCCCATCCGGGCCACGTCGGCGTCCACGGCCTCCTTGGACACGTCCCTGCGCAGGTCGATGACGAGGGCGTGGCCGCCGGGCCGCAGCACCCGGTGCATCTCGTGGAGCGCCCCGACGGGGTCGGAGAAGTTCTTGAACGCGGCGCAGCAGACGACGAAGTCGAAGCTCCCGTCCCCGAACGGCATCGCGGAGGCGTTCCCGCGGCGGAAGTCCACCCGGACCCCGGCCTCGGCGGCCTTCGCGAGAGCGATCTCGACGAACGTCTGGCTGATGTCGAGCCCCGTGACCGTGTAGTCGCCGGTCCCGGCCAGGGCGATCGACAGGTTGCCGGGCCCGGGAGCCACCTCCAACACCTCGCTGCCCGGCTCGGCCAGCTCGCGCACGCGTTCGACCTGGTCGGAGAACCGGTCGGGCGACCTGTCGTTGCTCGCGGCGTACCAGCGGGCGATCGCGCCCTCCATGCCGACGCCCTTGTATCCCTTGTCAGTCATAGAAACACGATATGTCGCGTCTACGAGAAGTCAAGATATATCGCGGCAACGCCGTCGGCGAACATGAGGGCGGCGTGTCGCGCGAGAAAGTGGAGATTCGCCCCGATACGGTAGGCGGATCGCGTGGGGAGACCGGGCAAGTCGGCACGATCTGTCCCTGTGGTCTGGTGGAATCTAGTGCTGTGAGTGGTCAGACCTGGCGGTTGGTGCGACGCGGCAACAGTGGACCTGTTGCGCCCCCTGTGCTCGATGAGCACCAGCGTGCCGTGGTCGCCCACCGGAGCGGCCCGCTGCTCGTCCTCGCAGGTCCGGGCACCGGCAAGACCACCACGATAGTCGAGAGCATCGTCGACAGGATCGAGCGCCGCGGCGTCGACCCCGAGCGCGTGCTCATCCTCACCTTCAGCCGCAAGGCCGCCGAGGAGCTGCGCCAGCGGGTCACCGCCCGCCTGCGCCGCACCACCCGCACCCCGCTGGCCCTCACCTTCCACTCCTACGCGTACACGCTCCTGCGCCGCGAGGCCGTGCTCGAGGGCAAGGCCCCGCCGCGCCTGCTGACCGGCCCCGAGCAGCTCCTGGAGATCCGGCGGCTGCTCCACGGCGAGCTGGAGAGCGGCGCGCTCGACTGGCCGGTGTCGCTGCGCGAGCCGCTCAAGACGCGGGGCTTCGCCGAGGAGCTGCGCGACTTCCTGTCCAGGGCCGGCGAGCGCGGGCTCGACCCCGAGCGGCTGATCGCCCTCGGCAGGCTGCACGGCAGGGGCGACTGGGCGGCGGCGGGCAGGTTCGCCGAGCGCTACCAGGACAGGTTCGACCTCGACCCGGAGGAGACCTACGACTACGCCGAGCTGATCGGGGCCGCCTCGGCGTTACTGGCCCGGCCGGAGGTGCGCGAGCGGGAGCGGGCGGCGCACGACGTGGTGTTCGTGGACGAATACCAGGACACCGACCCGGCACAGGAGTTCCTGCTGGCCCAGCTCGCCGGCGACGGGGCCGACCTGGTCGCCGTCGGCGACCCCGACCAGTCGATCTACGGCTTCAGGGGCGCCGACGTGCAGGGCATCATGAAGTTCCCCGAGCGGTTCAAGACCAGGGACGGCCGCGAGGCGCCGGTGCTGGCGCTGCGGGTGTGCCGCAGGAGCGGGGCCGACCTGCTGGAGGCCTCCCGCCGGTTGGCGGCCCGGCTGCCGGTGGCGCCCATGCCCGACCACGCGTACGGGCACGAGCACGACCACCGCGACCTGGCGCCGCTGCCCGACGCGGACGCCGGCGACGCGCGGGTGCTGCTGGCCGACAGCACCAGCCAGGAGGCGGCGATCGTGGCCGACACGCTGCGGCGCGCGCACCTGATCGACGGGGTGCCGTGGCACCGGATGGCGGTGCTGGTCCGCTCGGCCAAGCGCCAGGTGCCGCTGCTGCGCCGGGCGCTGGTCAACGCGGGTGTGCCGACGATGATCGCGGGCGACGAGGTGCCGATCGCGCAGGAGCCCGGCGTACGGCCGCTGCTCACCATGCTCCGCGTGGCCATGGACCCCGCCCAGCTCGACGAGGGCGTGGCCGAGGAGCTGCTGACGGGGCCGCTCGGCGGCACGGACATGATCGGCGTACGCCGCCTCCGCCGCGCACTCAAGATCGCCGAGAACGAGGCGGAAGGCACGCGCTCGTCCGGCGAGCTGCTGGTCGCGGCCGTGCAGGACGTCAGGGAGCTCATCCGCGTCGAAGACCACGTCGCCGTCCCCGCCGAGCGCGTGGCCAAGCTCCTGGCCGCCGCCCGCGAGGCCACGCAGCAGGAGGGGACGGCGGAGGACCTCCTGTGGGCCGTGTGGCACGCCAGCGGCCTGGCTGGGCGCTGGACCGAGCAGAGCCTGCAGGGCGGCCCCAGGGGCGCGCAGGCCGACCGCGACCTCGACGCCGTGGTGGCCCTGTTCGACCACGCGGCCCGGTTCGTGGACCGGATGCCCAAGGCGGGCCCCGAGGTGTTCATCGACGACCTGGCCGCCCAGGAGATCCCCGGCGACACGCTGGCCGACCGGGCCCCCGACGGCGACGCCGTACGCGTGCTGACCGCCCACCGCTCCAAGGGCCTCGAATGGGACGTCGTGGTCGTCGCGGGCGTGCAGGAGGGCGTCTGGCCGGACCTGCGGCTGCGCGGGTCGCTGCTCGGCGTGGAAGACCTCGTCGAGGTGGTCGAGGGCACCAAGCCCAACGCCGCCTCGCTGGTCTCCAAGCTGCTGGCCGAGGAGCGCAGACTGTTCTACGTGGCCGCCACCAGGGCCAGGCGCCGGCTGGTGGTGACCGCGGTGGGCGGCGAGGACACCGACGAGCGCCCGTCCAGGTTCCTGTCGGAGCTGATGCCGGGAGCGGTGGAGTCAGCCACGGTGGACGACCGGGCCCGCTGGCTGAACATGTCCGCCCTGGTGGCCGACCTGCGCAGCGCGGTGACCGACCCCACCAAGCCCAGGAAGATGCGGCAGAAGGCGGCCAGGCAGCTCGCCCGCCTCGCCGCCGCGGGCGTCCAGGGGGCCCACCCCAACGACTGGTACGCCCTCACGCCCATCTCCGACGACCGCCCGCTGAGCTGGCCCGACGACGTCGTCAGCATCTCGCCCTCGGCGGTCGAGAGCTTCACCAAGTGCGGCCTGCGCTGGCTGCTGGAGACGGCCGTCGGCGCCGCGGGCACCAGCACCGCCCAGGGCCTGGGCAACATCATCCACGCTCTGGCCGTCCTGGCGGCCACCGACCTGCCCAGCGAGGACCTCCTGGGCGACCGCCTCAACCAGGTCTGGAACGACCTCGACTTCGGCGGTGTCTGGTACAACCGCAAGCAGCGCCAGGTCGCCGAGCAGATGATCGGCAAGTTCCTGCGCTGGCACAAGGAGAATCCGCGCGAGCTGGTGGCCCTGGAGGAGGCGTTCACGGCGATGGTCACCGAGGGCGTCCAGATCAAGGGCCGCGTCGACCGGGTCGAGCGCGACTCCGACAACCGCGCCGTGATCATCGACCTCAAGACCGGCGGCTCCAAGCCCAAGGCCGGCGACCTCGACCGCCACCCCCAGCTCGGCGTCTACCAGCTCGCCGCGCTGCTCGGGGCCTTCGCGCGCCACGGCATGACCGAGCCGGGCGGCGCCGCGCTCGTCCAGGTCGGCAAGGCGGCGGGCAAGAACGACGCGCTGGAGCAGGCGCAGCCCCCGCTGGCCGACGACAAGGACCCGGGCTGGGCCGCGGACCTGGTCGACACGGTGGCGACCGGCATGTCGGGTCCGTTCTTCCAGGCCAAGGTCAACGACGGCTGCCGCACGTGCGCGGCCAGGGCGAGCTGCCCGGTCAACGACAACGGGGGCCAGGTGTGCTGACCCCCGCCGAACTCGCCGGCAAGCTCGGCATCCTGCCCCCCACCCGTGAGCAGGCCACGGTCATCGAGTCCCCGCTGGAGCCCATGGTCGTCATGGCCGGCGCGGGCTCGGGCAAGAGCGAGACCATGGCCGGTCGCGTGGTCTGGCTGGTCGCCAACGGCCTGGTCAAACCGGAAAACGTGCTGGGCCTGACCTTCACCCGCAAGGCCGCCGCCGAGCTGGCCAACCGGGTCAGGGAGCGGCTGAACGGCCTGGCCGAGGCGGGCCTCGTGGAGCCGGGCGCGCTCGACAACGAGCCGACCGTGTCCACCTACCACGCCTACGCCGCCCGCCTGGTCACCGACCACGCCCTGCGCGAAGGGCTGGAGCCCACCATGCGCCTGGTCACGCCGGCGGTGTCGTGGCAGCTCGCGTCGCGGGTGGTGGCGATGTACGACGGGCCGATGGACCGGATCGAGCTGGGCCCGCCGTCGGTCACCGCCGCGGTGCTGGAGCTGGCCGGCGAGCTGTCGGAGCACCTGCGCTCGGCCGGCGACGTGCGGCGGATGGGGGAGTGGCTGCGGGGCAGGCTCGACCTCCTGCCCGGCAGGACGACCGTGGCCCAGCGCAAGCCGCTCGGCGTCCAGTCCGCCAGGGAGCAGCTGCTGCCGATGGTGGAGGCGTACGAGCGGCTCAAGCGTGGCCGGGAGGTCATCGACTACGGCGACCAGATGTCGCTGGCCGCCAGGATCGCCGCCAACCACAAGGAGGTCGGCGAGATCGAGCGGGCCCGCTACTCCGTGGTCCTGCTCGACGAATACCAGGACACCAGCCACGCCCAGCTCGTCCTGCTGCGCTCCCTTTACGGCGGCGGCCACCCGGTCACCGCCGTGGGCGACCCCTGCCAGTCCATCTACGGCTGGCGCGGCGCCTCCGCGGGCAACCTCCGCCGCTTCCCCCAGGACTTCCGCGACGGCTCCGGCGACCCCGCCGAGGTCCGCCAGCTCAGCGTCAGCTTCCGCAACGGCGACCGGGTGCTCGACGTCGCCGCCCGCGTCCAGCTCCCGCTGCGCATGGAGGCCCGCGAGGTGCCGGTCCTGGTCCCGGGCCCCAACCGGGTCGACCGCGGCCGGGTCACCTGCGCCTTCCACGAGACGGCCGAGGACGAGGCGAAGTGGGTCGCCGACGGCATCGCCAGGATCCTCGGCGCAGAGACGGCGCCCGACGGCCTGCCGTGGGGCGAGAAGGAGCGCAAGAAGACGCTCGCCGTGCAGCCCCAGGACGTCGCGGTCCTGGCGCGCAAGCGCTCGCAGTTCCCCGCGCTGCGCAGGGCGCTGGAGGAGCGCGACATCCCGGTCGAGGTGGTCGGTCTCGGCGGCCTGCTGACCGTGCCCGAGGTGACCGACATCGTGGCCACCCTGCGCGTCCTGTACGACGCGACGGCCGGCGACGCGCTGGCCAGGCTGCTGGCCGGGCCCCGCTGGCGGATCGGGCCCGCCGACCTGCGCGTGCTGGGCGAGCACGCCAGGCTGCTGGCCCGCGAGCTGAGCGAGAGCGGCCGGGAGGAGGACCCGCTCGACCAGGTGGTGGCCGACCTGGCCGGGGAGCGTGGCAGCCTGGTGGACGCGCTGGACGAGCTGCCCGACCGGGAGGAGTGGCTGGAGGCGTTCTCGCCGCTGGCCCGCACCAGGCTGGTGGCGCTCGCTCAAGAGCTGCGCCGGCTCAGGGCGCACACCGCGCAGCCGCTCCCCGACCTGATCAGCGAGGTCGAGCGCACGATCGGCCTCGACGTCGAGGTGGCCGCGCGCAGCGGCACGACGAGCACGTTCGCGGCGCGGGCCGATCTCGACGCGTTCCTCGACGCCGCGTCCAGGTTCGCGGGCGACGCGGAAGACCCGACGCTGGGCGCCTTCCTGGCCTACCTCCAGGCGGCGGAGAGCGAGGAGTTCGGGCTGGAGGCGGGCCGGGTCGGCGACAGCAACAGCGTCAAGCTCATGACCGTGCACGCCTCCAAGGGTTTGGAGTGGCCGATCGTGGTCGTGCCGGGCCTGTCGCAGCTCGTCAGCTCGAAGGGGACGATCGCGACGGGCAGCATCTTCCCCGCCACGCCGGTCATGAACAGCCGCTGGACCGAAAACCCGCGCAAGCTCCCCTACCCGCTCCGCGGCGACGCCGCCGACCTGCCGAGGCTGAGCGGGCTGAGCAAGGAGGAGCTGGGCGCGTTCGACGAGCACTGCCGCGAGCGCGACCTGATGGAGGAGCGCAGGCTGGCGTACGTGGCCGTGACCCGCGCCCACTACCACCTGATCGCCTCCGGCTACCGCTGGGGGAGCGCCACCAAGCCGCTGGAGCCGTCCGACTTCCTGCTGGAGATCCGCGACACCGCCGACCGCGTCTCGGTCTGGGCCGGCGACCTGGCCGACGGCGCCACCAACCCGCTGCTCGCCGAGCCCGCCGAGGCCATCTGGCCGGTCACGCCCGAGGGCCTGCGCTACGAGTCCGTGCTCGACGGCGCCCGCCTGGTCGAGGACGCCCTGGCCGGGGCGCTCGGCGACGACGACGAGGAGGACGACGAGCAGTTGCGGACGTTCGAGGAGGAGCGGCTGCGGGCCTGGGAGCGCGACACCGACCTGCTGCTGCGCGAGCGGGAGCTGCACCGGCGCCGCCCCGCCACGATCGTCGAGCTGCCGGCCAAGCTGACCGTGTCGTCGCTGGTCACGCTGGCCGGCGACCCGCGCGAGCTGGCCCGCAGGATTCGCCGCCCCGTCCCGGTCAAGCCCGCGCCGCTGGCGCGCCGGGGCACGTCGTTCCACAAGTGGCTGGAGACGCGGTGGGACCAGCAGCGGCTGATCGACGACCTGGAGCTGTACGACGAGGAGCTCGAAGAGGCGGATGTGCGCCTCGCCGAGCTGCAGGAGCGGTTCGAGCAGAGCGAGTGGGCCGATCGGCGGCCGGTCGATCTGGAGGTGCCGTTCGAGACCATGATCGCCGACCGGCTCGTGCGCGGGCGGATGGACGCGGTCTTCGAGCTGCCCGACGGTGGCTACGAGGTCGTCGACTGGAAGACCGGCGAGCCGCCCAGGGGGAAGAAGGCCACCAGGGTGGCGTCGGTGCAGCTCGCCGCGTACCGGCTGGCCTGGTCGCACCTGGCGGGGGTGCCGCTGGAGAAGGTGCGGGCGGCCTTCCACTTCGTACGCGCCAACCGCACCGTGCGCCCGGTCGACCTGCTCGACGCCGACGGCCTGGTCGCGCTCATCGAGGGGGTCAGGCTCGTAGATGGTGGAAAGCCGGCTTCGGATGCATGAGGAAGTCGTGGTGGGAGATGTTCCAGGCGTAGGCGCCGGCCATCTCGAAGACCACGGTGTCCCCGACGCGGGCCGAGGTCACGATTTTTCGGGAAAAAACGTCCTTCGGGGTGCATAGCTGGCCGACGAACGTGATCGGCTCGTCCGCCAGGCCCGGCCCCTTGCCCGTGGGCAGGATCGTGAACGGCTGGTCGTGGCCCTTGGTCGCCGGTGTCCGCAGATGGTGGGTGCCGCCCAGCAGGATCGCGTACGCCTCGCCGCGCACCCGCTTCACGTCCACGACCCTGGTCATGTAATAGCCGCAGTACGCGGTCAGCGCCCGGCCGGGCTCGATCCGCAGGCGTCTCCCGCCCCGGACGGCCGCGAGGCCCGCCCCGTACGCCGCCCAGTCGAACCTGGACTCCGGTGCCGCGTAGGACACCGCCATGCCGCCGCCCAGGTTGACCTCCTCGTGCTCGTTGTCCAGCAGGGCCTTGGCGAGGGTGAGGAGCTGAGGGGCGTCCAGGCCGCTGGCCAGGTGGGTGTGCAGGCCGCGCAGGCGTACCCGCTCGGTGAACAGCGGCAGGCACTCCGCCACGCCCTGCTCGTCCATGCCGAACGGCCCGCTCATCGTGAGCGCGGCGCCCTCCACCGGCAGGTCGGGGTTGAGCCTGAGCAGCACGTCGGCCTCCAGGCCGGTGGCGAGGAGGCGGCGCAGCTCGTTCGGGGACTCGACGTGGATGCGGTGGTGCGGCAGGCGCAGCTCGGCGTCGGTCTTGCCGGGGCCCCCGAGCGCGACCGGCTTGCCCGGGAACAGCGTCGTGACGTGCGCGTGCTCGCCCGCCGACGACGCCTCGAACCCGTCCACGTGCCCGGCCAGCACGCGCAGCAGCTCGGCGTCCGGATTGGCCTTGACGGCGTAGTAGAGCTCGACCCCGCCGAGCGCCCGCCGTACGGAGGCGGCGTGCTCGTCCAGCGCGGGCAGGTCGTACAGGTAGGCGGGGGCCGCACCGAGGCGCAGCGCGGCGTCCTGGACGCGGTCGGTGATCACGCGAGCGGGTTCGCGATCGGGACGTAACCGGCGGCGCGGTCGGCCGCCCGCGCCCAGCGGACGCCCAGGTTCGCCTTGGCGGGCAGCGGCGCGCCGGCCAGCAGGTCCGACAGGGGCAGCGGCCGGCCGAGCTCGTCCGCCTGGCCGGCGAGCAGGTCGCGGGCGATCCGCCACAGCTCGCGCAGCAGCCCGTCGTCCGCTCCCGCGACGGTGGCGGCGATCTCGGTGAGGTGGTTGACGAGCAGGCAGTACACCACGCGGGCCCAGCCGCGCTCGGCGTCGTAGGTGAGGGCCGCGGCCACCTCGGGGTGCAGGCCGGCGAGGTCGTGGCGGCCGGCGACGAGCTTGGTGCCCTCCAGGTCACGGAAGACGGCCTCCGCGGGGAGCCCGTCCGCGTCCAGGCCGACCAGGACGTTCTGCAGGTGGGGTTCCAGAACGACGCCGTACGCGAAATACAGCTCCAGGACGGGCAGCGCGACCGCCGCCACGTACGCCCGCCACCAGGCGAGCGGGTCCTTGACCGGCGCGCCGAGGGCGAGCGCGGCGGCCAGCACCGGGGTCACGCCGGGGGAGCAGGCGGTCCAGGGGCTCTGCCGGACGATCACGCCCAGGCCCTCGTGGAGCCGGGTGCCGAGGGCCGCCGAGCGGTAGCCGGGCTCGGGCAGCCAGCGGGTGGCGGGGTGCCTGTTGGCGACCTCCTTGAAGATCGGGCCCAGGCGGGAGGTGAGCTCCACGGCGCCGGCCAGCTCGTACCAGGCGTTCTTGCGCACGCAGTTCGTGATCCGCACGTCCAGGGAGAACTTCAGGCACGCCTCCGCGCCGGGCGCGTAAACGGTCCGCACGGACGAGGTCGGCAGCACCACCGGCCCCGGCCCCAGGTCGATCAGCTCGGCCCCGAACGCGGGCCTCAGCAGCTCCACCTGCCACGGGTGCGCCGGAAGCAGCCGGTAGCCGCGCGGCGCCTCGCCCATCGTGTCGAGCACCGACGCGTCGCCCCCCTCGGCCAGCACGTCCTCGCGCACGCCGAGCAGCCGGACGGGGAACTCGGCGTGCGCCTCGGGCGCGTAGCGCAGCCAGCCGTCCCCGCCGCGCGCCTTGGGGCTGGGGTGGAAGGGATGGCCGAACACCAGCGCCTGCTCCGAGGCCAGCCACGGATCGGCGGGCGGGACGGCGTCCTCCCGAGCGCGCAGGATCATGGCCACCGCCTCGCGGCTGGCCGCCACCTGCTCGGCGAACTCGCCGTTCGCCCCGTCGAGGTCGGATTCGACCATCCGCACCAGCTCGCCGGTCGTCAGCGGCTGCCAGGCGCCCTCCTCCAGGCGCTCAGGCCGGCCGTCGAAGCGCAGCGCCGCGCCGCCGTGGGTGCGGACCCGCAGCAGCGTGCCCGCCACCCGCAGCAGCAGGTACGGCGGCGCGGGCCAGACCAGACCGCGCGGCCCGGCCACCTCCCGCACGCAGCAGCGCAGCAGGGCCGCCAGCGTCGCCTCCTCGGCTGTTTCCTCAGCCGGGGCAGAAGGCGCGTCGAGGGCCGGAGCGTGCATTCAAGCTCTCCTCAGGTAGTTGGGCCCGCTGGTGCCGTAGAACTTGTTGACGTCGCGGGCGCCGGAGCGTTCCTTCGCGACGAGCGTCCCAGCGGTGATCATGGACTTGCCGGTGAGCCTGGCCGCGTCCAGAGTCCTGGCGCGCAGGATCCTGGCCATGGGGTCCTCGCCGTACTCGTCGAGGGCCTCGGCCAGCGTGCCGCGCAGCAGCGCCGCGGCCTCGGCGTGCGGCATCGCCCCGAACGCCACGGCGGCGGCGGCCAGATGCAGCGTGATGGTCACGAACACGTCGGCCAGCGCGTGCGGATCGTCGTTCAGCATCCGCTCGTCGGCGAACGCGGGCACCTCGATCCCGGCCGCCCGCAGCCTCGCGGGTGAGGCCAGCAGCCCGTCGTTGTCCTTGACGAGCAGCCGCGTCCGGTCGCCTTGGCAGACGAGGGCGAGGTTCTGCTGGTGGGCTTCGAGGGCGACGCCGTAGCGCACGAAGAGCCGTACGTTCCAGCGCAGCAGCAGCCGCAGGTAGGCGGGGACGACGTCGCCCAGCCCGTCGAGCACCCCGGGCGCGCCCAGCGCGGCCACCGGCACGATCTTCCCCTCGGGCAGCCGCCTGACCATCCAGGCCAGGTACTCGTGCCCGGCGTGCGCGTGGACCTGCTCGTCGGCCAGCACCACGTCCGGGCCGGCCAGCTCCCGGAGCAGCAGCTCGGCCTTCGCCCCGTCGCCCAGCGTGCCCGGCTTGATCGACCGTCTGTTCCGGGCGCCCAGGGTGCTGATGGGGAGGGGCAGCTTGAGGTGGGTACGGGGGTCGATCTCGACGGTCCGCATGGACAGCGTGGGCCGCACGGTCAACCGCGCCTCGTCGAGCAGCCGTACCCCGTCGATCTTCCGCACCTCGCCGGCCGTCAGCGGGTGGACGGGGAACAGCACCTCGTCCGGCCCCACCTCCCACCCGCCCGCGTCGGCGGGGAAGCGCCCGGCGGAGCCCGGCGCGAGCGCCCGGCGGGGCACGGCAGCCCACCGCAGCTCGAACGAGGGCGCGAACTCCGGCGCGTACGCCAGCAGCTCCTCCTCCGACAGCCCCACCCGCGCCCGGGACGTCGGATAGACGGGATGGTCCACGAAGGCGGCCAGCGCCTCATAGGACGGCCCCCGCGCGAGCACCTCGCCGGCATGCGAGTCGTGCAGCTCCAGAGCGGTCAGCGCCGCCAGGCACTCCTCGAAGAAGGCCGCGACCCCCTCCGAGTCCGCCGGGTCCGCCACCTCCACCAGCGTCTCCAGCACCTGCTCCAGCCCGAGCCGCTCCTCCGACGCGACCACGAAGTCCTGGAACAGCGCGCCGGGCGCCAGGCGCACCCACCGGCCGTCCGCCAGAAGCAGCCCCGCGCCGTCCTTGGTCCGGCTGATCCGGGAGGACAGCCCGCCGTAGTCCTCGCGCAGCAACGCGTTCAGGACCCGGGCGGCCAGATAGGCCTCCCGATCGCTCATTCGACCACCCACGGCCGCGCGGCCCGGTAGGCCTCGACGGCCGCGTCCACGGCTGCCCGGGAGGGCCCGACGGCACGTACGACGCCCAGATAGTCCCGGTTCGTGTGCGTGAGCGAGATGACGTCCCCGACGGCCCGCAGCGGCCGGTGCCACAGCCGGACGTCCCCTTCGACGTAGGTCTCGGCCCCGGGGGCGTCCTTGACGGTTCCGGCCCGGTCGGCGACGAGGCTGACCGCACTCCCGTACGACGAAATTTCGGGAATGTCGGGCACGGCCTCCCCGAGATGGACCCGCAGGATCCACTCGAACAGCGGCACCCCGAGCACATCACCGAGCAGGAAGTCGCAATGGTCGCCGATCGCCCGGTAGTTCACCTCGACGATCCGGGGCCCTCGCGGTGTGACCACGTACTCGGTGTGGCACGCCCCGAACCCGACCCCCAGCGCCCGCAGCGCCGCCAGCACGTGCTCGTGCGTCCCGTCCCGCGGCGCCCAGTCGAGCCGTTCCTCGATGAAGTACGGCAGCGCCCCCAGCGTCGTCTCGAACCCGCCGAGCACCCGCGTCCCGGAGGCGTCCCCCAGCGTCTCCAGCGTCCGCAGCGGCCCGTCCAGGTACTCCTCGACGACCAGCGTCTCGCCCGGCCGCCGCTTCCTGACCAGGGCCACGGCGCCGGCCAGGTCGCGTTCGACGAGCATGACGTCCTCGCTGGCCACGCCCTCACGCGGTTTCAGCACGACCGGGTAGGGGAGGCGCTCGGGCACCGGATCGCCGGGGGCGAGCCGGATCGACCACACCTGCTCGACCCCGGTCTCGAGGAGCCTGCGGCGCGTCAGGAACTTGTTCTTGGCGGCCACGCAGGCCCGCCAGTCCTTCCCGGGCAGCCCGAAGTAGGCCGCCGCGAGCGCCGTCTCCGCCTGCAGGTGGTCCGAGTTGGTGAAGATCGCGTCCGGCCTGCCGAGGCTCTCGACGGCGTCGATGAGGGCCCGCGGGTCGCGTACGTCGCACGCCACCGCGTACGGATGCCGCTCCGGCCGATCCGTCAGGACCGTGACCTCCAGCCCCAGCGCCTCGGCCGCGGGCAGGAAGCCGTCCGTCACGGAATCGGTTGTTTTGAGCGCGGTCAGGTAGAGCCGCAACGCGAAGGCACCCCCGAAGGATCAGGTAAGGCTAACCTAACTCGTCGATCTTAGCCCGAGAGAGATCACCCCGGGGCCCGGATACCGTAATCGCCGGCTAACTGCGAGGTCATAGGATGACAGGGGATTTCGGGAGGGGACGGCCTGTGGAGACGACCGCGGAAGAGCAACTCATCGGGCCTCTGCTTCTGGCACGCGGCACCATCGACAGATCCTCGGCGCTGCGGGCCAACGAGCAGTGGCTGGAGCAGGCGTGGACCGATCCGTCGACCAGGGTGCTGGTGATCGACGACGGTCACACGCTGGTGCGGCGGTCGGGAGACGCGGTGCAGGCGGTGCTCTACGCGCCGGCCGACGCGCCGCCGGGCGAGCGCTACCTGCTCGGGGTCGAGGACGGTGTCGTCTACTTCGCGGTGGCGGCGCCGCTGCCCAGCGGCCCCGGAGGCGACGTCAACGGGCGCGTGACGGTGCCCATGAGCCTGCGCGACACACCCGAGGGCGAGCCGGTGGCGGCCGGGCTGCGCCAGGTCGGGGGCCTGCTCGGCGACCGCGACGCCGGCCTGCTGGTCTACGCCGTGGCGCTGGAGGCCTGGCACACGACCCACGAATACTGTCCGCGCTGCGGCACCCGCACCGACGTGCGGGCCGGCGGGCACATCCGCGTCTGCCCGCAGGACGGCAGCCAGCACTTCCCCCGCGTCGACCCCGCGGTGATCATGCTGGTCCGCGACGAGGACGACCGCTGCCTGCTCGCCCGCGGCCCGCAGTGGCCGGAGGGGCGGCTGTCGATCCTGGCGGGGTTCGTGGAGCCGGGGGAGTCGCTGGAGCACGCCGTCGCCCGTGAGGTGGCGGAGGAGGTCGGTGTCACCGTCGTCCGCCCGCGCTATCTCGGCAGCCAGCCCTGGCCGTTCCCGCGCAGCCTCATGCTGGGCTTCTTCGCCGAGGCGATCTCGACCGAGCTCACGCCGGACGCCGAGGAGATCGCCGAGGCCCGCTGGTTCTCGCGCGAGGAGCTGGCGCGAGCGCTGGAGTCCGGCGAGCTGCGCCTGCCCCCGCCGGTGTCGATCGCCCGCCGCCTGATCGAGACCTGGTACGGCGGCGAGCTGACCGGCGACTGGTGATCAGGCGGCCCCGAGCAGGGCCTTGACCTCCAGAGCTGAAGGGTTCGTGCGCACGACGCGGCCGCCGGGGGTGTCGATCACCACGGTCGGCACCACCTGGTTGCCGTTGTTGACGCTCATCACGAACTCGGCGGCTGACGGGTCGCGCTCGATGTCGATGTCCTTGAAGCTGATGCCCTCGCGGGTGAGCTGGGACTTGAGCCGCTTGCAGGGGCCGCACCAGGTGGTGCTGTAGACGGTGAGCGCCATGTCGGGAGATCCCTCCGGAGATCGGGAAAATAGGCGCTCCTTGCAACAACCGGACTGTGCAAGTTCATTCCTGAGGCGGGGGTGTCCCGCCTCGGGCGCTCAGCCGATGCGGTCGGCGATCCAGGCCTGCACCTGCTCGGCCACCCCGGGCTCGCGATAGAGCGGGTTGCTGTGGTTGATGCCCGGCTGGGTGATCACCGTCACGGGCACGCCCACCTGCCCCAGCATCGTCTTGAGCACCTGGCTCTGCAGCGGCGGCACGAACTCGTCCTTGGAGTGCACGGTCAGCATCGGCGCGTCCTTGCGGCTGGCGTGCCAGGCCACCTCCATGCTGGCCCAGACCCGCGAGCACTTGCCCTTGGGCGCGCAGCCTCCGGCCAGGCGGATGGCGGCCGTACGGAGCTTGCGCTTGTTGGGGTCGTCGGACTTCTCGCCGTCGGAGTAGGCGCGCAGCGGCGAGATGATCGGCGACAGGCCCACGACGCCCTTGAGGCCGGAGATGCCGTCGCCGTACGTGCCCACGGCCGCCGCGATGTGGCCGCCGGCGGAGAAACCCACCACCACGTAGTTGCTCGGGTCGAACGCCCACCGCTCGGCGTGCTTGCGGGCCAGCGCGATGGCGGCCAGCGCGTCCGAGCGCTGCGCGGGCCACGCCGCGTCGCCGGAGAGCCGGTAGTTGAGGTTGAAGACCGTGTAGCCCAGCTCGGCGTACTGGCGGACGATCTCCTTCATGTAGCGCTTGTCACCGCCCGACCACCAGCCGCCGTGGATCAGGAAGACGCCGGGGCGCTGCTGGCCGTCGGGCGTCCACCAGACGTCCATGGCTTGACGTGCCTGGGGGCCGTACGAGACGGTCTCGGAGGCGAAGTCGCCGAGCCCGTACTGGTCGACCACGTCGGTGGGGCCGGGCGTCGGCTCCTTGTTGGCGCTGGCGGCCACGGGTGTGAGCACGACGGCAGCGAGCGCGAGCGCGCCCGCGAAAACCGCAGTTCGCACGGCCTTCCTTTCCCCCATGCAGATGGTCGGACCCATTGTGAGGGAAGAGACCGGTTCTTTGCATCTGGTGGCTATGAACATACGTCGGCCCGCATGTTGCCAGAATAAAGAGGCTGTCCGCTACACCTGAGAGTATGAACGGGTGAACAACATGGATGACGTCCTGGCCGGTCTCGACCCCGAGCAGCGCGCGGTGGCCGAGGCGGTGCGCGGGCCGGTGTGCGTGCTGGCCGGCGCCGGCACCGGCAAGACCAGGGCGATCACCCATCGCATCGCGCACGCGGTCCGCAGCGGGGTGGTCGACGCGCAGAGCGTGCTCGCTGTGACGTTCACCACTCGGGCGGCGGGGGAGCTGCGCCAGCGGCTCCGCGCGCTCGGGGCGCCCGGCGTGCAGGCCCGCACGTTCCACGCGGCGGCGCTGCGGCAGCTCACCTACTTCTGGCCGAAAGTCATCGGCGGCGCGGCGCCCTCGGTGATCGAGTCCAAGCTCCCGGTGCTGGCGGAGGCCTGCCGCCAGGTCCGGAAAACTCCGGATCGGTCCGAGTTGCGGGACATCGCGGCCGAGGTCGAGTGGGCCAAGGTCACCCAGATCGGGCCGGAGGACTACGTGACGGCCGCGGCGAAATACCACCGCACGCCGCCGGTCCCGCCGGAGGAGGTCGCTCGCCTTTATGAGGCGTACGAGCAGATCAGGCGCGAACGCCACCTGGTCGACTTCGAGACCATCCTCGAGCTGACCGCCGCCGTGATGACCGAGCACAAGGAGGTCGCGGGGCAGATCCGCCAGCAGTACCGCTACTTCGTGGTGGACGAGTACCAGGACGTCAACCCGCTGCAGAAGCTCCTGCTCGACACCTGGCTCGGGGGTCGTGACGACCTCTGCGTGGTCGGCGACCCCAACCAGACCATCTACTCCTTCACCGGCGCCACTCCGCGCTACCTGACGGGCTTCGCGGTCGAGCACCCCGACGCCGCCGTCATCAAGCTGGTGCGCGACTACCGCTCGACCCCGCAGGTGGTCGAGCTGGCCAACCGGCTGATCGTCAGATCTCCGCACCGGCTCGACCTGGTGGCTCAGCGCCCCGACGGCCCCAAGCCGTCGATCTCCGACTACGACGACGAGCCCGCCGAGGCGGCAGGTGCGGCCCGCGCGATCAGGAAACTGCTGGACAAGGGCGTGCCCTCGCGGGAGATCGCGATCCTGTTCCGCGTCAACTCGCAGTCGGAGGCATACGAGGAGGCCCTGTCCAAGGCCGAGATCCCGTACGTGCTGCGCGGCGCCGAGCGCTTCTTCGACCGCCCGGAGGTCCGGCAGGCAGTCGTCCTCCTGCGCGGCGCCGCCCGCGCCTATGCCGGGGAGCCGCTGGCCGCCGAGGTCCACCACATCCTGACCGGCATCGGCCTGACCCCGTCCCCGCCGGGCGGCGGCAAGGCCAGGGAGAAGTGGGAGTCCCTGAAGGCGCTGGCGGACCTGGCGGAGGACATGGCGGCCGAGGGCGCTGACCTGCCCGCGTTCGTGGCCGAGCTGGAGCGCCGGGCCTCCGAGCAGCACGCCCCGCCCGTGGAGGGCGTCACCCTGGCCTCGCTCCACGCCGCCAAGGGCCTGGAGTGGGACGCCGTCTTCCTGGTCGGCCTGACCGACGGCATGCTCCCGATCATCTACGCCGAGTCCCCGGAGCAGATCGAGGAGGAGCGCCGCCTCCTCTACGTGGGCGTCACTCGAGCCCGGGAGCACCTCTCCCTGTCCTGGGCCGGCGCCCGCGCCCCCGGTGCCCGCAGGACCCGCCGTCCCTCCCGTTTCCTCGACGGTCTCGGCGCCCGCGCCTCCGCGTCCCCGCCCCGCGTCTCGACCGCCCCCCGCGAACGGCGTGCGGTGGCGGCGCCGGTGAGCTGCCGGGTGTGCGCGAAGACGCTGGTGGCGGCTGCCGAGCAGAAGCTGGGGCGGTGTTCCACGTGCCCGGCGGACTACGACGAGGCCCTCCTCGAACGCCTGAAGGCCTGGCGCACCGCCACCGCCAAGGAGGCCAAGGTCCCGCCGTACGTCGTCTTCACGGACGTGACCCTCCAGGCCATCGCGGAGCGCGCGCCTTCCACGGAGCAGGAGCTGCTGTCGATAGCGGGCATCGGCAAGATCAAGGTGGACCGCTACGGCGAGGCCGTCCTGTCTCTCTGTCACGCCGACTGACAGCCCCGCTTTAGTCCCATATAAGGGGCACGTCAGACTTGTCCCCAACACTCGAGAGCCCAAGGGGGACGGACACGTGAACGAGGCGCTGAAGGAGCTGCTGGATCTGCTCGACCTGGAGCAGATCGAGCTCGACATCTTCCGGGGACGGAGTCCGGAGGAACGCATCCAGCGCGTCTTCGGTGGTCAGGTGGCGGCCCAGGCCCTCGTGGCGGCCGGCCGTACGGTGCCGAAGGACCGTCACGTCCACTCTCTGCACGCCTACTTCATCCGGCCGGGCGACCCCTCCATCCCGATCATCTACAACGTCGACCGCCTCCGCGACGGCCGTTCGTTCACCACCCGCAGGATCGTCGCCGTCCAGCACGGCAAGGCGATCTTCACGATGTCGGCGTCGTTCCACATCGCCGAGGAGGGCGTGACGCATCAGGCGTCCGTCATGCCGCAGGTGCCCGACCCCGAGACGCTCCCCACGTTCCGGGAGCGGATGTTCGAGGCGGTCGGCGATCACCCCGAGCTCCGCGAGTGGTTCTCGCGCCCCCGCCCGGTGGACGCCAGGTACGTCTCGCCGCTCACCTGGGAGGCGTTCAAGAACCCCGACCTGCGCAGCGCCGAGACCAACGTGTGGTTCCGCTACCACGCCGACCTGCCCGACGACCCGCTCCTGCACGTCGTGCTGGCCGCGTACGCGTCCGACTTCACGCTGGTCGACACGATCCTGCTGGCTCACGGCATGGCCTGGGGCGCCTCCAACGTCTCCGGCGCCTCGCTGGACCACGCCATGTGGTTCCACCGCCCCTTCAGGGCCGACGACTGGTTGCTCTATGCTCAGGAATCCCCCTGGTCGGGGGGAGCTCGGGGACTCGCTCGCGGCGAGATGTTCACTGCCTCGGGTGAGCTCGTGGTCTCGGTCGTCCAAGAGGCCATGATCCGCCTGACGAAATAGTGCCGACACGCCGCGTGCAATAGGCCGCCAGGCGCGGTCAATGTAACAAAATCGCAGGTAGAAAATATGTTGCCCCTTCCCGGGTTCCCGGTTTAGGGTCATGGTCAAGCGAGTCGGACACTACTGTTCCGACGATCCAGAGAGTGGAGGTGAGTCACCGTGATCAGCATTCAGATGCCAGCCACGCAATGGCTCGCTTCCGCATGCCGTAACTCGGTGAGACTCGTTGACGGTCCCACCAAGCTGCGGCAGGAGAAGTCTGCCCGTAGCCAGGCTGCCGCCTACGGCGCGCGCGCCCACTTCGGCGCTGCCACGCCAGCTGCTCCCGTCTACACCGCACGTATCGAACTGCCGGCCTACCAGCTCACCAATGGTGGACTGTGGGGTCCGCAACCCTGGAGGGATACACCGGTCATAACCTGACCGGCGTATACAGCCCCCAGGCCGCGGATCCTGCAGACGGATCCGCGGCCTTACTTATTTGTCCGTGATTCCCGACCACCTACGAGGTGTCCGACCAAGATCAAAAAGATCTGACAAAAGGAGAAAGCAGATGGGGGCGAAGACGATCATGGACCTGATCGACGAAGCCAAGATCCCCTGCCGTACCGACCCTGACCTGTGGTTCGCCGAGTCGCCGGAGGACGTCGAGTTCGCCAAGGCTCTCTGCGGCGGCTGCCCGATCCAGAAGGCCTGCCTGGCCCGCGCGCTCGAGCGCGAGGAGCCGTGGGGCGTCTGGGGCGGCGAACTCATCCTCAGGGGAGCGATCGTTCCCCGTAAGCGTCCGCGCGGGCGTCCCCGCAAGCACCCGGTCGCTGCCTGAACACCGCACCTTCAACCAGAAAGCGAACAAACCAATGAGCACTCAGATCACTAGGAGCCGAGCAGTGCCGGATCTCATCCATGACCTGGTGAATGACCGAATACAAACCCTCCACCGCGAGGCGGAGGAGCAACGCCTCATCGCGCGCGTCACCCGTGTGCAGCGTGCGCGGCGCAAGGTCCAGCGGGCGAACGACCGCCTCCGCGAAGCCCTGAGCCGCCAGGTCTGACCGGGGAGATCCTGCCGCCGGCGCAGGATCTCCCCGCAGATCCTTTTTCAGAGAGCCGGGCGCCCGAAGCGCCCGGCTCTCCGCGTATAGCTACGCTCCCCGGCCCCCGCACCCCGGCCCCCGCAGGCCGCGCCCGCGGTGCTCGGCCCATAGGGCGCCATCACCTTCGGGTGTCGCATCCCCGGAGTCGCCACCGGTGACCGCTCAGGCCGTCGGCCGTACACCCGTCGTCCGTGACGGAGGTGCGACGAACTCCTCCTCCGCCCGCCACAGCCGGGCCGCCATCCAGGCGACCCCGATCGCCGCCACCACGAGCCCGGCCAAGTACACCGGCACCGGCACCACGTTCCGCAACGACCCCGGAACCATCCCCACCGCATAGAGCACCACCCCGACCGCAGGCATGGCCCCGCTCCTGATCGCCGCCACGCTGAAGGTCAGCACCCCCGCCAACAGCACGGCCGACGTGACGAGGAATGCCCGCCCCGTGCTCCCCGCCAGCAGTTCGCTGACCGTGCCCCCGCCGAGGTAGGGGAAGACGAAGTGCAGGATGTACTCGATGGCGAACGCCCCGGCCAGCCCGGCCGAGTTGAGCACGTACCCGATGAGTCCGAGACTGCCTGCCGTACCCCGAACGATCAGGTAGATGCCGGTGATCGCGAGGAGACCCATCAGCGCCCCGAACGGCGCGATGGCGTGCGTGAACGCCGTCTCGGGCAGCAGCCCGGCGCGCCGGGCCGAGTTCACCACGAGCAGGACGGCGCACACGAACCCGGCCGCCGCCGTGACCCGGTAGACACCCATCTCTGGAGCCCTTTCTCTCGGTGATATCAAGCGATAACGATCGTTATGATGCGCGTTATCGCCGGATATGGTGAGAGCGTGCCGAGAGACGTAAGCACCCCGAAAGAACTCGGCGCGCTGCGCCAGAGCCTGCTCGACGCGGCCATGCGCGTTCTCCGCGAACAGGGCGCCCTCCACCTCACCCTCCGCCGTGTCGCGGACGTCGCGGGCACCTCCACCATGGGCATCTACACCTGCTTCGGCAGCCGCTCCGGCCTTTTGGAAGCGATCTACGAGTACGGCTTCAGCCTCCTTCACGACGCCATGACCTCGTCCCTGAACGGCCACGCCGACCCGCTGGCCCGGATCATGGCGGTGGCACGCGGGTACCGGGAGTTCGCGCTGGCGGATCCCGCTCTCTATGCGCTGATGTTCGAGCGCCCGCTGCCCGACTTCGACCCGTCACCCCAGCGCCGGAACTACGCCCTCGGCCTCACCTTCGACCTCCTCACCCAAGCCACCTCCGCCGCGGCCCAGGCCGGGCTCATCCAGTCGAACGACCCGGTACGTGCGGCGTACCTGGTGTGGACCACGATCCACGGCATCGTCAGCATCGAGCTGACCTGCTCACTCCGCAGCCCGCTACCGGGC
The DNA here is from genome assembly GCF_040680035.1 of Nonomuraea sp. NPDC052116. Lineage (NCBI taxonomy): Bacteria > Bacillati > Actinomycetota > Actinomycetes > Streptosporangiales > Streptosporangiaceae > Nonomuraea > Nonomuraea sp. NPDC052116. The sequence continues at coordinate 22,747 of NZ_JBFAWA010000004.1, read as the reverse complement.
TGGTTCCTGAACTCGCGCGAGGAAGGCGAACGCGTACTCACCGAAGGCGTCCACGCCCTCCTCGCGGGCCTCACCTGAACGACCCCGGGCGGCTTGCCGTGATGTCGGCACCGCGCGGGAAGAAGGCCCCTCGCGAACGGCACCGACTCCTACCGGCCGGCCAAGACTCAGGCCGCCACGGCCAAGACTCAGGCCGCCACGGCCAAGACTCAGGCCGCCACGGCCAAGAAATCCACAGCGGGCTGACAACCTCACGACCCACTCGACGTGCGGTCGGTGGTCGCGGCTACTCCGTGGGCCGGCGTGCCTGTCTTACTTCCCGGTCGACTGCCCAGGCGTCCGCCACTGTGCCCAAATGCCCAAGCTTGTCGGGGTTGATCACCGCGCGGATCGTCTGGATCTGCCCGTCGAGTACGTCGAGCGTCAGGGTGTGGAGCACCTTGCCGTCCCGGTCGCGGAAGATCGCGCCCGGCTGGCCGTTGACCTCGTGCGGCTCGCCCGTCACGCCGACCAAGGCCATCCGGGGGAAGGCGGAGGCGAGCAGCCGGGCCACGTTCTGGGCGCCGATGACGGCCTTGGCCAGCTGCGGGGCCTTCGCGCCGCCGTCGCCGACCATCGACACGTCGGCAGCCAGCAGGTTCTGCAGGCCGACGACGTCGCCTTCGCGGAGGGCGTCGAAGAACCGCGACGCCAGCTCGTCCCGCTCTTTGCGATCCGCCTCGAAGCGGGGCCGGCCCGCGGCCATATGGCGCCGCGCCCGTACCGCCAGCTGGCGGCACGCCGCCTCCGAGCGCCCCACGGCCGACGCGACCTCGGGAAAGCCGAAGTCGAACACCTCCCGCAGCACGAAGACCGCCCGCTCAAGCGGGGACAGCCGCTCCAGCAGCAGCAAGGCCGCCATCGACAGCGAGTCGGCCAGCTCCGCCGACCGCTCCGGGTCCTGGTACGGGTCGGCGAGCAGCGGCTCGGGAAGCCACGGCCCGACGTACTCCTCCCGCCGGACGCGGGCCGAGCGCAGCACGTCGATGGAGATCCGGGTCACCGTGGCCGACAGGAACGCCTTGGTCGACCTGGGCTCGGTCGGGGTGGCCTCGAAGCGCAGCCAGGTCTCCTGAACCGCATCCTCGGCCTCGCTCACGCTGCCCAGAATCCGGTAGGCGAGCGAGAACAACAGCGGCCGCAACTCCTGAAACTCCTCGGCCCTGCCCATGCCAACTCCTCCTCGAAACCCTGCCACCACGAGGGGCAGCGCAACTGCCGGCCGAGCTCCCGCTTGGCCTCGGCGTCGGACAAGCCGCGCCCCTCGCCCATCATCGTCGCCACCACATGCCCACTCAGCAGCCGGGCCGCCCATACGGGCACCCACTTCGGCCACGTCGCTCCCGCACGCTCCGCCAGATGGGGCAGCTCCACTCCCGCCTGCCACGAACACTCGCATGATCATCTCTCTCTCCGTGATCGACCATCGCCCCTCCGCGGACCGAGCCCAGATGGTCGGGAACTCTGCGTCGTCGCCCGTCAACTGGTGAAGGCCCCAGGACCGAAGCGGCCCCACGCGACGAACGCCGCAACCGCGAGATAGATCAGATTCACCACCACGAACGCGGCTTCCCCACGTCGGCCGTGGGTGATCATCGCGCCGACCATCAGCAGGATCCAGCACCCCGCGGTCACCGGCACCAGAACCGGCGCGATGCCGAGCAGGGCCGGCACGATCAAGCCCACCGCAGCCAGGAGCTCAAGGACACCCAGGGTCCTGACGAAGCCGGCACCGGCGTCCGCGGTCCATCCCCCGCCACGGAGCACAGCCAGCTTCTCCTTCGGCACGAACGTCTTGCTGATCCCGCCGCTCACCGCCACCGCGGCCAGCAGCCCGGCAGCGATCCACAACGCGAGGTTCATCGCCCACTCCTTGAGAGAGAATTGCCTGCACCCCCTAGACGAGACAGCAACCTCCGCCAGTGACATCGCGTGCGTACGGCCATCTCGGGCACGTCCTCACCCCGCCCCCGCTACCGGCCCGCGAAGGGCTCCCGATCGTGAGGACGCTCACACCGTGTCACAGCTCAGCGGGGTGTCTCGTCTCAGAGGGCATGACGAACTCGGAACAGACCACAGTGCTGATCACCGGCGCCAACAAGGGGCTCGGTCTTGAGGCGGCCAGGCGGCTCGGGGAGCAGGGCTGGACGATCTTCCTCGGCTCGCGCGACGAAGAGCGAGGGCGAGCGGCCGCCGCCCAGCTGACCGACGGCGGCGCGAACGTGGTCATGGTCCCCCTGGACGTGACCTCGGACGAGTCGGTGAAGGACGCGGTACGGCTCGTTCGCGAGCACACCGACCGACTGGATGTGCTGATCAACAACGCCGGCGCGCCGGGAAGCGTCGTCCCACCTGCGGACGCGACGGCTGACGAGATTCACTCCGTCTACGACACCAACGTGTACGGACCGATCAGGGTCACGCACGCGTTCCTTCCCTTGCTGCAGGCGGCGGACAATCCGCGGGTGGTGATGGTGTCCAGCGCCGTCGGTGCCTTCGCGGTCGTGACCGATGCGGAACAGCCCGCCTCGAAGATGCACGAGCTCGCCTACAGCTCGTCGAAGGCGGCACTGAACATGATCACCGTCCGGTACGCCCAGGCGCTCCCAGGGATCAAATTCAACCTGGTCACTCCCGGAGAAGTCGCCAACCGCAAGTTCGCCGCCACCGACATGAACCATCACACCGGCCAGCTGACGGTCACCGAGGGCACCGACCCGATCGTCAAGCTCGCGATGATCGACGCCGACGGGCCAACCGGCATCTTCATCGACCGCCTCGGCCCCGTTGCCTGGTGACCGCCCGGGACTCGGGCACCGGCTGCGTGGTGACTGGCTGGAACTCGGCTGCCGGTCGCGTGGCGACTGCCCAGGGCTCGGGCGTTGGTCGCGTGGCGACTGGCCGGGGCTCGGGTAACGGCTGCCATGTGACTGCCCGGGGCTCGGCGCTGGCTGCGTGATGATCGGCCGGGGCTCGGGCGCTGGCTGCGTGGTGACTACCCGGGGCTCGGGCACCGGTACCCACCGGCAGGTAGCGCCCGCGGGCACGGTCGCCCGTGACGCCCACAGGCCACGCCTCGCATTGCCATAACGGGTTCGACATCGTCGGACGACGTGCCCTGCTGCTGTCCGTCCACTGACCCTGATGTCGGCACCGAAAGACGGGGACGTGTCTTGGTGCGTGGCTCCTGGCCTCAGCCCGACACTGCCGGAAGATGTGCCCTGGCGCTCGGCTCGCGGCCTCGGCTCGACACTGCCGGGGGATGTGCCGTGTTGCTCACCCACCGGCGCCGGCTCAGCACCCTGGAGGGGGTGTGCTGACCATCAGCGCCGGTGGGATCACCGAGCATGGCACGGGCACATGCACCGGCCTTGTGGACCGATCCGGCCGGGGGTCACGGACCCGTATGGGCCGTTCCGGAAGCCGGATCGGTCACGGACATCGGAGCGCCGCACTCACTTCAGGCACCATGACGCCGAACCGTGCGCGAGCTCATGCCGACCTGACCGCGTTCGTGCTACCCGCGCCATGGGGGGTGGGGGAGCGAGTGGGTCCGCGGAGGTGGTGAGCAGGCGCGCGGATCGGCGCATGTGGATCCTTTCGCGTTGGTAACGGCTTGCACTCGTATCATTACACAGCGGAGTCGGAAGTTAACCTGATGTTCAGTAAAATCCCTGCGGCCCGCCAAACAAGCCGCCGGATCAGCCCCAAGGACCGGGACGATCAACCGATGGCCAGTGCCTCGTCGTTGGGGTCGTCGGCGAAGCCGGGGACCCAGCGGATCACCTCGTCGCGGAAGCGCGCCGTGGTGCCCAGCTGGCACAGGACGCCGATGCCCGCCGCGTGGACCCGGTGGATGAGCACGTACGAGGTAGGCAGGTTGAGCTGGCGGACCACGTTGGTAGGCCGCAGATCCGTCACGCTCGCGGCCTGGGCCTGCAGCCACTCCCGGCTGAACGTGAACTCCTCCACCGCCGTCGGCTCCACGTACGGCGCGAGAAAGGCCCGGAGCGCGTCCGGATCGATCTCGATGTCGCTCCGGATGAAGCCTTCCCGGCGCAGGCCCGCCGTGACGGTCTCCATGTCGCCCTCGTTGAAGATCCGCGTCAGCCGCCCGAACGCCTTGGGGTAGCCCCCGGGCAGGCGGTTGACCGCGCCGAAGTCGAGGACTCCGAGCTTGCCGTTGGCCAGCATGCGGAAGTTGCCCGGGTGCGGGTCAGCGTGGAGCATCCCGACTCGCGCGGGGGAGCAGAAGAGGAAGCGTACGAAGAGTAATCCCGCCCGGTCGCGCTGCTCCTTGGTGCCCTCGGTGATGACGCGGGACAGCGGGGTGCCGTCCATCCACTCGCTGACCAGCACCAGCTCGTTGGCCGCGACCACATCGGGGACGTGGAAGTCGGGATCATCGTTGAACTCCAGCGCGAAGGCGTGCTGAGCCTCGGCCTCCCGGAGATAGTCGAGCTCCTCCGCGACCCGTTCGCGCAGCTCCGCCAGCACCGCCTTCACGTCGAGGCCGGGCAGCAGCACGCCGAACAGCTTGCCCAGCCGCGCCAGCTGCGCGAAGTCGCCGAGCAGGGCCTTGCCCGCCCCCGGGTACTGGATCTTGACGGCCACCTCCCTGCCGTCGTGCCACACGGCCTTGTGCACCTGGCCGATGGACGCCGCGGCCGTCGGCTGGTCGTCGAACGACAGGAAGTTTTCCCGCCAGTCGTCGCCCAACTGCTCGGTGAGCACCTTGTGGACGGTGGACACGGGCAGCGGGGGAGCGGCGTCCTGAAGCTTGGTCAGCGTGGCTCGATAGGGACCGACGATCTCCTGCGGCAGCGCCGCCTCGAAGATGGACAGCGCCTGCCCGAGCTTCATCGCGCCGCCTTTGAGCTCGCCGAGCACCTTGAAGATCTGCTCGGCCGTACGCTGCTGAACCTCCTGAGCCACGATCTCCGCGGACTTGCCGCCGAGCCGCTTGCCCAGCCCGAGAGCGGCGCGGCCGGCGAAACCGAGTGGAAGGGCGGCCAGCTTGGCGGAACGCGTGACAGCACGGCGCGGAAGATCGCTCACCCTCATGCGCGGAACCTCGACGAGATACCGCTTCCCCCCTTCATGGTCATCCTCTGAGCACGTCAGTCGCGGTTAGGAGACATGACCATTCTTAGCGAATATGGATTGTTTCGCATACAACGACATTGCGGATGTATGGTCCACGACCGTCTTTTCCAGCGCCAATCAGGTGTTACGTCCATTGTGCCGTTGGTCACAGCCGACTCTCTGCCATCCAGGTAGGCAAGCGCGTGGCCCGCCACCGCCGCCGCGACCAGCGCCGCCAGGGTGACGTCGCAGGCGATCTCGCCCGGCGGATATCCGCCCAACCGGGCGGTGACGATCGGCCACATCGGGTCTCGATCCCGCCGCGTCAGGTCCAGGCAGTGCAGGCACGCCGTCTTCCCAGGGAGGACCAGCGGGCCCACGGTCCCGTGCCCTTCGAAGGCCGAGGCCAGGAGATGCGGGATGCCGAGCGCGGTCAACTCGTTGACCATCACCCCGTCGAGAGGGGCGACGGGTGCGAGTATGACGAGGTCGGGGCGATCCGACTGATCCCCGAGGTAGGGGCCTCCCGCCATCGCGTTGACGGACGGCCGCCGCACGTTCTCGCCGTCCTCGTGCTCCAGGCCATCCCAACGGCTCCCCACCTCCGCGGGCACTGCTGCAGTCCGTGCCGAGCTGGTGGGCTGCGCGCCGTTCGTGGTTCGGGTGGGAGGTGCTGGGCTGGTGGGCTGCCCGCTTTTCATGGTCCGGGCGGAAGGTGCTGGGCTGGTGGGTTGTGCGCCTTCCGTGGTTCGAGTGGAAGGTGCTGAGCCGATGGGCTGCGCCCCTGCCGTGGTTCGAGCGGAGCGGGTGTTCTCACGAGCCCATGTGATGCGGCCGTCTTCCTCGGTTTGGGGGATGCGGGTGCCTTGCGTAGCTCGGGTGGTGCGAGGACCTTTCCCGGCTTGCGGGCGTTGGGGATGGGAGGGCTGGGCTGTTGGGGTTCCTTCGGCGCCGCGGCTGTTTGCGGTGGCGCGAGGGTTCTCACTTGCGCGGGTGGAACCGGCGCTGGCGGTGGGCTGGGCTGGGTTGGTGCCAGTGGTGGCGATGGGTTGGGGCGTGGTGGTGCCGGTGGCCTGGGGTGGGTTGGCGCCGGTGGCGGCCATGGGCTGGGCCGTGGTGGTGCCGACGGTGGTCTGGGGTGGCACGGTGGTGGCGATGGGCTGGGCTGTGGCGGTGCCCACGGTGGGCTGGGGTGGCGCGGTGGCAGTGGGCTGAGATGTGGCGGTGTGGAGGGGGATGGGAGGTGCGGTGGCGGCGGAGGCGGCCGGACTGCGCTGCGCCGTGGGGGTGGGGCCGCCTGAGGTGAGTCGCCGGGCGACCATCGCGGCGCCGACCTCGCGGGGGAGGCCCACCTCCGCCCACGTCAGACCGCCCGGTGTGATGTCGCACGGGCGTGCCGTGGCTGGGTCGAGGATTCGGATGGTGCCGACTCCGGAGGCGGCGAGCAGGGCGGCCACCTGGGCGCCCACCCGGCCCGCCCCATAGACGCGCACCCGCCGCTCGCGGCGGCGGGCGATGAGGCCGATCGCGCCGTCGGGGGCGGTCGAGGCGAGGTCGAGGGCGTCGAGGTCCGGTCGCAGGCGGTCCCGTTCGGCCAGAGAGAGGTCGGCGATCGGTGCGGGACTGGTGGCGGCGTCGTGGAGAGCGCCTTGGGCGGCGAGCTGATCCAGCAGGGATCGGGCGCGGATCTCGTCCAGGCCGGCGGCGGCCGCGTCGCTCAGGACGCACTCCAGGTCGCGGGTGCCGTCGAGGCTCTCTATCCATTGACGGACGGCCTCGGTCAGGCCGCTCAGCATGACGGCCCGGAGAGGGTGGGCGCCGTACTGGAGTGTGTGCTTGTCGCGGATGATGCGCCGGAGGGCGGGCTTCACACGTGGCCTCATGGCGGGAAGGGTTCCATGCAGGAGCAAGATCCCGAGGGGGTTCGGTGATGGCTGTGGATAACTACGGGTCCTGAAGGCGCCTGTGGAAAGCAAGCAGGTCAGAGTACCGATGGGCGGCATATCCGGTTGATGAGGGGCAAGGCCGCCTCCGGTTGGCTCGGGGGGTTGGGGCGGTTGCGGGTGAGCCGTGTGGAGGGGGTCGGAATGTGGCCTCGGACAGTGGCTGTCGGATGGTGTGGTGCGGGTGGCTGGGGCGGGGGAGCGACCCTTGGGGCACGAAAGGGTGGCCTCGGGGTTCCAAACGCAGGGGCGTGACGCGGCCAAGGGGGGCGGGTGAGGGAGATCGCTAGATAAAGGTCTGGTAAATCAAGCTTTCCCGAAAAATGACCGAATGTCGGAAGCTTGAGGGGCCGGAATGAAGATCATTTAGAACGCTCCCATCACCACAAGACCCCGCAAACTACCCCAGAACCAAGACCATCAAGGCTTGGAAGCCGTGCTGAGGTGGGAATCTTCCGTCTGGCCCGTGACCACGGCCTCCACCCGCATGATCAGGCGCTCGACGCCCATCGGGAAACGCCGCATGCCCAAATTCACCGGCTCTTAATCATCTGACCAGCAGAAACAACGTCCACCCTCTGTGGAATTTCGCCAGGGTCGGCTACCGTGCATATGTGCCCCCCGAGACAGTCGAGGTTCGTCGCAGTTCTCGTCGCCGGCGTACGGTCTCCGCCTACCGCGACGGCGACAAGACGATCGTGCTCCTGCCCGCCTGGCTGAGTGGCGATGACGCAGATGAATGGGTGAGCCGGATGCTGGATCGGCTGGCTGCGAAGGAACGCCGACGAAGGCCCACCGACGAGGCGCTGCTCGAACGAGCCAGAGAACTGTCAGCGAAATTCCTCGACGGCATGGCGGAGCCGGCGAGCGTGCGCTGGGTCGACAACCAGCAGCACCGATGGGGTTCGTGCACCCCCGAGAACGGCACGATCAGGATCTCGATCAGGCTCAAGGGCCTGCCCGAATGGGTCATCAACTACGTGATCATCCACGAGCTGGTGCATCTGCTGGTGCCCAGCCACGGTGCCAAGTTCTGGGCGCTGGTAGAACAGTATCCCAAGGCAGAACGCGCGCGCGGGTTTCTGGAGGGATTCTCGGCCGCGGCCCAGACGGCACCGGAGGAGTGTTGACGCGCATCGCCGCGGTCCTGGTACGACAGCGCATGGCACAGGCAGCGCCCCCGGGCGTGGATCCCGCGCGGTTCCTCGAAGCGGTGGCCGAGGACACCTACGAGATGGTCGCGGGGCTGGAGCTCGTCACCCCGGTCCTGATCACCAGCCTTCCCGAGCTGGAGGAGATCGTCTGGCCGGGCACCGAAGTAATCACGATAAAAGACGACGAACCGCTAAAAATCATCCTTCAGCGCCTCAAAGCCGACCAAGTCGCAGTGATCAGCGCGGACGCGCCCGACCTGCCGCCCCTCCTCGTCGGCAAGCTGTTCAGGGAGCTCGGCAGGGCCGAGATCACCATCTGCCCGGCGGAGAACGGCGGCGCCGTGGCCATGGCCTGCGCGCTCCCCCCGCCCACCTGGGCGGACCCCGACCTCGACGACGAGCGGATCGTGGCCACCCTGCGCGCCCAGGCCCCGGGCCCCCGTAAGGTCGCCACCACCCCGGGCTGGCACCGCCTGCGCACCCCCGAAGACGTCGAACGCCTCGACCCCGGCCTGGAAGGCTGGGAGAGCACCAGGGCGCTGATCAGGGCACGGTGAGCTCGGCCAGCACCGCCCGGTGGTCGGTCTTCGGCACGTCGCGCACGCTGACCTCCTTCACCCCCACCCGCTCGTCCACCAGTACGTGGTCGATCGTGATGATCGGCGGCACCCGCTTGTTCGCCGGCCACGTCGGTATCAGCCCGGCCCCAACGGTGTCGGCCGCGTCCTTGTAGCCGCGAGCCAGCAGCCCGCGCAGGGCGGCGTGGTCGAGGGAGGCGTTGAAGTCACCCGCGATGATCCGGATCCGGTCGGGGGAGGTTGAGGGAAAGGCCGCCATGGCCTCGTTCCACTCGATGACCTGGGGCCCGAGCGGCGGGAACGGATGCGCGTCGATGAACTCGATCGGCTTCCCGCCCGGCAGCGAGATCATCGCGGCGGGCATCTGGTGCCCGACCGGCGGCATCACGTTCCACAGCGGCTCCACCGGATGCCTGGAGTAGAGCCCGCTCCCGCCGGCGCTCCACTCGTCCTGCAGCACGCGGTACGGCATCAGCTCCTTGAGCCCGGCCTCGTCGAGGTCGGCGACCGCCCCAGGGGTGAGCTCCTGCGTGCTCAGCACGTCGGGCCGGAACTCACGTACCAGCTTCATGATCGTCGCCGTGTCGGCCCGGCCGAACAGCATGTTGATCGTCATGACCTTCAGCGGCCTGCCCGTGGTGGCCTCCGCCCTGCCCAGAGCCCTGGGCAGCACGCTGAAGCCGAGCGCGGTCGTGGCCAGCAGCGCGACGGCGGTCGCCGCCCGCTTACGCCCGACCGCGGCGATCAGGAGCGGGACCAGCGAGCCGGCCGCGGCGTACGGGGTGGCGGTCATGATCTGCGTGGGCAGCGACCCCCGCTCCAGACCGGCCACCCGCGCCACGGCCCACGCCGCGAACGGGGTCACGGCCAGCCAGGTCAAAGTAGTCGCGGGGAACTTCCGGCGCTTGCGCCCGGGTGTCACGATCGTGCCGCCGACGGCAGAAGTCTCCACGCAGCCCCCTATTTGGAACGACGCAAAGGACTCTAGCCAAACGCGCGTGAGCCCGAGCTAAGAGCCGCCTGTCCACGTGCGGCCAGCCGCCGCGTCGCCTCGTCGGACAGCTCGGGGATCGCGTCCACGGGGAACCAGCGCAGGTCGAGCGACTCGTCGCTGATCACGGCCTCGGCGCCGGGCGGGGCCACGGCCGCGTACTCGACGTCGAGATGCCAGCTGTACGGGGGATGGCACCACACCTCGTGCCTGTCGACCGCGAGCGGCCCGGGCAGCAGCTCAAGCCCGGAAATTCCCGACTCCTCCCATGCTTCCCGCAGAGCAACATCCATGAGCGACATGTCGGAAATCTCGCAGTGGCCACCCATGGGCAGCCACTTCTTGGCCTTCGGATGCAGCGTGAGCAGCACCTGCGTGCCGTCGTGCGACAGCACCGCCGTCGTCGCCGTCAGATGCCCCGGTACGCATTCCCGCAGCATCGCGTCGTCATGCGCCCGCAAATGCTCCAGGAACTCCAGGCGCAACGCCTCTTCCTCGGGCGTGGGCGCGTTCCACGCGGACAGCACCGCCACCGCGTCGCCGTGCAAACTCAACTCTCGTCGCCCTTGTCGCCCTCGTCGTCCGGCTTCGCCTCCAGCTGGGAGATGTCCCAGGCCGCCTCACCGCGTACGAACGCGTCGGGATCGTCGAGGTCGTCGGCCGTCGGCATGAGATCGGGGTGGCCCCACAGCGCGTCGCGGCCCTCGAGCCCGCGCTCGCTCTCCAGCGCGCGCCACAGCGCCGCCGCCTCACGCAGCCGCCGGGGCCGCAGCTCCAGCCCCACCAGCGTGCCGAACGTCAGCTCCGCGGGCCCACCGGTCGCGCGCCGCCGGCGTACGGTCTCCGCCAGCGCCACGGCGGAGGGCAGCTTGCCCTCGGCGGCCTGGTCGACCACGGTGGCCACCCACCCCTCGACCAGGGCGAGCATCGTCTCCAGCCGCGCCAGGGCGGCCTTCTGCCGCTCGGTCTCCTCGGGCTTGAGCAGGTTGCCCCCGCTCAGCGCCTCCTGGATCGCCTGGGGATTGTTGATGTCGAGACCGCGGATCTGCTCCTCGAGCGCCGAGGTGTCGACGGTGATGCCCTTGGCGTATTCCTCGACCGCGCCCAGCAGGTGGGAGCGCAGCCACGGGACGTGCTGGAACAGCCGGTGGTGCGCGGCCTCGCGCAGCGCCAGGTAGAGCCGGATCTCGTCGGCCGGGATCTCCAGGCCCTCGCTGAACGAGGCGATGCCCCCGGGCAGCAGCGCGGCCGTGTCGGACAGCGGCAGGCCGATGTCGGTGGTGCCGACCACCTCGCGGGCCAGCGAGCTGATCGCCTGCCCGATCTGCTGGCCGACCATCATGCCGCCCATCTGCTTGAGCATGCCGAGCAGCGGGCCGGCCATCTGCTGGGCCTCGGGAGGCAGCCCGGATCCGCCGAGCGCGCCGCCCATGGTCTCGACCATGCGCTCCGCGATCGGCTCGCAGAGCTTGCGCCAGACCGGGATGGTGTTCTCGATCCACTCGGACCGGCTCCAGGCCTGCGGGTTGGACACGCCGCTCGGCAGCGTCGTCGCCTCGTTCAGCCACAGGTCGGCCAGGCTCAGCGCGTCGACGATCTGACGGCGCTCGCCTTCCATGACGCTCGGATCGCCTTGGGCGACCACGGCGTGCCGGGCGATGTTCTTCGCCATGTCCCAGTTGACAGGGCCTGAACCCTGAGGCGCCGACAGCATGTCGGCGAACTGGCGCATCGCCTGAGCCATCTGCTCAGGGTTGCCGAACATGGCGAACGGGTTCTCGTTAGGGTCGTTTTCGCGACCTGGCAGGTCAGTCACCGCTCTACCTCGTGCAGGATGGAGGAGTCCACATCCGCCACGTTAGTCGTCCTACGGCGGATCAGTGCAAAGTGAGGACCTGGTGCCTACCTCGAAACGCCCGAGCCAACCCGTAGTAGCCGTCACCGGAGCGGCCTCCGGCATAGGCCGAGAGCTGCTCGCGAGGCTCGTATCCTCCGCGGATTTCCGCAGGGTGGTGGCCATTGACGAGGAGCGCGGTGATGTCGGGGAAGCCACGTGGAGAGTGATCGACGTACGGGATCCGCTCTTGGCGAACCGGATCTCCGACATCGACGTCCTGGTCCATCTGGCCGGTGACTACGCCGTCGACTCCGACCCGTCCGAGCGGCGCGCGTACAATCTGCGGGCCGCCCAGACGGTGCTGACCGCCTGCGCGGCGGCGCGCGTGCGGCGTGTGGTGCTGGTCACGAGCGCGATGGTGTACGGCGCCGCGCCCGACAACGAGGTGCCCCTGCCTGAAGACGCCCCCGTGGCGGCCGAGCCCGACACCGGCGTCGTGGGCGACTACCTGGAGATCGAGTCCCTGGTACGCCGGTCGCTGCGCAGCCACCCCGGCCTGGAGGTCACCGTGCTGCGCCCGGCCGCGGTCGTCGGCCCGGGAGTGGACACCGTCATCACCCGTCACTTCGAGTCGCCCAGGCTCCTGACGGTCAAGGGCTGCAACCCGCGCTGGCAGTTCTGCCACATCGACGACCTGGTCTCGGCGCTCGACCTGGCCGCCCGCGGTGTCGTCACGGGCGTGGTCGCCGTCGGCTCCGACGGATGGATGGAGCAGGAGCAGGTCGAGGAGCTGTCGAGCATCCGCAGGTTCGAGCTGCCCGCGGGGCTGACGTTCAGCACGGCCCAGCGCCTCCACCGGCTCGGCATCACCCCGGCCCCGGCGACCGACCTGCACTACGTCGTCTACCCGTGGGTCGTCGACTGCACGGCGCTGCGCGAGGCGGGCTGGAAGCCCTCGTGGACGAACGAGGCCGCGTTCGAGGAGCTCCTGGAGCTGCGCGAGAACAGGACGACAGTGGTCGGCCGGCGCCTGCCCGTCAAGGAGGCCACGCTCACCGCGGCCGGCGCCACCGTGGCCGTCATCGGCACCGCCGCGATCGTCCGCCAGGTGCGCAAGAAGCGGCGCGGCTGAGAAATCCGCCGTCAACCCGGCCTTGACCAGGTACGACGGCGTTTCGGGAGTCCAGCGGGCGGATTTCTTGTTGGTAGGCTCTTTGCGTGGACGTCATCCGGTTGCTCGGCATTCGTGATACCGCGCTCTCCGTCGACGAGGTGCTGGCCGCCGTGGGCGACCACGCCGCCGGCGGCACCGCCCTCTTCGTGGGCACCGTGCGCGAGCAGGACCACGGAAAACCGGTGACCAGGCTCTCCTACTCGGCCCACCCCTCGGCGGAGGCCGAGCTGCGGCAGGTCGCCGAGAAGGTGGCCGCCGACTTCCCCGTGACGGCGCTGGCCGCCGTCCACCGCGTGGGCGACCTGGAGCTGGGCGAGGCGGCCGTCATCGTCGCGGTGGCCGCACCCCACAGGGACGAGGCGTTCAGGGCTTCGAGACGGTTGATCGACGACCTGAAGGCAAACGTCCCCATCTGGAAACACCAGGTGTTCGCCGACGGTGAGACCGAATGGGTCGGCGCCGGCGAATAAGCTCATCGACATGTCACGACGCGCCCTGACCCTTCTGCTCGCGGGATTCCTTGTGCTCGCGCTCGGCGTCGTGGGCGCGTTCAGTCCGGTCCCGTACGTCGTGCTGAGCCCCGGCCCGACCGAGAACACGATCGGCGAGGTCGACAAGAAGCCCGTGATCTCGATCAAGGGGCGGGAGACCTACCCGACCAGCGGCGCGCTGAGCCTGGTCACGGTGGCCTACCAAGGCGGCCCGGCCGCTCAGATCGACCTGCTGACGGCGTTGCGCGGCTGGATCGACCCGACCGTGGCGGTGGTCCCGCAGGAGACCATCTTCGCTCCCAACCGCGACCCCAAGGAGGTCGAGGAGGAGAACACGGTCGAGATGACCAACTCCCAGGACTCCGCCAGGGCCGCCGCCCTCAGCGAGCTCAAGATCCCCTTCAACATGGTCGTGACCGTGGTCTCCACGGAAAAGGGCCGGCCCGCCGACGGCAAGCTGTTGAAGGGCGACGAGATCAACTCCGTGGACGGCAAGCCCGCGAAGGACGTCGACGTCGTGGGTGACGCGGTCAAGGCGCACAAGCCGGGCGACAACGTGGCCTTCTCCGTCACCAGGGGAGGCCAGAAGCTCGACGTCACCGTGCCCACCGTGGCCGGACCCAAGGGGCAGACCCTCGTGGGTGTGGTCATGCAGGCCAAGTACAAGTTCCCGTTCGACGTCGACATCAACGTCGGCGACGTCGGCGGGCCGAGCGCGGGGCTGATGTTCTCGCTCGGCATAGTCGACAAGCTGACGCCGGGTGAGATCACCGGCGGCAAGCGGATCGCCGGCACCGGCACGATCCAGCCGTCGGGCGAGGTCGGCGCGATCGGCGGCATCGCCCAGAAGATGGTGGGCGCGAAAGACTCCGGCGCGACGGTCTTCCTGACGCCCGCCGACAACTGCGCCGAGGCCATGCAAGCCGTGCCCGACGGGCTCCGGCTGGTCAGGGCCGACACGCTGCATGACGCGGTGCTCGCGCTCGACGCGCTGCGCACGGGTAAGGGAAACGTGCCCGCGTGCGAGACCGGATGAAACTTCTGGAGCTCGCCGTGCGTTAGCCGTAGGGCTGGCACTGCGGTGTAAGTTGCCAGACACGGACCGTTTCTTCATCACGACGAGGGGTTGGCCTTGAGCTTCCGGACCCCAGGAGCCGGTAGGGCGATGCGCTTGCCCCGCCGTCCGAGACTGCTTCTGCCTGTGGCGATCGCTCTGGTGGCGATCGTGGCGCTATTTTTCCTATTTTCCGGTATTTATACCGACTATCTATGGTTTGACGCGGCCAAGTACACGTCGATCTTCACCGGCGTCCTGCTGACCGAGATCGTGCTGTTCCTGGTCGGCGCGCTGCTGATGGTCGGCATCGCGGGCGGCAACATGCTGCTGGCCTTCCGGACGCGGCCGATGTTCGGACCGGCGATGTTCGGCGGGGGCAGCGGCGCCGACCGCTACCGCATGGCGCTCGACCCCCACCGCAAGCTGATCTTCATCGTCGGCATGGGCCTGCTCGCCCTCTTCTCCGGCTCCTCCTTCGCCGGCCAGTGGGAGACGTGGCTGAAGTTCGTCAACGGCGAGTCGTTCGGCAAGCAGGACACGCTGTTCGGGCTGGACATCTCGTTCTACGTGTTCGACTATCCGTTCATCCGGATGGTGCTGAACTTCCTGTTCACCGCCGTGATCATCTCGATCGTGCTGGCGGCGATCACGCACTACCTGTACGGCGGGTTCCGGCTGCAGTCCCCGGGCGTGCACGCCTCCAGGGCGGCCCGCGTCCACCTGTCGGTGCTGCTCGGCGTCTTCGTCCTGCTGAAAGCCGTCGCCTACTGGGTCGACCGCTACGGTCTGGTCTTCTCCGACCGCGGGTTCGTCCACGGCGCGTCCTACACCGACGTCAACGCCGTCCTGCCGGCCAAGACCATCCTCGCGATCATCGCGCTGATCTGCGCCGCACTGTTCTTCGCCGGCATCTTCCGGCCCGGCGGCATGCTCCCCGGCGTCTCGGCCGGCCTGCTCGTGCTCTCGGCCATCCTGATCGGCGGCGTCTACCCGGCGCTGGTCGAGCAGTTCCAGGTCAAGCCCAACCAGCAGGGCAAGGAAGCGGCCTACATCCAGCGCAACATCAACGCCACGCGCGAGGCGTACAACATCGACAAGACCGAGGTCGAAAACTACAACGCCGAGTCCGACCCGTCCAAGGTCCAGAAGGGGGGCGACGCCTCCGTCTCCGGCGTCCGGCTGCTCGACCCGGCGCTGCTGTCCTCGACGTACGAGCAGACGCAGCGCATCCGCGGTTTCTACAACTTCGGCGACACGCTCGACGTCGACCGCTACCCCGACAGCACCGGCAAGCTGGTCGACCATGTCGTCGGCGTGCGGGAGATGACCGGTCCGCCCGAGGGCCAGAACAACTGGATCAACCGGGCCCTGGTCTACACGCACGGCTACGGCTTCGTCGCCGCGCCGGGCAACCAGGTCGACGGCGGTGGCCTGCCCAACTACGACGCCAAGGACATGCCGGTCACCGGCCCTCTGGCGACCACCACCGGGCTGCGCCAGCCGCGCATCTACTTCGGCGAGGAGCCGGCCGCCGAGGAGTACATCATCGCGGGCGGCAACCCGAAGACGAAGGAGCTCGACTACCCGCAGACGGGCGGCACGGGCCAGGCCGACAACATCTACGACGGCAAGGGCGGCGTCCGCGTCGGCTCGTTCCTCAACAGGCTCGTCTACGCCGCCAAGTACGGCGAGGCGAACATCCTGCTGTCGGGCGACGTCAACGACAACTCCCAGATCCTGTACGTGCGCAACCCGCGCGACAGGGTCCAGAAGGTCGCGCCCTTCCTCACGCTCGACGGCAACCCCTACCCGGCGATCGTCGACGGGCGCATCACCTGGATCCTCGACGGCTACACCACGTCCAACGACTACCCGTACTCGCAGAGCGAGAGCCTCGGCGACATGACGCGCGACGCGTCCACCGACCGCCGCGTGATCGCCCAGCAGCCGAGCGACAAGGTCAACTACATCCGCAACTCCGTCAAGGCCACGGTCGACGCCTACGACGGCACGGTCACGCTCTACGGCTGGGACACCAACGACCCGCTGCTCAAGACCTGGAGCAAGGCGTTCCCGGGGGTCATCCGCCCGGCCTCGGAGATGAGCGCCGACCTGCGCAACCACGTCCGCTACCCCGAAGACCTGTTCAAGGTGCAGCGCTACACGCTGTCGCGCTACCACATCACCAACCCGGCCGCCTTCTACAACGGCCAGGACTTCTGGAACGTCCCGGGCGACCCCACGCAGAACGACAAGAACATCAAGCAGCCGCCCTACTACCTGACCACCACGATGCCGGGCGGCACGCCGACGTTCTCGCTGACGACGACGTTCGTGCCACGGCAGGGGAGCGCCAACCTGTCGGCGTTCATGGCGGTCGACTCGTCGGCCGGCTCCGGCTACGGCCGGCTGCGCATCCTGCGCATGCCGTCCAACACGCCCATCCCGGGCCCAGGACAGGTGCAGAACGCCTTCCAGAGCCGCCTCGCCGGTCAGCTCAACGTGATGGGCGTGGGTAGCTCGTCGCTCCGGTACGGCAACCTGCTGACGCTGCCGTACGCGGGCGGCCTGCTCTACGTCGAGCCGGTGTACGTCCAGGTGGCCGCGGGCGGTGGCCAGGAGCCGTACCCGATCCTGCAGCGGGTCCTGGTGTCGTACGGCAACAAGATCGGCGTCGGGCCGGACCTGGAGAAGGCGCTCGCGGAGGTCTTCGGCGGCCAGCAACAGCAGCCGAACACCCCCACCGAGCAGAACGTCCCCAACCAGGCCAACACGGCGATCAACTCGGCGATCGCCAACGCCAAGAAGGCGTACGAGGACGCGCAGAAGGCCCTGCAGTCCAGTCCGCCCAACTGGGATGCCTACGGCGAGGCGCAGAAGCGGCTGGAGGAGGCGCTGAAGGCGCTGGAAGGGGCCAACGCCCAGCAGCCCAAGCCCTCGGCGACCCCGTCGGCCACTCCATCCGCCAGTCCGTCGGTCTCGCCGTCGGCCACGCCTTCCGTCTCGCCATCGCCTACGGGATCGCAAGCGGCGGGCACGTCCTAGCGCAATCGGTTTGCGCCCACCCCGCGTCGCCCACTAGTCTTTAAAGGCAACAACGCGACGCGGGGTGGAGCAGTTCGGTAGCTCGCTGGGCTCATAACCCAGAGGTCGCAGGTTCAAATCCTGCCCCCGCTACCAGTCCAGAAGCCCGGGCTCCTTAATCGGAGTCCGGGCTTTTGCTATTGGTCCCACAGGGGTCCGGGGATGCGTTCCACGACCTGCGTGGGGCGTCCGCGGCCCTTCCTCAAGGCGCGGCGGGCAGTTCGGGGTCGGCGTTGGTCAAAGCACTGTCGCGGGCCCTGTATAGTTATATCCAGAGACACCGACGCGGGGTGGAGCAGTTCGGTAGCTCGCTGGGCTCATAACCCAGAGGTCGCAGGTTCAAATCCTGTCCCCGCTACCAAGCCAGAGTCCCTGGTCACCGGAGAGATCCGGAGACCAGGGACTCTGTCGTTTCCGGCCTTGCCGCCGTCGCCCGGCGAATGATTACATCATTACATGAGTGAACCCACCCTTTACGACTGGGCCGGCGGCACTGAGGCGTTCGAGCGGCTGACCGAAGCGTTCTACCGCACGGTCGTCAAGGACGACCTGATCGGCCCGCTGTTCGCGCACATGGACCCCGATCACCCCAAATACGTGGCGATGTGGCTCAGCGAGGTCTTCGGCGGCCCCGACCGGTACACCAAGGAGCGCGGCGGCTACCCGAACATGCTCCGCCACCACCTCGGCAAGGCCATCACCGAGCCCCAGCGCCGCAGGTGGGTGAATCTCCTCATGGACGCGGCCGACGAAGTGGGGCTGCCTGACGACCCTGAGTTCAGGGCGGCGTTCGCCGGCTACGTCGAATGGGGCACCAGGCTGGCCAGGCACAACTCCGCGCCGGACGCCACGCCTCCGCTCGAGGCTCCCGTGCCCCACTGGGGCTGGGGGGTCGCGCCGCCGTACCAGCCGTAATCTGGAGGAATGGGGAGCACGTCCCGCGGGAGGCTGCGCGTTCACCTGGGTGCGGCGCCCGGCGTGGGCAAGACGTACGACATGCTGAGCGAGGCGCACCGCGCCCGCGAACGTGGCAAGGACGTGGTCGTGGGCTTCGTCGAGACCCACGGCCGCGCCAGGACGGCCAGCCTGCTCGACGGACTCGAGGTCCTGCCGAGGCGGACGATGACCTACCGCGGCGCGACGTTCACCGAGCTGGACGTCGATGCCGTCATCGCCCGCGCCCCCACCGTGGCGCTGATCGACGAGCTCGCCCACACGAACGTTCCCGGCTCCCGCAACGTCAAGCGCTGGCAGGACATCGACGAAGTGCTCGACGCTGGCATCGACGTCGTCTCCACCCTCAACATCCAGCACCTCGAATCCCTCAACGACGTGGTCGAGCAGATCACCGGCGTGTCGCAGCGGGAGACCGTGCCCGACGAGGTGGTGCGCCGTGCCGACCAGATCGAGCTCGTCGACATGGCGCCCGAGGCGCTACGCCGGCGGATGGCACACGGGAACGTCTACCCGCCCGATCGCGTCGACGCCGCGCTGGCCAACTACTTCCGCGTCGGAAATCTGACCGCCTTGAGGGAGATCGCCCTGATCTGGCTGGCGGACAAGGTGGACGAGCAACTCGACCAATATCGCGCCGACCATGCCATAGCGGGCACCTGGGAGGCCCGCGAGCGCGTGGTGGTCGCCGTCACCGGAGGCCCGGAAGGGGACACGCTCATCCGCCGGGCGGCGCGCATCGCGGCCAGGAGCAAGGGGGCCGATCTGCTGGCCGTGCACGTCACGAGCGCTGACGGCCTGACCTCCGGCGGCGACCCCGCGAACCTGGTGCACCAGCGGGCCCTCGTCGAGGCCCTCGGCGGGTCCTACCACCAGGTGGTCGGCGACGACATCCCGCACGCGCTGCTGGAGTTCGCCCGTGGTGTGAACGCCACCCAGCTCGTGCTGGGCGCGTCGCGCAGGGGACGGCTCGCGCAGATCGTCGCGCGCGGCGTGGGTGTGACGACGACGGCGCTGTCCGGGCCGATCGACGTGCACATGGTGACGCACGAGGCGACCAGGACGGGCCGCGGGCGGGCGCGGTCGAGCGCCGCGCTGACGCGCCGGCGGCGGCTGTCCGGCTGGGGGCTGGCGCTGCTCGGGCCGCCGCTGCTCACGGCCGCGCTCCAGCCGCTGGGCCTGTCGCTGCCCAGCGAGATCCCGCTCTTCCTGCTGCTGGTCGTCGGGGTGGCCCTGGTGGGCGGCATGTGGCCGGCGTTGACGGCGGCGGTGCTCGGGTTCGGGCTGCTCAACTGGTTCTTCACGCCGCCGCTGCACACGTTGACGATCGCCGAGCCGCAGAACGTGCTCGCGCTGACCACGTTCGTGCTGGTGGCGGTCATGGTCAGCACGGTCGTCGACCTGGCGGCCAGGCGCAGCAGGGAAGCGGCGCGCTCGCGGGCGGACGCCGAGGTGCTGTCCACGCTGGCGGGTCATGTGCTGAGGGGCGACGCCGCGCTGCCGTCGCTGCTGGCCAGGACGCGGGAGACGTTCGGGTTCGGCTCGGTGACCCTGCTGGAGCGTACGGACGACTGGCACATCGTCGCGACCTCGGGCGGCGTGCCGTGCACGAGCCCGGGTACGGCCGACACCGACGTCGTGATCGATGAACGGCTCGTGCTCGCCGCCCGGGGACGCCTGCTGGACGCGAGCGACCGGCGGGTGCTGGAGGCGTTCGCGGCGGAGGCGGCGGTCGCCCTGCGCGAGCAGCGGCTGCGCGAGGCGGCCGAGCAGGCCGAGCCGCTGGCCGAGGCCGACAGGATGCGCACCGCTCTGCTGGCCGCCGTCAGCCACGACCTGCGTACGCCGCTCGCCTCGGCCAAGGCGGCGGTCGAGAGCCTGCGCAGCACCGACGTGACCTGGTCGGACGAGGACCGCGGCGAGCTGCTGGCCACTGCCGACGAGTCGCTGATCAAGCTGGACCGTCTCGTCGCGAACCTCCTCGACATGAGCCGCCTCCAGGCAGGCGTGCTCGGCGTGAACCTGGAGCCCGTGGCGATCGAGGACGTGCTGCCGCACGCCATCGACGACCTCGGACCGCTACGCGACCAGATCCGCAGCGACCTGCCGCCCATCGTCCCCGAGATCATGGCCGACCCCGCCCTGCTGGAGCGCGTGCTCGTCAACGTCATGTCGAACGCCGTCCGCTACAGCCCCGACGGCGAGCCCGTGGTCGTCAACGCCAGCTGGCACGGCGACAACGTGGAGATCCGCATCATCGACCGGGGCCCCGGCATTCCGCCCGAAGCGCATGAAAGGGTGTTCATGCCGTTCCAGCGGCTCGGCGACCGCGCCAGTCACACGGGCGTGGGGCTCGGCCTGGCGCTCTCGCGCGGCCTCACCGAGGCGATGGGCGGCACGCTCGTGCTGGAGGACACGCCCGGAGGGGGACTGACCATGACCGTCTCGCTGCGGAGACACACGTGACCCGCGTGCTGGTGGTGGACGACGAGCCGCAGATCCTGCGTGCGCTGCGCGTCAACCTGGCCGCCCGGCAGTACGAGGTGGCCGTCGCGGCCGACGGCGGCTCGGCGCTGCGCCAGGCCGCCGAGTGGCATCCCGACCTGGTCATCCTCGATCTCGGGCTGCCCGATCTGGACGGCGTGGAGGTCATCGAGGGCCTGCGCGGCTGGACCGCCGTGCCGATCATCGTCCTCTCGGGGCGCGCGGACAGCACCGACAAGGTGGACGCGCTCGACGCCGGCGCCGACGACTACGTGACGAAGCCGTTCAGCATCGACGAGCTGCTCGCCCGCGTCCGCGCGGTGACCCGCCGCACGGGCCAGCACGAAGAGGAGGCCGCCACGGTGCGGCTGGGCGATCACGTGATCGACCTCTCCAGCAAGACGATCTCGGGAGGGGTACGGCTGACGCCCACGGAGTGGCACTTCCTGGAGATCCTGCTGCGTAACCCGGGCAAGCTGATCAGCCAGCGCCAGCTGCTGCGAGAGGTCTGGGGAGACTCCTACCTCAAGGAGACGCACTACCTGCGCCAGTACATGGCCCAGCTCCGGCGCAAGCTCGAACGGGACCCTGCCCGTCCGGTGCATCTGCTGACCGAGTCGGGGATGGGCTACCGGTTCCAGCCGTCGGCTTCCTCCGAGTAGCAGTGGGCTGACGGCTTGACGAGCATCACGACCGCTCGCTGCACGGCCCAGCCCAGGAGCAGGATCCCGAAGGCCACCTGCACGGCCCGCATCCAGAGGGAAGAGGTCTGATCGGCATAAATCACGACGCCGACCCACATCAGGCCGAATATCCCGACTAGTGCGACTGCCGCCCAGTTCAACCCGCGCTGCCACATATGCGAAGTCTTACAGCCGGTCAGCCAAGGCCGGGTATGGGCCGAGTGCTCATCGGGTCAGCGGCTAATGCGGGAGGGTCCGCCTCATGCCGACGCACCGGCGCAGGCGCATTCCGCGCGGGCGCTGGGGGACGGACTCCTCCAGGCAGGCGAGCAGCAGGGCCGCTGTACGGGCGTCCGCCAGGATGCGCTGCACGGCCTCGCCGTCCTCCGGCATCTGGCCGCGCTCGGACAGCTCGTGCTTGAGGAACGCCATGGGGTCGGGCGCGTCCGCGATGTCGGCCGCCACCGTCGCCCGCGCCGCCGTGAGCAGACGCAGGTAGTGGGTACGGAGTACGGCCTCGCGCATACGGGCGTGTTCGAGGTCGTCGATCAGGGTCCTTGCGATTCTCAGCAGGTCTCCGGCATGGGTCGCCTCGTCGGCGAGGAAGGCACGGATGTCGTCGAACTCCGAGCGGGTCATAGCGGGCACCTCCGAGAGCGCAGTCTGCTCGTAGGTACTTCGTACCTGGCAGCGATTGCGGATGACTTGCCGACGGCTTGACAGCTGGGGCGCCGACCTGGGTGTCCTTGGTGAGGTTTGGGCGTTGCGTGGTGAGGGAACAACCACGTGATTACCTGAGTGGCGCGAAGTGGGTGCGTCGGGCTGCTAGAGTTGCTTCGCGCAGGGCGGCCGAGGGAGTCCACAGAGACTCCCGGAGACGCCCGGCAAATCCCACTTACTTCGAAGGTCGCCCTTCGGTGGATTCGCACCGATTCGGAAGGCCTGGTAAGTTAGAGGGGTTGTCCCGGAAACGGGGCGGGTCTTAATTCCAGCAGGTCGAGCAAGTCGGGTCAATTTGACAGGGACTTGAACGGCTGAAAGAATAAAGACACAACGAAATGAACGCCTCCGAGCGAAAGACCGGAACGGTTTTGAGCGAGGAAGTACGCGTCCGTTTCTTGAGAACTCAACAGTGTGTTAAAAGCCAGTGCATGAGATACACATGCATATCCCCGTCATTTATGACGGAAATT